>NZ_CP130630.1:674166-1011250 GCF_030551255.1 Streptomyces sp. NL15-2K
GGCGGGCCGTACCGACACCGCGGACCTGTTCCGGGTGGCCTTCTACTTCCAGAACTGGGTGGAGCCGGGAGACCGGGACCCGGTGCGCGGGGTGTTCGACGGGGTGCACCAGGAGGGCGAGTTCGACCTGACCCTGGATGTCGTAGAAGGGGCGGCCGACTGCTCGTTCACCCTGAAATACGACCCCGACCTCTTCGACGAGGACACCGTGCGCCGGCTCGGCGACCACCTCCTCGAGCTGCTGCGGTCAGCGCTGACCGAACCGGCCCGGCCGGTCGGCGAGCTGGGCCTGCTCACCGGCCAGGAGCGGCAGCGACTGGAGGGGCTGTGGCAGCAGGCCCGCCGTGACCACCCGTACGACCGGACCCTGCCCGAGCTGGTCGAGGAGCAGGCCGCCCGCCGCCCCGAAGCGATCGCCGTCACCTACGGCGCCGAGTCGCTGAGTTACGGTGCGCTGATCGAGCGCGTGGACCGGCTCGCCGCGCACCTGCGGGAGCGCGGCGTGGAGCCCGGTCGTGCCGTCGGTGTCCTCGTGGACCGGTCGCAGCTGCCCGTCGCCCTGCTCGCGGTGCTGAAGGCGGGCGGCTGCTACGTGCCGCTGGACCCGACCTTCCCCGTGGACCGGCTCACCTACATGGCCGAGGACGCGGGGCTGCACCTCATCCTCACCACCGGCACGGCTCAGACCGCGCTCGGCGGCATCGCCGTCCCGAGGGTCAGGATGGACCGTCTGGACCGGCTCGCCGAGGAAGCCGGGGCCGGTTCCCATGGCGCCGGGCCCGTCCGTCATGCGGGCCCGGAGGACACCGCGTACATCATCTACACCTCCGGTTCCACCGGCCGTCCGAAGGGCGTCGCGGTCCCCCACCGCGCCCTGGTCAACTTCCTGTCCTCGATGCGGGAAGAACCGGGCTTCGGGCCTGAGGACACGCTGCTTGCCCTGACCACCGTCTGCTTCGACATCGCGGCCCTGGAGCTGTATCTGCCGCTGGTGGCGGGCGGCCGGGTGGAGATCGCTCCCGCCGAGGTCGCCAAGGACGGGCTGAAGCTGCGCCGTCACCTTCAGGCGTGCGGTGCCACCGTCATGCAAGCCACGCCGAGTACGTGGAAGATGCTGCTCGCCGCCGGCTGGCAGGGCGATCAGGCGCTGACCGCGTTGTGCGGCGGAGAGGCCCTCGACCAGGACACCGCGGACGCCCTGGCAGCCCGCACCCGCGCGGCGTGGAACCTCTACGGGCCGACCGAGACCACCATCTGGTCCGCCGTCAGCCGGCTGCGCGCCGGTGAGCGGGTGAGCCTCGGCCGCGCCGTTGCCAACACCCAGCTGCTGGTGCTCGACGAGCACGGCCGGCTGGTGCCGCCCGGCGTGCCGGGAGAGCTGCACATCGGAGGTGACGGCCTGGCGACCGGCTACGTGGGGCGGCCCGAGCTGACCGCCGAGCGATTCGTGCCCAACCCGTTCGACACCTCCCTCTCGCCGCGTCTGTACCGCACGGGAGATCTCGTACGGTCGCTGCCCGACGGCTCGTTGGAGTACCTGGGGCGCGCCGACGCCCAGGTGAAGGTCCGCGGCTACCGCGTCGAACCCGGTGAGGTCGAGGCCGCGTTGCGCAGGCTGGCCGGAGTGGCCGAGGCCGTGGTGGTGCCCGCCGCCTCGGCCGGGAGCACCGGCGTGATGCTGCGCGGCTTCTACACCGTGGAGGGCGGGCCGTACGCCGGACCGGTCGATCCCGCTCCGCTGCGCGACTGGCTGCCGGAGTACATGGTCCCCGACGTCCTGGTGCCGCTGAAGGAGTTCCCGCAGACGCTGAACGGGAAGACCGACCGCAAGCGGCTCGGTTCGGCGCCGCTGGACGAGTTGCGGGCCGAGTTCGGCGACGCGCGGTCGGACGCGCGGCCGGACCGGGCCGCATCCCGCACCCAGACCGCGGCGGACGCCGTGGCCGGGGAGGGCACCGAGGACACCCAGGACACCGCGGACCGGCTTGCGGACGAACTGGCCCGGCTGGTGGGCGAGGTCGCCGAGGTGGCGGCGGACCGGGTTCCGCGGCACCGGCCGCTCGGCGAACTGGGCCTGAACTCGGTCGGCTTCACCACCCTGAGCACCCGGATCGGCAAGGTCTTCGGCATCGAGGTCTACCCGACCGCCTTCTACCAGCACCCCACCGTGGCCGCCATGGCGGAGCACCTGCAGCACGCCCACCCGGCGCTGCGGGGCCGATACGGCGGGCGCCCTGCCCGAACCGAGCCCCGTCTGCCCGCCACGGCGGTGTCCGCGCCGGTCACGTCCGCCGAGAGCACACGAGCCGAGGCCGGGTCCGGCGCGGCCGAGCACCCGCCCGCCGACCACGCAGTGGCCGTCATCGGCATGGCCGGCCGGCTCCCGCAGTCGCCCGACCTGGACGCCTTCTGGCGGCACCTGGCCGACGGGCACGACCTGATCGAGGAGATCCCGGCCGACCGCTGGGACTGGCGGAACGTGGCCGGTGATCCGCGCGAGGGCGAGCACTCCCGTTCCCGCTGGGGAGGTTTCGTCCCGGACGTCGACCGCTTCGACGCCGCGTTCTTCGGCATCTCCCCGCGCGAGGCGGAGCTGATGGACCCGCAGCAACGGCTGGTCCTGGAAGTGGTCTGGACGGCGCTGGAGGACGCCGGTCTGCGGCCGTCCGAACTGGCCGGCCGCCGGGTCGGGGTCTTCCTCGGCGTCACCAACTCCGACTACCTCGAGGTGCAGCGCGCCGCGGGGCGCGGCACCGACGCCCACACCATCACCGGCGCCGCACTGTCCGTGATCCCCAACCGGGTGTCCTACCTCCTCGATCTGCGCGGGCCCAGCGTCGCCGTGGACACCGCCTGCTCCAGCTCCCTGACCGCGATCCACCAGGCGGTGTCGGCGCTCCGCGACGGCTCTTGCGACCTCGCGATCGCCGGAGGGGTGAGCCTCATCCTCGACCCGTCGCTGTACGTCGCCCTCAGCAAGAGCGAGATGCTCAGCGAGGACGGCCGGTGCAAGGCGTTCGACAGCCGTGCCAACGGATACGTACGCGGCGAGGGCGTCGGCGCGGTGGTCCTGAAGGACCTCGCGGCGGCCGGGCGCGACGGCGACCCGGTGCACGCGGTGATCCGGGGCTCCGCCGTGAACCACGGCGGCCGTACCAACTCGCTGACCGCCCCCAGCCCCGACGCGCAGGCGGACGTCATCGCCCGGGCGCACCGCCTCGCGGGCACCGACCCGGTCACCGTCGGCTACGTCGAAGCGCACGGCACCGGCACGGCGCTGGGCGACCCGATCGAGGTCACCGGACTGCGGACCGCCTTCACCCGGCTGTACGAGGAGGCCGGCAGGCCGCTCCCGGACAGCCCGAGCTGCGGTCTCGGCTCGGTGAAGAGCAATGTGGGCCACCTGGAGGCCGCGGCGGGCATGGCCGGTCTGTTCAAGGTGGTGCTCGCCATGCGGCACCACACCATCCCGGCCAGCCTGCACGTCGTCGAGCAGAACCGCTATCTCGACCTGGACGGCGGCCCGTTCCGTATCGTCACCGAGGCCGTCCCGTGGCAGCAGCGGCGTGACGACCGGGGCCGCACGCTGCCCCGGCGGGCCGGCCTCAGCTCCTTCGGGTTCGGCGGTGCCGGAGCGCATCTGGTGCTGGAGGAGGCGCCTGCCACGGACGTCGTACGGGCGGCCGCCGAGGGCGGACAGCGGCCCGAGCGGCCGGTGTTGCTCGTGCTGTCGGCGCGCAGCCGGGCGGCCCTGGCCGCCTACGCGGAGCGTCTGGCGGACCTGCTGCGGCGGCAGGATGACGAGGACGCCGGCCTTGTGGACGTCGCGTACACCCTTCAGGTGGCCCGCGACCCGATGCCGGAGCGGCTGGCGGTCGTTGCCGACAACCGCGAGAAGGCTCTCGAGTTGCTGGACGCCTTCACCACCGGCGCCGCGGACGAGACCCCCGGTGTCTTCCACGGCCGGGGGGGCGCAGCCCGACGCACCGCACGGCCCCGCGGTGCGGCCTGGCAGCGGTACGTCGACGCGCTGCTGGCCGAGCACGACCTCGACACGTTGGCCGAGCTGTGGGTCGCCGGGGAGGAGATCGACTGGCGGCCGCTGCACCAGGATGCCGCCCGGCCGCCGCGCCGGGTGCGGGTGCCCACCTATCCGTTCGAGCGCACCCGGCACTGGGTGACCGGCGACGCCTCGCCCGGCGCGCACCCGCTGCTGGACACGGGCGTGCCCGCCGCCGGAACCGAGGAGTTCGCCAAGCGGCTCACCGGGGAGGAGTTCTACCTGCGCGACCATGTGGCGGGCGGGACGCCGATCCTGCCCGGTGTGGTCCTGCTGGAGATGGCACGTGCGGCAGGCGAGTTGTCGCGGAGCGACGGCCTGCCGGTGAACCGGGTCGAGGAGGTGTCCTGGGCGGCCCCCGTCCAGGTCGGCGCGGAGTCCCCCGTCGGCTTGCGGATCCGCCTCAGCCGGGACGCGAAGCGGCCGGAACGCACCGGCTTCGAGGTCCTGGCCGACGGTGGCGTACGGCCGCACGCCAGCGGCGTGTTGGTCGCACGTACGGCAGCGGACAGGCAGCCGGAGCTGGACATCGCCGCCATCCACGCGCGCTGCCCACGGCAGTGCACGGGCGAGGAGTACTACCGCCGCGTCGAGGAGACCGGCTTCCACTACGGGCCGTCCTTCCAGGTCGTGGAGTGGTTGGCGTCGGGTACCGGGGAGGCGCTGGCCCGGCTGGTGATGCCGTCGCAGCTGCGCGAGGAGGCCGGTGCGTACCGCTTCCACCCCGCACTGATGGACGCCGCGCTGCAGACGGCCGGCAGCGTCCCCGACGGCGAGGGCGACCACGACCGGCCCACCCACCTGCCGTACTCGGTGGGCGCGGTGGAACTGACGGCCGACCGCCTGCCCAACGCCTGCCACGCCTACGCGCGGCGGACGGACGACGGCTCCTCGGCCGGTCTGAAGGTCTTCGACATCCTGCTGGCGGACGAGGACGGCACGGTGCTGGCCCGCATCGAGCGGTTCACGCTTCGCGCGCTGCCCTCCTCCGACGGCGGTGCCGAGCCGCTGCTCTGCTTCGAACCGTACTGGCGGGACAGCACGGTCCCGGCGGCGGACGGCACGGCGCTGCCCACCACCCTGGTGCTCCTCGACGGCACGGGCGACGGCACCGGCCGGGCACTCGGCGACGCGCTGGCCGACCGCACCGGCGCCCGGATCGTCCCCGTGGACCTTGCCGCCGGGCTCGACCCGGAGCGGCTCCTGACCGACCTGGCGGGGCATGGTGACGGCTCGATCGGCATCGTCCACCTGGCCACCCGGGGCGGGGACATCCGGCAGGCGCTCGACAGCGGTTTCCACGCCGCGCTCGGCTTCTGCCGTGCCTGGATAGGCCGGCGCCTCGGCCGGGCCCACTACGTCTACCTCCACCCGGACGGAGCTGACGTCGAGCCCGCGCACGCGGCGCTGAGCGGCCTGGCCCGCACGGTACGCGCCGAGTACCCGGGCCTGCACATGACCTCCGTCGCCTACGCGACCCAGGCCGACCTGCCCGCGCTCGTGTCGGCCGAACTGGCCTGCGCCGAGGCTCCGGTGGAGGTCCGGACGGACGGGCGTCGGCGGCTGGCCGGCGCCTGGCGGACGGCCACTCTGCCGGAAGCGGCGGTGCCCTCGCCGTTCGCGGCGCCCGGCGCGCACCTGGTGACCGGCGGCACGGGCGGCATCGGGCTGCACCTCGCCGAGCGGCTCGCGGCGCGCGGCGCCGGGACAGGGGCCGGCATCGTGCTCGCCTCCAGGTCGGAGCCGTCGCCCGAGGCCCGGGCCCGGATCGCCCGACTGGAGGAGGGCGGCGCTCGCATCATGCACGTACGCGCCGACGTGACCCGGCGGGAGGACGTGGCGGCCCTGGTCCGCGCCGCACGTGAGCGGTTCGGTCGGATCGCGGGCGTGCTGCACGCGGCCGGGGAGTTGCGGGACGGTTTCGTCCTGAGGAAGACCCGCGCGGAGGCCGAGGCCGTGCTCGCCCCCAAGGTGCTGGGCGCGCTGTGGCTGGACGAGGAGACCCGCGACGAGCCACTGGAGTACTTCGTGGCCTTCTCCTCGACGGCGGCGGCCCTGAGCAGCGTCGGGCAGTCCGACTACGCCTTCGCCAACGGTTTCCTGGACCACTTCGCGCAGCGCCGCGAACAGCACTGCCTGGAGGGGACCCGGTCCGGGCGCAGCCTCGCCGTGAACTGGCCGCTGTGGCGGGACGGCGGGATGGCCATGGACACCGCCGCCCAACAGGCCATGCGGCGCGAGCTCGGTTTCAGCCCGCTTCCCGCGGACGTCGCACTTGACGGGCTGGAGCGGGCGCTGGCCGGCCGGGCGCCCCGGCTGCTGCTCGCCACGGGCGACGCCGTCGTGATCGAGCGGGCCCTGGGCGCCGAGCACACCACGCCGCGCGGTGAGACGGGCGTGCCCGTCCGGCCCGCGAACGGGGGGCCCGGCCTGCGGGCCGGAACGGAGCGGTTCCTGCGCGAACTCCTCGCCGAGGAGCTGAAGATGCCGGTCGAGGACATCGACCCCGACGAGCAGTTCGACCGTTACGGCATCGACTCGTTGCTGGTGCTGAGCCTGACCCGGAGGCTGGAGGGGCACTTCGGAGCGCTGTCGAAGACGCTGTTCTTCGAGTACTTCACGGTGGCCGAACTCGCCGGCTACTTCCTGGCCGAACACGCCGGGCGGCTGCCGGAGGTGCTGGGCGGTGCGGAGCAGGCCCACCCGGCCGAGGAGGCCCACCCGGCCGAGGAGGCCCCGCCGGCCGAGGAGGCGCCGCGGCCCGCCAGGACCGTAACCGCCGCTGTCTCCGGCTCCGGCGTATCCGGCTCCGCCGTTACCGTCGCCGTGCCCGACGCACCGGCCCCGGCACCGACCGGCCCGGGCGACGACATCGTGATCATCGGCGTGAGCGGCCGCTACCCGCAGGCCGACGATCTGCGGGAGTTCTGGCGCAACCTGCGCGAGGGCCGGGACTGCGTCGAGGAGATCCCCGACGACCGCTGGGATCACTCGCGTTACTTCGACCCGGACAAGGACGCCCCCGGCAAGTCGTACTCCAAGTGGGGCGGCTTCCTGCGGAACGTGGACCGGTTCGACCCGATGTTCTTCCGCATGTCGCAGCTGGAGGCCGAGCACATCGACCCGCAGGAGCGGATCTTCCTGGAGACGGTCTGGCACCTGATGGAGGACGCCGGTGTCACCCGTGAGGGCATGGCCGGCAGCCGTACCGGCGTGTTCGTCGGCATGATGTACGGCCACTACCAGCTCTACGGCGTCGAGGAGACGCTGCGCGGTGAGGGCGTCGCGACCTCCTCCTCGTACGCGTCCGTCGCCAACCGGGTGTCGTACTTCTTCGACTTCGACGGGCCGAGCGTCGGCCTGGACACCATGTGTTCGTCCTCGCTGGTGGCCATCCACCTGGCCTGCCAGGCCATCCGGAGCGGGGACTGCGACGCGGCCGTGGCCGGCGGGGTGAACATCTCCAGCCATCCGCTGAAGTATCTGCAGCTCAGCAGGGGCGGGTTCCTGTCCACCGACGGGCGCTGCCGCAGCTTCGGCGAGGACGGGGACGGCTATGTGCCCGCCGAGGGCTCCGGCGCGGTGCTGCTGAAGCGCCGCTCGGCCGCGGAGGCGGACGGTGACCGCATCCTCGCCGTGATCAAGGGATCCGCCGTCAACCACGGCGGCGCGGGCAAGGGCTTCAGCGTGCCGAACGCCCGGGCCCAGGGCACCCTGGTCGCCGACGCGCTGGCCCGCGCGGACTGGACACCGGGCGACCTGGACTACATCGAGGCGCACGGCACCGGCACCGCGCTCGGTGACCCGGTGGAGGTCAGCGGCCTGCTGCGGGCCTTCCGCGGCCACGACGTGGGCGGGCGGAAGATCCCGATCGGGTCGGTGAAGTCGAACATCGGGCACGCCGAGTCGGCGGCCGGCATGGCGGCCGTCACCAAGGTGCTCCTGCAGTTCCGGCACGGCGTGCTGGTCCCGTCGCTGCACGCCGAGCGGCTCAACCCGAACATCGACTTCGAGGCGGCGCCGCTGCGTGTACAGCGGGAGCTCGCCGAGTGGTCCCCGCGCACCGACGAGGCGGGCCGGCCGCTGCCGCGGACCGCGGCCGTGAGCGCGTTCGGCGCGGGCGGCTCCAACGCCCATGTACTGCTGGAGGAGTACGTGCCGTCCCGTTCACATCCGACCCCCGAGGCCCGCGCGCCGTTCGTCTTCGCCCTCTCGGCCAGGGACCGCTCACGGCTCGACGCCTACGCCGAGCGCATGGCGGACTTCCTGCGGACCGACGGGGCGGACACCGATCCGGCGGCTCTGGCCCACACCCTGCAGTCCGGGCGGGAGCCGATGGCCCACCGGCTGGCCGTGGTCTTCGGCGACCGCGCCGAGCTGCTGACCCGGCTCGACGCGTACCTGGTCGGCCGGGACGGCACGCCGGGCGTGTGGACCGGGACCGTACGGCGCGGTGCGCGGCCCTCGGCGGAGCGGGCGGAGGGCCTTGGGGCGGACCCTGAGGCGGCTCCCGAGCCGGCCCCGGAGAGGCTGGCCGCCGCCTGGGCCGCCGGCGATGCCGTCGACTGGCGGAGGCTGTACGACGGGCCGCCGCCGGCCCTGGTCGAGCTGCCGGGCTACCCGTTCGCGCGCGACAGGTGCTGGTACGAAGCGCCCAAGGGCTCTGCCCCGCACCTCGCCCAGGAGCCGCCGACCCCCGCTCGGCCGGAGCCCGCAGGCGGGGAAACCGCCGTGCCCCAAGGAAAGGTCGTGTACGAGGAGATCACCCTCTCCGCCGACACCCCGGTCATCGCCGGCCACCAGGTCGCGGGCCAACTGCTGCTGCCCGCCCTGGCCTACATCGACCTCATCCATCAGGTGTTCCGCAGGCAGGGACAGCCGCACGACGAGCTGGAGCTACGGGATCTGACGGCGTTGCGTCCGCTGGTGGTCACGCCTCAGGCACCCGCCCGTATCGCGCTGGACGCCCGGCCCGTCAGCCCGGACCGATGGGCGGTGCGGATCGTGGACCGCGCCGAGCCGGACGCCCCGCCCTATGCCACGGCCGAGATGGTGATGGCGGGTCCGGCCCGGTTCGCCGGTCCGCCGCGGCCCGCCGTCCCCGCGCCGTCCGCCGTGTCCGAGGACCTGGGCGCGGTCTACGACCGGGACGGCCGCCTCGGGCAGGTCTACACCGGAGCGGTCAGGGCCGGCGGCCGGGTGTGGGAGGACACCGAGCAGCTGATCGCCGAACTCACCCCGCCCTCCGGCGCCGAGACCAGTGGCCACCTGTTCCATCCCGCGCTGCTGCTCGGCGGCGCGGTGGCGGCCGGGACGCTGCTGTCCGGCGGCGGCCGGGACGAGGAGGCGTTCTTCCTGCCGATGTACGTGGAGTCCTTCCGGGCGGCGGCGCCGCTGACCGGCCCGTGCACGGCCCGCGTCCGCCGGTCGTCGCTCAGTCTGCGGGACGAACTCGCCAGACTGACGGTCGAGTTCGTGGACGGTGACGGGCGCGTTCTCGCCGAGCTGCGCGGCCTGTCGAGCAAGCTGATCCGCTCCGGCACCCTGCCCGGCCTGCCCGGCCAGGCGCCGCGGACAGCCTCCGCGGCCCGCCCCACGGCGGGATCGTACGGGGCGCCGGTGACGCCCACCCAGGACCGGCTGCGCCAACTCATGGCGGACGGGCTGGGCCGCGACCCTCGGACGCTCAACCCCGACATCGGCTACTACGAGCTGGGCATCGACTCGGTCAGCGTCCTGGAGCTGGTCACCCGTCTGGAGCGGGTGCTCGGCCGGAGCCTGCCGCCCACGCTCCTCTTCGAGTACACGACCATCCGTGACCTGGCCGCGTACCTGGACGAGCACCACCCCGGCGCCTTCGGCGACACGGCTGCGGAACCCTCGGCCGTAGGGGACGCCCCGGCGCCGCACGGCACTCGGCTGCTCACCAAGGGCTGGGAGCCGGCCGCCCCGGGCACCGGCGGCCCGATGCCGGGCCCGGTCGCCGTCCTCGCCACCGCGGACACCCGGGTGCTGGCCGACCGGCTCGCCCGTGAGCTGCCGCAAGCGGAGGTCCTGGAACCCGCCGACCTGGCAGGCCGGCCCGCTCCCGGCCGGTTCCGGGCGTGCGTCGACCTGACCGGCTGCGCGCACGCCGGGCCGGGCTCCCAGCGCACGCACGACGACCCCGCGGACTGGCTGCCCTGGGTGCAGCAGTTGGTGGCCCAGGCCTCGGCTGCGGAGCCGGTGGTGCTACTCGGCGTGACCCGGGGCCTGGAGACCCCGCACCTCGGCGGCGCTGACCTCGGCGGGCAGTCGGTCAACCTCGCCGGCGCGGCCCGGGCCGGTCTGTACCGGATGCTGCAGAGCGAGTACTCCAAAGTGCGCTCGCGGCATGTGGACGTGGACCCGCTGGACGACGACCTCACGGTGATACGGCAGATAGTCGCCGAACTCGTGGACACCGGCGAGGACCCCGAGGTCTGCCATCGCGCCGGACAGCGTTACCGGGCTGTGCTGCGGGAGACCCCTGCCGGAGCCGGCCGCGGTGACGGCGTGCGGTCCTTCCCCGAGAACTCACCCGAGAACTCTTCCGAGCACTCCCCCCAGGACTTCCCCGAGGACGAGACGCTGTGGATCACCGGTGGCACCGGCGGCCTGGGCCTCGCCTTCGCCCGGCACGCGGTGCGGCACTGGGGAGTGCGTCGACTCGTGCTCACCGGCCGGACGCGGCTGCCGGAGCGGGCCGACTGGGAGGCCCACCTCGGCGACGATCCGCTCGGCCGCAGGCTCGGCACCCTGATCGACCTGGAGCGGGCCGGGGCGCGGGTGCGCGTGCTGTCGCTCCCGCTGGACGGTTCCGCCTCCGGGGACCTGTCCCGTGCGGTGCGCGAGGCCGAGCGGGACCTGGGACCGGTCGGCGGTGTCCTCCACTGTGCCGGGTTCGCCGACCGCGACAACCTCGCCTTCGTGGGGAAGCCGGCCGCCGGCGTCCGGGCCGTGGTGGACCCCAAGGTCGCCGGCCTCGACGCACTGGTGAACTGCTTCGCGGGCCGCTCGCTGAGGTTCTTCGTGGTCTGTTCATCGGTCGCCGCCGTGGTGCCGAGCGCGGCCGTGGGCCAGAGCGACTACGCCATGGCGAACGCCTACGCGGACTACCTGGCCGCGGCCAGGCCGCACGGTCTGCCCCTGCTGAGCGTCCAGTGGCCGTCCTGGAGCGGTGTCGGCATGGGCGACGCGGACCCCGGTCCCGGCTATCTGCGCACCGGCCTGGGCAGTGTGTCCGAGTCCGAGGGGACCGCCCTGCTCGACCACCTGCTGACGCACGGCGCCGGGCCCGCCGTCCTCCCCGCGGTCATCCGCGACACCGCCGCCTGGCGTCCCGAGCTGCTCATGCGGCGTCGCATTGACGTCGCCGTCCCGGCAGCCGCTCCGGCTCGACCCGCCGCGCCCGCCCTGCGGACCGAGCCGGCCGGGCAGCGGCGGGCGGAGGGGCCGGCCGAGACCGCCGCCTCGTGGCTGCTCGGACTGCTCGCCGAACACTTGCACTTCGACCGGGCCAGGCTCGCCGCCGACGTGCCCATCGAGGACTTCGGAACCGACTCGATCATGATGGTCCAGCTGCTGCGCAAGGTCGGAAGCCGGCTGGGGGTCGACCCGGACCCGTCCGGGTTCATCGATCACCCCACGGTGGAGGCCTTCGTGGGCTGGTTGGCGCAGACCTATCCGGCGGAGTTCGCCGCGGCCTTCGGTACCGGTTCCGCCGAGGAGCCCACGGCCGCGCCGGAGTCCACGGCCGGCTCTGAGGCCGTCCACGGCTCGGAGTCCGTGCCCGCCCGGATGTCCGTGTCCGGCACAGCCCCTGCGGACATCCCGGCGTACGCCCCCCAAGGCACCACCGCGCAGAACGACATCGCCGTGATCGGCATGTCCGGCCGCTTCCCCGGCGCGCCCGACCTGGACGCGTACTGGCGGCTGCTAAGCGAAGGGCGCTCCGCCATCGCCCCGGTCCCCGCGCACCGCTGGGGCGGTGTCGACGGCCTGGTCGCCGGGCTGGTCGACCGGGACGGCTTCGACCCGGGTTTCTTCCTGCTGTCCGACGAGGACGCCGCGGCCATGGACCCGCAGGCGCTGGTGCTGCTGGAGGAGACGCTGTTCGCCCTCAGCGACGCGGGTTACCGGCCGGCCGACCTGAAGGGGCGCGACATCGGCGTCTACATCGGCGCCCGCAGCCGTCATCTTCCCGACGACGCGACGCTGAGCCGGACCCGGAACCCGATCGTGGCCGTCGGGCAGAACTACCTCGCGGCCAACGTCTCCCGCTTCTTCGACCTGCGCGGTCCCAGTGTGGTGGTGGACACCGCGTGTTCCTCGGCGCTCGTCGCCATGCACTCGGCCGCCCAGGCGCTGCGCGACGGTGACGCGGAGGCCGCCGTCGTCGGCGGAGTGACCCTGCTCGCCGACGGTGCGGGCCACCGGCTGTTCGACCAGCGCGGGCTGCTCAGCCCGGAGCCCGCGTTCCACGTCTTCGACCGGCGGGCCCGGGGGATCGTCCTCTCCGAGGGCGCCGGGGTGGTCGTACTCAAGCCGCTGGCCCGCGCCCTCGCCGACGGCGACCGGGTCCAGGCGGTGCTCAAGGGCATCGCGGTCAACAACGACGGCCGCACCGCCGGTCCCGCCTCGCCCAACCCGGCCGCGCAGCAGGCGGTGATGGCCAAGGCCCTGGAGCGCAGCGGCAGGCGCGCCGACGAGGTGACCCACATCGAGGCCAACGCGGCCGGCTCGGCGGTGCACGACCTCACCGAACTCAAGGCGATCCGGACCGTCTACCGGGACTCCTCCGAGGCCCCGTGCAGCCTCGGCTCGGTGAAGCCGAACATCGGCCACCCGCAGTGCGCGGAGGGCATCGCGGGATTCATCAAGGTCGTACTGATGCTGCGCGAACGGCAGTTGGTGCCCTTCCTGTCCGGACAGGAGCCGCTGGATCACTTCGACCTGTCGGCCTCACCGTTCACCTTCGCCCGTGGCCTGGTCCCGTGGCCCGACGCACCGCTCGTCGCGGCGGTGAGCTGTTTCGCGGACGGCGGCACCAACGCCCATGCGGTGGTGGAGGGTTGGACCGGTCCGGTCACCGGACGCCCGGCGCTGGAGCGCCCCGGCCTGGCCCGCCGTAGGCTCTCCACCGCCCCGGCCCGAGCCACCAACCCGGCCCAAGCCACCACCCCGGCCCCGGCCGCCCCCGAGCCGACCGCCCCCGAGCCGGCCCCGGAGCCCGTCCCGGTCGCCGTGATCGGCATGGCCGGCCGGTACCCGGGAGCCGACGACCTCGGCGAGTTCTGGCAGAACCTCCTCCAGGGCCGTGACGCGGTGACCGAGGTCCCCGCGGACCGCTGGCAGTGGCAGACGCTGTCCAGCGGGACGGACCGGCCGCTGTCCCGGTGGGGCGGCTTCGTCGCCGACGCCGACCGCTTCGACTCCGAGTTCTTCCGTGTGGCACGGCCCGAGGCGGAGATCACCGACCCGCAGGAGCGGCTCTTCCTGGAAACCTGCTGGGAGGCGATCGAGAACGCCGGCTACACCCCGGCCACGCTCGCCGCGCCCCGAGGTCCCGAACAGCGCCGCCCGGTCGGCGTCTTCGCCGGGGCCATGCACAAGGACTACTCCCTGATCGGCGCGCAGGCGGAGCCGGTGGACGGCCGACCGCTGCCGGTCAGCCTCAACCAGGGAATGATCGCCAACAGGGTGTCGTTCTTCTGCGACTTCCACGGCCCGAGCATGGCGGTGGACACGCTCTGCTCGTCGTCGCTGACCACCGTGCACCTCGCGGTGGAGAGCCTGGCCCGAGGCGAGAGCGAGGTGGCCGTCGCCGGCGGTGTGAACCTGTCGCTGCACCCCGCGAAGTACCAGACCTATGGCGCGGTCGACATGCACTCCGCCACCGGGCGCTCCCGGTCGTTCGGCGCGGGGGGCGACGGGTGGGTCTCGGCAGAGGGCGTCGGCGCCGTGGTGCTCAAGCCGCTGCACCGCGCCGAGCAGGACGGCGACCACATCTACGCCGTCATCCGGTCCACCGCCGTCAGCCACGTCGGTACCGGCAGTGGGGTCACCGTCCCCAGCCCGGTCGCCCAGGCCGCGGTCATCTCCGAGGCACTCGACCGGGCCGGCGTCGACGCGCGCACCATCGGTTGCGTCGAGGCGCACGGAACGGGCACCAAGCTGGGCGACCCCATCGAAGTCCAAGGCCTGGTACGGGCGTTCCGCCGGCACACCGGCGACAACGGCTTCTGCGCCCTGGGATCGGTCAAGTCCAACATCGGCCACGCGGAGTCGGCGGGCGGCGTGGCCGGGCTGACCAAGGCGGTGCTACAGCTCCACCACCGCACCCTGGTGCCCACCCTGCACTCCGAAACCGTCAACCCGCTGCTCGACCTGGAGAACACGCCGTTCCGCCTGCAGCACCGCGCGGAGCCATGGCCCGAGCCCGCGGCCGGGGGACCGAGGCGAGCCGGTCTCAGCTCCTTCGGTGCCACCGGATCCAACGCCCACATCGTGCTGGAGGAGTACGTACCGGCGGCCGCCGGACGCCAGGAACAACCGCCCCACGGACCGCACCACGGGCCGCAGATCGTCCCGCTCTCGGCGCGCGACGACGACCGGCTGCGAGCCCTGGCCGGACGGCTGCTCGCCTTCCTCAGCGGCGAGGCCGGCGGCATCGGCGGCTCCGTCTTCGGCGGCACTGAGCCGGTGTCGCTCCCGGAGCTGGCCCACACCCTCCAGACCGGACGGGTGGCCATGGCGAGCCGGGTGGCCTTCGTGGTGGCGGACCTCGCCGAACTCCGCCACGCTCTCGAGAAGTACGTCGCGGAGGCGGCGGCACCAGGAACGGCCGCGGGGCCCTGGGCCTTCGGTGCCTCGCCGGCCGCGCCGGAGACCGTCGAGCGGTGGCTCACCGAGCGGCGGCCGACGGAGCTTGCCGACCACTGGTCGGCGGGCGGCGAACTCGACTGGCAGCGCCTGTGGCCGGCCGCCCGGCCGCGCCGAGTGCCGCTTCCCACCTACCCGTTCGTACGCGAGCGGCACTGGCACCCCGGCGCGCGGCTCCTCCCGCAGGACCCGCCCGGAGGCGGCCGTTCGGTCGCCTCGGAGAAGGAGCTGAAGGAACTACTGGTCGAGCGGCTCGCCAGGACCCTGCGGGTGACGCCCGACCAGATCCCGGCGGGTGCGGCCTTCGCCGACCTGGGTGTGGACGCCATCACCGGGATGTCCTTCGTCTCCGAGGTCGGTGACGCGCTGGGCATCTCCCTGGACGCCACGGTCCTGTACGACCTCACGACGATCGACCGCCTGGCCGACCACCTCGCCCGGCGACCGGCCGCCCAGCTGACCGGGAGCCAGGACCGATGACCCCGCAGACCGGTCGGCGGACCGTTTTCATGTTCTCCGGCCAGGGCTCGCAGCACTACCAGATGGGCCGCGAGCTCTACGACAGTGAGCCGGTGTTCCGGGATGCGCTGCGCCGCCTGGACGCCTTCGTCGAGCCGGAGCTCGGCGGCTCCGTCATCGCTCGCCTGTACGATCCGGACCGCCCGGTCTCGGAGCCGTTCACCGACACCGCCGTCACCCATCCGGCGATCGTGATGGTGGAGCTGGCACTGGCCGAGACGCTGATCTCGTACGGTGTCACCCCCGATCTGCTGCTGGGCGCCAGCCTCGGCGAATACACGGCGGCGGTACTGGCCGGCGTCCTGGAACCGGGCGAGTGCCTGCGACGGCTCGTCCGGATGGCCCGCTCGGCGGGCGACGCCGCTCCGGGCGGCATGGTCGCCGTACTCGCCGAGCCCGCCCTGTACCACCGCGAACCGGACCTGCACAGGGACCTGGAGCTGGCGGCCCGCAACTACGACGCCCACTTCGTGGTGTCCGGGCCGCTGGACGCCCTGGACCGCGCGGAGACACTGCTCAGGGCCCGGGACATCGCGTACCAGCGGGTGCCGGTGTCCCACGGTTTCCACTCCGGGCTGATGGACCCCTCCCGACCGGCCTTCGACGCCCTGTGGGCGGATACGGAGCTGCGTCCGCCCCGCATCCCGCTGGTCTCCAGCGCCACGGCCGGGCCGGTGGCGGAGGTCACCGTCGAGCACCTGTGGCGGGTGGCCCGGCAGCCGATCGAGTTCGCCGCGACGGTCAGGGCGCTGGAGTCGCACGGCCCGTTCCTCTACCTCGACGCCGGGCCGTCGGGCACGCTGCACAACTTCGTACGCGCCAACCTCGCCGCCGACCCCGACTCGTGCTCGGAGTCGCTGGCGCTGCTCACTCCGTTCACCCGGGACACCCAGCAGCTGGCCCGGGTACGGGACCGCGCGGGCACCGACGGCGGCCGACCCGCGACACAGGCCCTGGCCCCCGCGGCACCCCACGCGAAAGGCGGTAGCAAGATGAAGGTGTTCGGCTTTCCCGGGCAGGGCTCTCAGGCCAAGGGCATGGGCGCGGACCTCTTCGACGAGTTCCCCGACCTGGTCGCCCAGGCGGACGAGATCCTCGGCTATTCCATCCGCGACCTCTGTCTGAACAATCCCGAAGGCCGTCTGCGACGCACCGAGTTCACTCAGCCCGCGCTGTACGTGGTCGAGGCGCTGACGTACGAACTGCGCACCCGCGAGGATCCACGCCCGGCGGACTGGCTCGTCGGGCACAGCCTCGGCGAATACGCGGCGCTCTTCGCCGCGGACGTCTTCGACTTCGCCACCGGGCTGCGTCTGGTCCGACGGCGCGGCGAACTCATGGGCCGGGCCGTCGACGGGAGCATGGCCGCGGTGCTGGGCCTGGACCTGGGCACGGTGGAGTCGGCGCTGTCGGACTCCGGTCTGACCGCCCTGGACATCGCCAACCACAACGCACCGGAGCAGATCGTGCTGGCCGGTCCCGCACCGGACATCGACCGCGCCCGTGCGATGTTCGAAGAGCGGGGAGCACAGGTGGTGGTGCTCAACGTGAGCGCCCCGTTCCACTCCCGCTACATGCGCGACGCGGCCGAGGAGTTCCGGGAGTTGCTGGACGCCACCGAGTTCCGGCCGCCGCGGATCCCGGTGATCGCGAATGTGGACGCCCGCCCGTACCGCGCGGACCGGGTGCGGGAGACGCTGGCCGGTCAGATCGTCGGCCAGGTGCGGTGGGTGGACACCGTCCGTCGTCTCATGGCGCAGGGCGACTTCGAGTTCGAGGAGCTGGGACCCGGCCAGGCACTGACCAAGATGGTCCGGAAGATCCGCGCCTCCTCGACCCCCCTTCCGTTTCCGCCGACCGAGCCCGCCCCACGGCCCGCCGCCACGTCGGCCCCGGTCCGGACGGCCCCGGACCGTGCCGAGCCGCCGGTACGCACCGAGCCCCCGGCTGCCGTTCCGGTGGTCCCGGCACCGGCCCCGGCCCTACCGGCGGCTCCCGCCGCCGCACCCGTCGCCCCGGCCGCCCCGGTTCCCGTCGCCCGGCGCGGGCCTGCTGCCGAGGAACTGGGCGCGGAAGGCTTCCGGGCCCGCTACGGTCTGCGGCTGGCCTACCTGGCGGGTGGGATGTACGGCGGCATATCGTCCGAGGCGCTCGTGGTACGACTCGCCAAGGCCGGCGGCATGGGCTTCTTCGGCACCGGTGGCCTGCCGCTCGCGGAGGTCGAGGCCGGGATCCGCGGCATTCAGGCGGCGTTGGGCCCCGGCGGGCCGTTCGGGGTGAATCTGCTGCACCGGCACGCCTCCCCCGAGCAGGAGCAGGCGCTGGTCGATCTGCTGCTGCGGCTCGGCGTCGGTACCGTCGAGGCGTCCGGCTTCCTGCGGATCACCCCGGCTCTGGTCAAGTACCGCCTGAAGGGCGGCCGGATCATCGCCAAGGTCTCCCGTACGGACACCGCCGAGGCGTTCTTGCGCCCCGCCCCCGAAGAGGTCGTACGCGGCCTCGCCGAGCGGGGCGAGGTGACCGAGCAGGAGGCGGCGCGGGCGGCCGGGCTGCCGATGGCGGACGACCTGTGCGTCGAAGCCGGCGCCGGATGGCACACCGACGCGGCCGACCTGGCGACGCTGCTGCCGGCCGTGCTGCGGCTGCGCGACACCCTGGCCGGACCGTGGCCGCGGGTGCACGTGGGCGCGGCGGGCGGCATCGGCACGCCGGAGGCCGCGGCGGCGGCCCTCGTCCTCGGGGCGGAGTTCCTGGTCACCGGCTCGGTGAACCAGTGCACCGTGGAGGCGGCGACCAGCGCCGAGGTCAAGGACATGCTCCAGGGCCTCGACGTACAGGACACCGAGCCGGCGCCGTGGAGCGAGATGTTCGAACTCGGTGTGCGGGCCAGGGCGGTCAAGCGCGGCGTCTTCCTTCCGGCCCGCGCCGACCGGCTGTACCAGTTGTGGCGCATGCACGACTCGTTCGCGGACATGGACGCCGATACGCGACGGCAGATCGAGGAAACCTATCTGCGGCGCCCCTTCGAGGACGCCTGGCGCGCTGCTCTGGCCAAGAACTCCCCGGCCGCGGCCGGCGGCCGGGAGGTGGACGCCAAGCGCAAACTCGCCCTCGCCTTCCGGTCCTACCTCGACGACGGATTCGAGCTGGCCCGCACCGGCGCCCCCGGGCGGCGGGTGGACTACCTGGTGTACTGCGGCCCGGCCATGGGCGCCTTCAACCAGTGGGTCAAGGGCACCAGCCTGGAACCCTGGCAGGCGCGGAACGTGGACGTACTGGCCGACCGGTTGCTGTCCGGCACCGCCCGGCTGCTCGCGGACCGCTGTGCCTCGTTCGGGGCGGCCGGATAAAGGATCGCTCAAAATGCCACGGCCCCGGCGCAACCGCGCCGGGGCCGTGGCGTCGCTGCCGGGAGTCGGTCAGGCCTGCCCTCCCCGGCGGGCCGCCGCGCGCTGGGCCCGGCGCGAGGTGGGAACGGCCGGGGCGGTCGTCCCCGTACCCTCCCCCGGGGCCGGGTCAGTGGCCGGGGCGATGCCCATCAGGTCGGCGAGGTTGTCCGCGAAGGAGCGGATGGTCGGGAACTCGAGGAAGGAGGTGGCCGGGACCTCGAAGTCGAGTTCCTCGCCGAGCTTGGCGACGACCTCGATGAGCACCAGCGAGTCCAGGCCCAGATCGAAGAGGTTGCTGTCGAGGGGGGCGAGGTGACGGCCACCGAGGACCTTGCCGATCTCCTCGGTGAGGTAGTCCGTGACCAGTTCGACGTTGTGGTGCGGGTCGGCCGGGTCGAAGCGGGCGATCAGCCGGTCGCCCGCCGATGCCGGTGCGGTCGGGGTGGCGTGGTCGCCGGGTTCCACCCAGTGCCGCCGCCGCTCGAAGCGGTGGGTGGGCAGGGGCACCCGGCGGATGTCCCGGCCGGCGTGCACGGCCGCGAAGTCGAGGTCGGCGCCGAGCACCCACTGGTCGGCGGCGAGGGTGAGCAGGTGGGTGAGTCCGCAGGGTTCGCCGTTCTGCGGGGCGAGGTGGACCGCGTGCCGGCCGGTGCCGTCGAGGAGCGCGTCCAGGGCGCCCAGGTCGGCAGTCCCGGCCCAGTTCCCGGGTTCCCGGCTCTCCTCCTCCGTCATCCAACGGCCGGTGCGCGGCGACACCACGGGCAGCCGGGGCGGAGCGACACTGACGGGAGCGGTGCCGCGGGCCAGGGCGAGGGCGTCGGACAGCGGGAGGGCTTCGGTGAGGGCTGCGGCCACGGCGAGGCCGGTGCCCGTGGCAGCGAGGCCGGCCGGGGTGACGCCCCAGGCGGTAAGGGCGGTGGCGAGGGCGTACTCATGGCAGAACGCGGTGACTTCGCCGTCCTCGGTGAGCAGGGCCTCGCCCTCCCCCGCGCGTCCCAGGGCGGCGGCACAGGCGTCGGCGGCGTCCCGGTAGGCGGGAACCGACCGGTACAGCTCGGCCGTGTCCGCCGGGTCGGCGCCGGTTCCGGTCAGGACGAGGACGGGGGCGCCGGGCTCGCGTCCGGTCACGCCCGCACGGATTCGCTCCTCGTCGCCGAGGGCGAGCGCCATGGCGGCGGAGCGGGTGCTGCCGGCGACCAGGGCCAGCCGGTGGGGGTGGGCGCGGCGGCCGAGGGCGAGGGTCTGCGCGACGGCGGCCAGGTCGAGGTCGGGGCGGGCCCGCAGCTGGCGGGCCAGGGCGGCACCGGCCTGCTTCACGGCTTCCTCGGAGCGGGCGGAGAGGACCAGGAGCTCCGGCTGACGGCTGCCGGGAGCCTCGATGCGGTCCGGGGCCTCCTGGAGGATCACGTGGGCGTTCGTACCACCGATGCCGAAGGAACTGACGCCCGCCCGCAGCGGGTCGTCGCCGGACTTCCACTCGGTCTTCTCGGTGTTGACGAAGAACGGGCCGGCGGCGAAGTCGATGTCCGGGTTGGGCTCGGTGAAGTGCAGGCTGGGCACCAGGGTGCGGTGCTCCAGCATCAGCGCGGTCTTGATCAGGCCCGCCATGCCGGCGGCCGTGTCCAGGTGCCCGATGTTGGTCTTCACCGAGCCGAGCGCGCAGTACCCGGTGCGCTCGGTGCCGTGCCGGAACGCCTCGGTGAGCGCGGCGACCTCGATGGGGTCGCCCAGCGGCGTGCCGGTGCCGTGCGCCTCGACGTACCCGATGGTGTCCGCCTCGACGTCGGCGACGTCCTGGGCGTCGGCGATGACGGCGGCCTGCCCGGAGACGCTGGGCGCTGTGTAACCCGTCTTGGTGGAGCCGTCGTTGTTGATGGCGGAGCCCTTGATGACGGCGTGGATCCAGTCGCCGTCGGCGAGCGCGTCCGGCAGCCGCTTCAGTACGACCGCTCCGGCGCCGCTGCCGATCACGGTGCCGCGGGCCTCGGCGTCGAAGGCGCGGCAGTGGCCGTCGGGCGAGAAGATCATGCCTTCCTGGTACTGGTAACCCTGGTTCGGCGGGCTGAGGTGCACCGCGCCGACCAGCGCCATGTCGCACTCGCCGCCGAGCAGGGCGAGGCAGGCGGTGTGCACGGCGACCAGGGAGGTGGAGCAGGCGGTGTTGATACTGACGCTCGGGCCGGTCAGGTTGAGCTTGTAGGACACCCGGGTGCTGAGGAAGTCCTTGTCGTTGGCGAGCATCAGCCGGTAGTGGTCCACGGAGGACGCGGCCCGGTAGCGCTCGCCCAGGTTGTGCAGCAGGTAGGTGTTCATGCCCGCGCCCGCGTAGACGCCTATCCGGGCGTCGGTGCGCTCGGGGTCGTACCCGGCCCGCTCCAGGGCCTGAAGCGCGCATTCCAGGAAGACCCGGTGCTGCGGGTCGAGGATCTCGGCCTCGTCGTGGGTGAACTGGAACAGCTCGGAGTCGAACAGGTCGGTGCCGGGGATGGTCTGGGCGGCCTTCACGTAGCGCGGGTCGGCCAGCCGGTCGGCGGGCACCCCGGCGGCGAGGAGTTCCTCGTCGGTGTAGCGGGTCAGCGTCTCCCGCCCCTCGCTGAGGACCTCCCAGAAACGGTCGACGGAGTCGGCGCCCGGGAAGCGGCAGGCCATGCCGATGATCGCGACATCGGAGTCGGAATGAGTCATGGTGGTTCTCCTGGTGGGGGGTCTCAGCTCAGCCGGATGCCGAGGTCGGCGGCGACGGAACGCATGTCGAGGAAGCTGCCGGCGACGAACCGGGCGGCGTCCTCGGAGGCGTCCATGCGCTGGAACAGCTCGACGAGGCTGCGCTCGTGTTCCTCGCGGTCGCCCTCCCCCGCTGCGATCTCCAGGACGACCTTGCCCAGCCGCTCCTCCACGTCCGCGAGGTCGAGCGAGCGCGGGAACTTGATGCTGAAGGTGTTGCGGTCGTAGGAGGCGTTGCGTTTGACGGACCGGACATGGCTGGCCGCGTTGAGCTTGTAGAACATGCAGTCGAAGTTGCTGAACGAGTAGTAGTTCAGGAGCGGGAAGAGGGTGCAGTGCGTCTCCAGCGGTGACGACTGGTACAGCCCCTTGGCGCGCAGTTCCTCGACGATGCGGTCCGGGTCGTACTCGTGCCGCATGGCGATGAACGGGAAAACGATCTTCGGCAGGTTCTCCTCGTCGAAGAGGAGTTCCTCCAGCTGTCCGCCGAACAGCGTGTCGGTGAGCCGCTCGCCGAACGTCTTGTAGAAGCCGCGGACGATCTCCTTGACGTTGGACTCCATGGTGAGGATCTGCTGCGGGTCGGCGCACAGCGCGATGTAGGGGATCTTCCGCTGGTACGCCATGAGGATCGCCCGCAGCACGAAGAAGGTGCGGCAGGAGACGCAGGGCAGCTTCTCGTCGAGGTACTTGCCGGGCTTCTTCGGCGCGGGGCGGTTGAACACCTCGCGCATCATCAGCTTGATGTTGTCGTCGTCGGCGTCCAGGACGAACGTCGCCGGGATCTTCTCCCGGGCCAGCGCGATGTTCTGGGCGGCGTGCACACTCTCGAAGGGCACGTCGAACGTGAAGGCCAGCACCCGCTTGCCGTACTCGTTGACGAACTTGTCAAGCATGTACGTGCTGTCCTTGCCGCCGCTGTACATGAACAGACAGTCGTACTCGCCGTCGCCGGGCGGCGCCTGCTGGAACTCGGTGAACGCCTCGCTGGTGTAGCGGTAGTTGACCAGCAGGTCCTCGGCGAAGTCCAGGTTGCACAGGTTGCACACCCCCTGGTCGTCGAGCATCACCCCCGGATGGTCGGCCTTGAGCGAGCAGACCTGGCAACTGGACACGAAAACCCCCTGGGGAACGGGACGGATCTGGATGTGCGGTGTGCGTGGCGAAGGGGTGGCGACCGGTCATGAGCGGCGCTGCCTCCGGTCGCGGCGGCGGGCCAGCGCGGAGACGTCCCGGGAGCGCTGGGGCCTGGGCACGGCGCCGTCGGTGGTGCCGGAGACATGGGCCGCCATGGCGCGTACCGTCGGGTGGGCGAACATGTCGAGGCGGGTGGCCTTCAGGCCGAGCCGCTCACCCAGCGCCGCCACCACGGACGTCAGGCGCAGCGAGTCGCCGCCGGCGTCGAAGAAGTTCTCCTCGGCGCCCACCGCCTCCAGGCCCAGCGCCTCGCACCAGACCTCGGCGATGCGGCGCTCCAGGTCGGTGCGGACGGCCTCCGTGCCGCCCGCGGTCCGGGCGACGTCCGGCTTGGGCAGGGCCTTGCGGTCGACTTTGCCGTTCGGGGTGAGCGGCAGCTTCGGCAGGACGACGACGGCCGACGGGACCATGTAGGCGGGCAGTCGCTCCCCCAGGGCGGCGCGCAGCCCGGCGGTGTCCGGCGCGCCGGACGGGCCGACGGCGTAGGCGACCAGGCGGCGTTCGCCGGGCCGGTCCTCGCGGACGACGGCGACGGCGGCGGTGACGCCGGGGAGCCGGCGCAGGGCGGACTCCACCTCGCCGAGTTCGATCCGGTAGCCGTTGAGCTTGATCTGGCCGTCGATCCGCTCCAGGTACTCCAGGCGGCCGTCGGGCAGGTGCCGTACCAGGTCGCCGGTGCGGTAGGCGCGGCCGGTGCCGCCCTCGGGGGCGGGGACGAAGCGTTCGGTGGTCAGCTCGGGTCGGCCGAGGTAGCCGTCGGCGACGCCGTCGCCGGACAGGAGCAGCTCGCCGGGGATGCCGGGCGGGACGGGCACGCCGCGCTCGTCGAGGACGTGGCAGCGGGTGTTGCCGATGGGGCGGCCGATGGTGACCGGCTCGCCGGGCCGCACCCGGTCGACGGTGGACCAGATGGTGGTCTCGGTGGGGCCGTACATGTTGTACAGCGCGCCGACGCGTGGGGCGAGCCGGTCGGCCAGCTCGGCGGGCAGCGGTTCGCCGCCGCACAGCGCCTTCAGCTGCGGATCGCCGGTCCAGCCCGCGGCGAGCAGCATCTGCCAGGTGGTCGGGGTGGCCTGGAGGACGGTGGGTGCCGACTTCTCGACGCGCTCGCGCAGGGCGACGCCGTCGGCGGCCACGGCGGCGGAGAGGATCTCCACGGTGCCGCCCCGCACCAGCGGCAGGTACAGCTCCAGGCCGGCGATGTCGAAGCACACGGTGGTCAGCGCCGACAGCGAGTCCCGGGAGCCGAAGCCAGGCCTGCGGGCCATCGTCCACAGGAAGTTGACCAGCGCCCGGTGGCCGACCTGGACGCCCTTGGGCAGACCGGTGGAGCCCGAGGTGTAGATGACGTACGCCGGAGTGTCTGGGGCGGAGCGGTCGAGGGGGGCGGCCGGTACGACGTCCCGTGCGGTCGCCAGGGCGGTGGACACCACCACCGGGGTGACCGGGAAGTCCGCCAGGGTGGCGCCCAGGGGCTCGTCGGTCAGGACCAGCCGGGTGCCGGAGTCCTTCAGCATGTGGCCGATGCGGGCGGGCGGGTAGATGGGGTCGATCGGGACGTAGGCGGCGCCGGTGCGCAGGACGGCGAGCAGGCTGACGAGCAGTTCGGGCGAGCGTTCCAGGTAGACGCCGACGACGCTGCCGGGGCCGGCGCCCAGGCCGGCGAGGTGGCGGGCCAGCCGGTCGGCGGCCTCGTCCAGCTCGCCGTAGGTGAGCAAGCTGTCCTCGAAGCGGACGGCGGTGGTGTCCGGCGCGGCGCAGGCGATGTCGGTGACCAGCCGCGTCACGGTGGACTGGCGCGGGTACTCCTCGTCGGTGGCGTTCCACCGGCCGAGCACCAGCTCCCGTTCCTCGGGACCGAGCATCCCGACGGCGCCGAGCGGGCGATGCGGCTCGGCGGCCGCGGCGTCGAGGAACACCGCGAAGTGCTCCGCGAGCCACGCCTCCTGGTCGGCGGTCAGCTCGGTGCCCGCACAGAAGCGGACGGCCCCGGTGGCGTCGATACGGACGGTCAGCGGCCGGTCGGCCGGTTCAGCTGACTCGATCGGCTCGATCGGCCTGTCGGGGAGCAAGACGGCGACGGGCAGGCGGGTGCGGGCGGCGCCGGCCAGGGCCGGGTGGCGCAGCGGGACGTCGCGGCGGTACGGCCTCACGTCCCGGAGCCGGTCGAGTTCGGCGCCGACCAGCTCGGCGAGGTCCGGCAGGGTGCGGTCGAGCAGCCCTTCGGGGGCGCGCAGCGGCAGCTCGGGCGTCAGGATGCGGGCCGCCGCCGGAGAGGGCGCGGGCGGGGCGGATATGGCGACGTCACGCTCACCGCCGCGTGTGAGCCTGGCGAGGAAGGCCAGGACGGCGGCGAGGGACAGCTGCTCCGGATCCCCTCCCCCGGCCCGCAGGGCCTCGGGCAGCGGGACCGCGCCCGCGGGGCGGGCGACGGGAAGCAGGCGGCCGAACCTGGGCGGGAGCACCGGCTCCAGCGACTCCAGGGCGCGCAGCCAGCGCCGCTCCTGACGGTGCGCGGCGCGTGCGGCTTCGGCCAGTTCGGCCGCGGCCGTGTCCGTGAGGTGCGGGAAGCGGCCGCCCAGTTCCTGGGCCAGGGCCACCGGGTCGAGCCGTTCGCCGGACAGGGCGGCGAGGTCGGTGAGGCGGACATCCCGGTCACCGGTCGCCACGGTGAGGGCCTCGGGGCCGAAGGCGACGACAGTGCCGGGCTCGCCGGTGGACAGCCGGTCGGTGACCTCCACGGCGCGGACGGCCAGCAGGTCGTCGCCGAGGGCCAGCAGCGCCGTACCGAAGTCGTTGCGGCGGCGCCCGAACGCGGTCGACCGCACCAGCGCGTCCAGTTCGGCGGCCGGCTGCCGCCAGTCGAACACGCCCGCCCGCGGCAGCCCGTCGTACCGGCCGTGGTAGGTGCGCAGGTCGAGGTCCTGCGGGGTGCGGGTGGCCGTGCCGGAGGCGAGTTCGTCGACGAGTTCGGCGAAGGACTCGATGCCCGCGTCGAAGCAGGCGACGTCGAGATCGTGCACCGTGGCCGCCGGATCGACGGGCACGGTGCGCTGCTTGAGCACGTCACCGGTGTCCGCCTCGCGGTTCATCACGTGCCAGGTGACGCCGTGCTGCTTGTCGCCGTCGAGGATGGCCCAGCTGGTGGCGAAGAGACCGGCGTGCCGGGGCAGCGGACCGTCGTGGAAGTTGACGGGCAGCCGGGCCGGCAGCGCGAGCACCTCCTGAGGGAGCATGCGGAGGTTGGCGATGCTGAACAGGTAGTCGAAGCGCAGCGGCGCCAGCCGGTCGGCGAGGTCCCGGCCGAACGGCACGGCGGGCAGCCCCTCGCCCTGCGCCCAGGTGAGCAACTCGTCGGACGGGGACACCACGGCGGCCACCGTGTGCCCGCGGGCCAGCAGCAGCCTGGTGCACTCGACGAGGAGGGCCTCCTCGCCGATCACGACACAGCTGAACGGTTCGAACGGTTCGGCAGTCATCGTCCGCCTCCTTCGGACTCCCCGCGTCCGGAGAGCAGTTCGGCCAGCAGCTCATCGACGGCTGCGTCGGACAGGGCGGCGACCAGGCGCTCGGCTTCGTCGGCCGGGGCAGGTGGGGGCTCTGCGGGGTCGGTGGCAGGAGCAAGGGCGTCGGGTGCCTGGGCGCTGAAGTGGTCGGCCAGCTGCCGGATGGTGATCCGCTCGAACAGGAGGGTCGCCGACTGCGGTCCGTACACCGCTTCCAGGCCCCGGGTCAGTTCCAGGACGACCAGCGAGTCCACGCCGTAGTTCTCGAAGGTGAGGTCGGGGTCGAGCTGGTCGGGGGTCATCTCGAGGACGCGGGCGAAGACCTCCGTCACCTGCTTGAGCGTGTCGTTGTCCGGGGAAGCCGGGACCGGGGCGGCAACAGGAGCCGCGAGGGAATCGGGGGCCGTGGCCGGGACCGGGTCCGGCCCGGTGACGGGCACCACGCCGTCGCTGACGGCGGCGATGACGCTCTGGAAGGCCGCTCCGGCCTGAGTCGTCGGCGCCGCCGCGCTGATGTCCGTGAAGCCGCAGGCCGCCAGGACGTCCCGCCACTGCCGCTCACTCGCCAGCGGGGAACGGGACATGCGCTGCTCGGGGTCGGCGAACAGCCACCAGCCGGACGTCAGGCCGAAGATCAGCGCCAGCTGGTGCCGGACCCGGGTGCCCTCCACGAGCAGCAGCGTCCCGCCCCGCCGCAGCAGCCGCTTGGCGTGCGTCAGTGGGTCGGACAGCCGCCGGGTGGCGTGCAGGACGTTGGTGCCGAGCACCACGTCACAGGTGCCGGGCGACAGGCCCTGCCCGGTCGGGTCGGCCTCGATGTCCAGCACCTCGAAGCGGGCGAAGGGGTACTCGGCGCCGAACCGGCTCCTGGCCTTGCGGACGAAGGCCGGGGAGATGTCGGTGAAGACGTATTCGACCGAGTCGCCGTAAGGGGCGAGCGCGGCGAGCACGGTCGCCGTCGTACCGCCCGTCCCGGCACCGACCTCCAGGATCCGCACCGGTGTCGTGGGGTCGGCGGCCCGGCGTGCCCGGACCTGCCCGACCACGAGTCGCGCCACCTCGGCGTTGCAGCGGTCGGTGACCGGGTCGCCCCGGTAGACGGCTGCCACGCGCTCGGTGGAGCCGTCGGGGAAGAGGATCTCCATGGCGGGGCGGCGGCCGGTGAGCACGTCGGGCAGCGCGGTCAGGCAGTCACGAAGGAGCGTGACGACCGGTGCGAGGGCCGGATGACGTTCCGTCAATTCATCCAAAACCCATACGGGCTCCGCCTCGGCCTGGACCGTACGGCCCGCCGGACGGACGCGGCCGCCGTCCGTGACCGTCAGCCAGCCCGCCTCCACAAGTATGTCCAGCTGGGCCTGGAACAGTTCGGCGTGCTCGGGCACCACGCCCAAGCGGGCGGCGAGTTCCTCCCGCGAGCCCTCCCCGGTGGCCCCGCCCGCGCCGAACAGGCCTGCCCGGTGCAGCACCGACGCCAGCAGGTCCTCCGCCAGTCGCTCCACCTCGGCGACCGCGCGCTGGTGCGCGACCAGCTCGTGGTCGGCGTCGGGCGCGTCCGGGAAGCAGACCTCGGGCAGCGGGCCGGAGGTGTCGCCGGGGAGCACGCTCAGGGTGCGGTCGGGGTCGATGCCGAGGTGGTCCAGGACGGGCCGGTCGGCGTCCAGGGTGAACACCTGGGGCAGGTCGGCGGCGAGGGTCCGCTCGACGACGGTCATGCCCCGCTCGGCGGTCAGCGCACGGATGCCGGCGGTCTCGAAGCGGCGCAGCACCCGCTCGCGCTCCGGGTCACCGCCCGCGTGCCAGTAGCCGAGGTTGAGCACCCGTACCGGGAAGGGCAGGGTGCGGGCGGCGTGCAGGGCGTAGGCGTCGGCGAAGGCGCAGCCGGCCGCGTAGCCCGCCTGGCCGTGGTTGCCCTCGAAGACCACCCCCGAGGAGTAGAAGAGCGCGAAGTCCAGCGGTACGTCGCGCACCGCGTGCAGCAGGCTCCAGGCGGAGCCGGTCTTGCACTCCAGCGCGGTCCGCAGCTCCGCCTCCGGCAGCTCCCGCAGGACCTGGTTGACCAGCACCATCGCGGCGTTGATCACTCCGTGCAGGGCGCCGAACTCGCGCTCGGCAAGGCGGACGGCCTCGGTGAGCGCGGCCGGGTCGGTGGCGTCGAGAGCGAGGTGGCGGACCTCGGCGCCGGCCTGCTGAAGTTCCGCGATCGTCTGCCGCCTGGCCTCGTCGAGCGGGGAGCGGCCGACCACGATCAGCTTCGCCCCGTAGGTGCGTGCCAGGTGCCGGCAGGTGTCCCGGCCGACCGCGCCGAGGCCGCCGACGACCAGGTAGACGCCGCCCTTGCGGAACCGGGGCGCGGCGGCGGGCAGTTCGACCCGCTCCAGCGTGCGCACGCGACGGACGCCGGCCCGCAGCGACACCGGCACCGGCCGGGCCGGGAACGGCTCCGCCACGATCGCGGCGGCGGCGCGGTCGGCCTCCGCCGCGCGCACGTCGACCAGCGACACGCTCAGGGTGGGGAACTCTTTGGCCGCGACGGTGGCGAGGCCCTGGAGCCCGGCCGCCCACGGGGAGGAGCCGTCGCCGGCCTCCAGCGGGTGGACATCCGTGGTGACGACCTTCAGACGCGTCTCGCGCGCCAGAGCGCCGTGCCGGTCCAGGGCCCGCACCAGGCGGTACAGGGCGACCGGTCCCCGGTCGGTCAGGGCCCGCAGCTCGCCGCGGTCGACGGGCTCGGGCCCGGGCGCCGTACCGAGGAAGTAGACGAGGTCGGGTGCGTCGGATCCGGCAAGGGCACGGTCGACTTCGGCGTCGGTGAGGCCGGCCGGACCGATCCGCAGCCGCCGTACGTCCGCGTCGTGGTGGGCGCGGGCGATGCCGGTGGCGGGCTCGGCGTCCAGCCGGTCCCCGACCAGGAGCACGCTACGGGCCGCTTCGACACGGCCGTCGGCGGGCCGGGCGGTCCACACCGGCCGGTGCACGACCACCGCGGACGGTTTGGCCTCCCGGTAGGTCAGGCCCTCGAACCGCACCCGTACCGCGCCCGCGTCGTCGCAGAGCAGCACCTCGTAGCGGTCGGTCCCGGTCTGGCGGACGTACGACCAGCCGGTCGCCGGGACCGGGCCGAAGACCTCGACGCGGTCGGCCGCGAACGGCAGCATCGGCCGGGCGTGCTCGCCACGGCGGCGGACCAGCAGGGCGGCGACGGTGTGCAGGGCGGCGTCCAGGACGCCCGGGTGCAGGGCGTGCGCCGGGTCCCTGCCCGCGGCCTCGCCGATCCGGCCGAGCACCTCGTCCGCGCCGGTCCACACTTGCCGGACGCGGCGGAAGTACGGCCCGTACGGCAGCCCCTGCCCGGCCAGTGCTCGGTAGAAGGCGCCCGCGTCGGGGCCCTCGTCCAGGCGAGCGCGCAGCGCGGTCACGTCGAGGGGGGCGGGCGCGGCGGGGGCGTCGGCGAGGCGACCGTAGGAGCGTACGACCTCGTCGGCGCCGCGGACCTCGTACCGGTCGCCGTCGAAGGTCACCGCGACCGGTTCCTCGTCCCCGGTCACGGCCAGCGGGACGACCCAGCGGACGTCCGCGCAGGCCCGCCCGGTCAGCCCGCCGCTCGCCTCGGCGACGAGGTCCAGGTGCCCGACGCCCGGGAGGATCGGCCGCCCGTCCACGACGTGGTCGCGCAGCACCGGCTCGTCGGCGGCCAGCTTGCGCCGCCACACACGGTTCCCGGGGGTGGTGGGCGCCGACGTGGTGTCGAGCCAGTGCCGGACCCGCTCGAAGGGGTACGTCGGCAGGGGCACCCGGCGGCGCCCGGCGGGACGCAGGCGCTCCAGCAGGTCCCAGTCGACGGTGACGCCGGACACCCACAGCCGGCCGAGGAGGTCGTCGGCGCCTGCGGCGATCTGGGCGGCCAGGAATTCCTCGGCGCCGGCGCCCTCGGTCAGCAGATCGGCCAGGGGCGGGTGTTGTTCGACACGGCCCCGGTGCAGCCACTGGCCGCCCTCGCCGCGGCTGACGGCGGCGAGCTTGTCGGCCGCGTCCGCGAGGTCGGCGGCGACGAACGCCCGCCGCTCGGCGAAGGGTTCGCGGCCCACCCGCAGGGTGTGGGCGACGTCCGCGAGGCGCAGGCCGGACGGGGCGGCGGCCAGGGCGCGGCTCAAGTCGGCCGCGTAGGCGCGGAGCCGGTCCTCGTCGCGGGCGGAGAGGACGATCAGCTCCGGGGACTCGGGCCCGGTGGGTGCGGGCTCGGGCGCCAGGTATTCCTCCACGATGACGTGCGCGTTGGTGCCGCCCGCGCCGAAGGAGCTGACGGCGGCACGGCGCGGCAGCGGGCGGCCGTCGGCGTCGTAGGCGCGCGGCCAGGGCGCCGTCTGACGCTGCACGGTGAACGGCGAGCGGTCGAAGTCGATGACCGGGTTGGGTTCCTCGGCGTGCAGCGTCGGCAGCAGGGTGCCGTGCCGCAGCTGAAGGACGGCCTTGGTGAGCCCGGCGATGCCGGCGGCGCCCTCCAGGTGGCCGATGGCGGACTTCACCGAGCCGAGCGCGCAGAACCCGGTGTCGTCGGTGTGCCGGGCGAAGGCCTGCGCCAGCGCGGTGTGCTCGATCGGGTCGCCCAGGGCGGTACCGGTGCCGTGCGCCTCGACGCAGCCGATGGTGCGGGCGTCGATGCCCGCGGCGGCCAGCGCCTGTTCCACCAGCGCCTGTTGGGCCTGCGGGTTGGGCACGGTGTAGCCGCCGGTACGACCGCCGTGACCCACGGCGCTCGCGCGGATCACGGCGTGCACGGTGTCGCCGTCGCGGACGGCGTCCGACAGCCGCTTGAGCACCACCGCGCCGACGCCCTCGCCGGGCACGTAGCCGCTGCCGCCCGCCCCGAAGGCACGGCAGCGGCCGTCCGCGGACAGCATCGTCTTGCGGCTGAGGTGCACGTACTTGTCCGGGTGGACGGCGACGTTCACCCCGCCCGCGACGGCGTACGAGCACTCGCCGCGGCGGATGCTCTCGCAGGCCTGGTGCACGGCCACGAGGGAGGCGGAACAGGCGGTGTCCACCACCACGCTCGGGCCGCGGAAGTCGCCGAAGTACGAGACCTGGTTGGCGATGGAGGAGCGGTTGGCCAGCACCACCTGGTGGTTGCCGCGCGCGGACTCCGTGGCCGCGAGGATCGCGTAGTCGTCCCACATCACGCCGACGAAGACTCCGACGTCATGGCCCTGGCCGCCGAACCGGGGCGCCGGGATACGGGACGGCGGGTAACCGGCGTTCTCCAGCGCCGACCAGGCCGTCTGGAGGAAGAGCCGCTCCTGCGGGTCCATCGTGCGGGCCTGCTTGGGCGCGATCTGGAAGAACAGCGAGTCGAAGGAGTCCACGTCCGACAGGAAGCCGCCCCAGCGGCTGTAGCTGCGGCCCGGTGCGGCCGGGTCCGCGTCGAACAGGGCGTCGGCGTCCCAGCGGTCGGCGGGGACCTCGGTCACGCAGTCGCGGCCCTCGGCGAGGTTGTGCCAGAACTCCTCCAGGGTGTCGGCCTGGGGGTAGCGACCGCTGATGCCGATGACGGCGATGGGCTCGTCGTCGGCCCGGGGGGCGGGCGGGGTGTGCGGGGCCGGAGCGGGTACGGGTGCGGGCACGGGAGCCGTGTCCTGCTGCCGCGGCTCGGTCTCCTCCGGGAACTCGGCCTCCTCCGGGAACTCGGTCTCCTCCGGGAACAGGCGGGTGACGGCATCGGCGTGTTCGGCGAGGACGTGGTCGGCCAGTTCGTCGACCGTCCGGTACTCGAAGAACACCGTGCCGCGCAGGCCCGGGAAGTCCTTGCCGAGCAGCGAGTTGGACTCCATGACCAGGACGGAGTCCAGGCCGTAGTCGTCCAGCGGGACACGGCTGTCGAGGCGTCCCACGGGCAGTTTGAGCACGCCCGCGAGGACGCCGCGCAGGTGCTCCACCAGCCGGTCCCGGCGGGCGGCGGCGGTGGGCGCGGCCGGGACGGGTGCCGGGGTCCGTGCGGGTGCGTCCGTCAGGGCCGCGTCGATCGCCGCCGGGTCGCCCCAGGCGGGGACGAGCCAGGAGGCGCCGGGGGCGAAGGAGCGCGTGAAGAGGTCCAGCCCCTGGTCGGAGGTCAGTGCCCGCATCCCGGTGCTTCGGGTGTACGCGGCCAGTTCCACCTCCCGGACCAGCCCGTCGACCCCGCCGACCGCCCACAGCGGCCAGGCCAGGGAGAGACTGCGACCGTGCCGCTCGCCCCGGCGCACCCGCGTGTCCCGGAGCACCGTGAAGAGGTCGGCGAAGCGGTTGGCGGTGGCGTAGCCGGCCGCGCCGAAGTCGCCGATGAGGGAGGAGACGGAGGCGAACACGACGAAGAGGTCGAGGGTGTCCTCGCCGGTCAGCCGGTCCAGGTGGACCAGGCCGTGGGTCTTGGCCGCGAGCAGCCGGGAGAACCGCTCCCGGTCGCCGTCCGCCCGGCCCTCGTCGGCGACGCCCGCCAGGTGGAACACGCCGTGCAGCGGGCCGAACCGGTCCCGGGCGGCTGCCAGTGCCGCTTCGAGTTCGTCGGCGCGGGCTACGTCGGCGCGCAGGGCGAGTACGTCGGCACCGAGGCCGGTGAGCGTGCGGTGCCAGGCGCGGGCGCCGTCGTCGGGCTCGGAGCGGCCGATCAGCACCAGCTTGGCCGCGTGGGTGCGGGCCAGGTACTCGGCGAGCACCCGGCCGATGGCACCGTTGCCGCCGGTGACGACGTACACACCGCCCCGGCGCAGGGGCGGTTCGGCCGAGGCCGAGGGTGCCGTCCCGTCGATCGGGCGCAGGGACCGTATCTCCCGCTCCCCGGAGGCGGTACGGCGGACCTCGAGACCGGCGGCGCGGGGTGCGGCGCGCAGTTCGGCCGCCACGGCCCGGGCGACCTCGGCGGCCGGGGCCGCGGCGTCGACGCCCAGGGTGAGCAGTTCGAGGCGGGGCGCGGTCGGCGCCGTGGAACGGGCGAACCCGGCCAGGGCGGCCCACTCGGGCCGGTCCCTGCCGTCGTCCTGCGGGTGCACCACCAGGCACCGGACGCGGCCCGGCAGCGCCTTGGAACGGACCGCGTCCAGCACGTCGAGGACGGGGGCGCAGGCGCGGTCGAGGAGGTCGGCCGGTGAGGTTTCGCCCGCCTCGGTGTCGGTCAGCGCGGCTACGACGGCGAGGTCGAGCCCGTCGTCCCCGGCGAGGGAGGCGAGCGCGCCGGTGCCCTCGCCGACGGTGACGACGCGCCGCCACGCGCCGGTCGCGGCCAGGGCGGACTCCAGCTCGGGGTGGCGGCCCAGCAGGGCGAGGGTCCCGGCAGCGCTGCCCGGTTCCGGGATGGAGACGGGGCGCCAGTACGGCTCGTAGAGGCGGGGCTCGCCGGGGGCGGGAGCCGGTTCGGTCGGCGCGGTAGGCTCACTCGGCGCGGCCTGGGCGGTCCGCGCGGTCGCCGCAGGCGACGCGGCTGCCGCAGTCGCCCGAGTCGGCGCGCTCGACGCCGTCAACGCGCTCGGCGCCGACGGCGTACGCCCGGCGAAGTCCCGCGCCGTGGCCAGCACGCGGCCCTCGTCGTCGTACACGGTCAGATCGAAGCGGCGCACGCCCGCCGACTCGCCGACCAGCCGGGCGTGGGCGTGGCAGACGCCGGGCAGCGGAGCGAAGACGTCCAGGGCACCGAGGCTGAAGGGGACGGCGAGTTCACCAGGGCGCGGTGCGGCGGACCGGCCGGTCCAGTGGCAGGCCCGCAGGGCGCCGTCGAGGAGCGCGGGCGGCAGCTCGGTACCGGTTGTCGAGTCGGTGCTCAGCCTGACCAGCGCCTCGCCCGTGCCGGCCCGGATCTCGTCGATGACCTGGAAGGAGGGGCCGTAGGCGAATCCGGCGCTCTCGTAGTCGCCGTAGGCGGTGGGCCCGTCGCGTACGACGGACAGCCGGGCGCGCAGCGCGGCGAGGTCCTCGGCGGCCGGCGGGACGGCGGGGGCCGGGACGGCGGTGCCCCGGGCGTGGGTGATGCGCGCGGCGCCGGTCCCGCTGTACACCTCGAAGGCCAGGCCGGTGCCGTCCGGGCCGAACGAGACGTACAACTCCAGCTCGCCGTGGGCGAGTTCGACGGCCCGTCCCCACACCACCTCGCGCACCGCGTGCCGGACGCCCGGCTCGGCGAGCGCGGCGGCGGCGCGGACGAACTCCAGGGTCGCAGCACCCGCGAGCAGCGGCCGGCCCTCGATCACGTGGTCGCGCAGCAACGGGTCCTGCGCGCGCAACGTCTTGCGGAAACGGACCTCGGCGACGGTGGACTCGTTGGCGTCGACCAGCGGATGGGGTGCGGCCGTGCCCAGGTCGGCGTCGAGCGGGATCCAGTGGCGCTCGGCGGCGAACGGGTACTGGGGAGCGCGCACCCGGCGCGGGGCGGGACCGGGCCGGCCGGCGTGCCAGGCGGCCCAGTCCACGTCGGCGCCCCCGAGCCAGCGGCGGGCCATCTCGCCCAATTCGCCGCCGGCGGCGAGGTCGGGGGCGGGCTCGCCCTCGGCGAACCGGCACAGGGCGGCGACGAGTTCGGCGCCGTCGGTGACCGCCACCGCGAGCCGGGCATCGAGGGCCTCGCGGCCGACCTGGCTGGTGAAGCACAGGTCGGGGAGCGGCACCCGCTCGGTCTGGACGAAGCGGGCAGCCCGGTCGGCGTAGGCCCGCAGCCGCTCCTCGTCGCGGGCGGACAACAGGAACAGCACGGGCTCGTCGGCGCGCTGCTCGCCCGCCGGTACGTCGGTGACCGGGTCGGGATTCGGGGACTCCTGGAGGACCAGGTGCGCGTTGGCGCCGCCCGCGCCGAAGGAGCTGAGGCCGGCGCGGCGCGGCCGGTCCGCGTCGGGCCAGGGGGACAGTTCGCGCTGGACCCGAAACGGGGAGCGGTCGAAGTCGATGTTGGGGTTCAGCTCGGCCGAGTGCAGTGAGGGCACCAGCGTGCGGTGCCGGAACTGCAACAGCACCTTGGTCAGTCCGGCGATGCCGGCCGCAGACTCCAGGTGCCCGATGTTGGACTTGACCGAGCCGATCGGCCACGTGCCGGGCGTGGCCTCGGCCGAGTCGTAGGCATGCGTCAGGCCGGTCAGCTCGATGGGGTCGCCCAGGGCGGTGCCGGTGCCGTGTGCCTCGACGTAGCCGATGTCCCGTGGGGTGACGCCCGCCTGTTCCATCGCGGCGGTGGTCACCCGCTGCTGGGCGCGCGGGTTGGGCACGCTGTAGCCGTTGGTGCGGGCGCCGTGGTTGACGGCGCTGCCCAGGATCACGCCGTGGATGCGGTCGCCGTCGGCCAGTGCCTGCCGGTAGGGCTTGAGCAGGACGGCGCCGACGCCCTCTCCGGGCACATAGCCGTCGCCGCCCGCGCCGAAGGCACGGCAGCGGCCGTCGGAGGAGAGGAAGCGGCCCTGGCTGAGGAAGGCGAACTTGTACGGATGGACGGAAACGTTGACGCCACCGGCGATCGCCAGCTCGCTCTCGCCGCGGCGCAGACTCTCGCACGCCAGGTGGATCGCGGTGAGCGAGGAGGAGCACATGGTGTCCAGCGCCATGCTCGGGCCGGAGAGGTTCAGGGCGTGGCTGACCCGGTTGGCGATGGTGGCGAAGGACGAACCGGTGAGCGGCCGGCCGCCGCGCAGGGCGTCCAGGGCGCCGTGGAACTGGTACTCGCCGTACATCACGCCGACGTACACGCCGACGGGCGCTCCTGCCAGGTCGGTACGGCGGTATCCGGCGTCCTCCAAGACATGCCAGGCGTTCTGCAGGAACAGCCGCTCCTGGGGGTCCATCAGTTCCGCCTGGCGCGGGGAGATACCGAAGAAGAGCGGGTCGAAGCGGTCGACGTCGCGCAGGAAACCGCCCCACCGGGTGTGGGCGAGGCCGGGCGCCGCCGGATCGGGGTCGTACCAGCGGGTGCTGTCCCAGCGGTCGGTGGGGATCTCGGTGACGCAGTCGCGGCCCTCGACGAGGTTGTGCCAGAACTCCTCCACGGTGTCGGCCTGGGGGTAGCGACCGCTGATGCCGATGACGGCGATCGCCTCGTCGTCCTCGGCGGGCTCGCCGACAGCCGTCTGTCGGGTGCGAAGGACGGTGCGCGCCGGGCGGGAGCCGCGGTCCACGGCCGTGGTCGTGGTCGTCACCGGGGCCTCAGCCGTGTCGCCGCCGCTCAGCTCGCCCGCGTGGTGCGCGGCGAAGTAGTCGGCGAGTTCGCTCAGGGTGGCGTACTCGAAGAACAGAGTCTTGGACAGGCCCTCGAAGTGCCGGTCCAGCTCGCGGTTGAGCTTGGCGATCATCAGCGAGTCGATCCCGTACCGCTCGAACGGGTCGTTCTCGGCCATCTCGGCCGCGTCCAGCCCCGTCTCGGCGGCGATCAGCTCGCGCAGCAGCCGCAGGGCCCGCGTGCGGGGGGGCGTCCCCCTCGACGACGGCGGCTACGGCCGTCCGGGCCGCCTGGGCGACGGGCGCGGTGAGCGCGGTGGTGATCTTCCGGACGTCCCCGTGGGCGGCGACGAGCGCGCCGGAGGTGCCGAGGGCCTGCTCGAACAGGGCGAGGCCCTCCGGGGTGGGCAGGACGCCGAACCCGGTGCGGGCGGCGAGGTCCGTGGCGGCCTCGGTGCTCTGGCGCATACCGCCGTCGGCCCACATCGGCCAGGCGATCGCGGTGATACGGCCGTGCCGCTCGGCGTAGGCCTCCAAGTAGGCGTTGGCGTACGCGTAGTCGGTCTGTCCGGCGCTGCCGATGTGGGCGGCGATGGAGGAGAAGGCGACGAAGAAGTCCAGCGGGTCGTCGGCGGTGGCCGCGTCCAGGGCGCGCAGACCGGCCACCTTGGGGGCCAGGACGGCGGCGAAGTCCTCGGCGGACTTGGTCAGGGCGAAGCCGTCGCGCAACACGCCCGCCGCGTGGACGACGCCGTTCAGCGGACCGAACTGCACACGGATCGAGGCCAGTTGAGCCCTGACGGCGTCGGGGTCGGACACGTCGACGCTGCGGTAGGTCACCCTGGCGTCGAGGTCGGGGATGGTCGGCCGTTCGCTGCGGCCCAGCAGCACCACGTGGGCGTCGGCCCGGGCGAGCAGCCAGTCGGCGACAGCCCGGCCGAGTCCGCCCGCGCCGCCCGTGACGACGTACACGCCGCCGTCGCGGACGGTGACCGGCGCGGCGGCCGGGGCAGGCTCGGCCTTGGGGACGCGGCGGCCCTGCGAGGTGTGCGCGACTTCCGGGTCACGGCCGTGGCCGGACAGCTCCGCGGCGAGCGCTTCGGTCTCGGGCACGCCCTCGGCGAGGCCGACGACCTGGACTTCGAGGAGGGGGTTCTCCGCCCGGACGGTCCGGGCGAAGGCGGCGAGGGCGGCGCGTTCGGGACGAGGGCCGTCGGTGTCATGACGGTGGAGCAGGAGCACGCGTACCGGTGCGGTGGGGCGGGCGGCGAGGAGCCGCTGGACGACGTGCAGCGCCTGCTCGGGCGTCGGTTCGTCGACGAGCACGACGTCCGGCGCGGCGGCGGGGTCGGGTTGCGCAGTGACCGTGTCGACGTCCGGCGCGGCGGCGGGGTCGGGTTGCGCAGTGACCGTGTCGACGTCCGGCGCGGCGGCGGGGTCGGGTTGCGAGGTGACCGTGTCGACGCCCAGGCCCGTGAGGTGACCGGTGAGGTGCTCGCGGCGGCCCGGGTCGGCGGCGACGACGGCGGCTGTGGTGCCGACGGGGGCGCCGGTGTGCTCGGCGGGCGCGTCGGTCCAGCGGCGGACCAGGAGGGCCGACTCGCGGGCCTCTCCGAGGACGCGCACGGCGAGGTCGTCCAGGCGGGCCAGCACCTGGCCGTCGGCGTCCACGACGGTCAGGTCGGCGTGCGCGGTCCGCTCACCCAGCCGGCCGGCCGTCACGTGCACCCGGCAGGGTCCGGTGACGGGGGCGTGCACGGTGAGGTCACCCAGGGCCAGGGGCAGGAAGCCGTCGGCCGTGTCGCCGTAGGCGCGGGCGAGCAGGACGACCAGGGCGTGCAGGGCGCCGTCCAGGAGGGCGGGATTGAGCGCCGCGCCGTCGAGCGAGGCGCCGTCGGGCAGGTCCAGAGTGCCCAGGGCCTCCCCCTCGCCGAGTCGGACCTCGGTGAGCGCCCGCATCCGGGGGCCGTAGTCCAGGCCGTGGGCGCGCAGCGTGTCGTAGCAGTCGGCGTGGGCGACCGGCTCGGCGCAGCGGGCGGCGACGGCCGCCAGGTCCACCGGGGCGGGCCGCTCGACCGTTGAAGGGTGGATCTCGCCGGCCGCGACCACTTGCTCGTCCGCGGTGAGTTCAAAGCCGACTGTGTCGCGCTCGCGCCACAGCCGGACCAGCGCGGTGCGCGGCCCGGAGGCGTAGGACAGCAGCTGTTCGAAGGACACGCCGCGCAGCCGGACCGGTGCGCCGAGCGAGAGTTCGCCCGCCGCTCGGACCAACTCCAGCTGCCCGGCCGCGGGCAGGACCGGCTCGGCACCGACCCGGTGGTCGGCGAGGTAGAACTCCGTGCCGGTGCGGGAGCTGCGGTAGGCGAGGGTGTCCAGGGTGGAGGTGTTCTCGTCCAGCAGGGGGTGCGGGCCGGGGCCGGTGAGCTGTCCGGCGGTAGCGGCGGCGATGTCCGTGCCGGTGACCCGTCCGGCGGGGGCGGCCGCGCTGTCCGGGCCGGTCAGCCAGCAGCGGCGGCCCTCGAAGGGGTACGTCGGCAGCGGGACGCGCCCGCGCTCCTCGCCCTCGAACCAGGCCGCCCAGTCGACGTCCACTCCCGCCTGCCAGGCGCGGGCCACCGCATCCCAGGGTCCGTCGGTCACGCCGAGGGCGACACCGCGCACCTCGTCGTGTGCGCCGCGCACCGGGATGCGCGCACGACGGGCGGGCCGCACCTCGCCCTCACCGGTCAGCGCGTCCGCGAGCGGCAGCGCGCCGGTGACACAGGCGGCGAGCCGGGCCGCGAGCCCGTCACCGTGCACCGCGACCGGCGTGATGCCCCAGCCCAGCCACACCCTGCCGAGCGCGTACTGCACGGCGAACGCCCGCCCCCGCTCGCCCAGTTGCCCGGCACCGGCCGCGAGTGCGGCCTCGTAGTGCCCGGTGAAGGCGGGCTCGTCGGCGCCCCACTTCTCGGCCAGCCGCGCCGCGTCCGGGACGTCCTCGGCGAAGACGAACGACACCTCACCGGTGCCGGGCCGCTCGGGAACCGGGGCCTCGCGCAGGGCCCGGGCGAGGGCGGCGCGGTCGGATCCGGTGACGGCGAGGCGGTACTCGTGGGCGCGGCGGCCCACGGCCAGCGTGTAGGCGACGTCGGCCAGGGAGCCTGGGTCGTCGCCTTGAAGGTGGTCGTCGAGGTGGCCGGCCAGGTTCCCGGCGGCCGTGGCCAGCGCGGTCGCCGTACGGGCGGACACCACCAGCACCTGCGACGGGCGCGAGGCCCCGGTGACCGGGGCGGGCGGAGCCTCCTGGAGGACGGCGTGCGCGTTGGTGCCGCCGATGCCGAAGGAGCTGACGCCCGCGCGCAGCGGCCCCTCCGTCGTCCAGGGCACGGTGTCCGTGCTGACCTTGAAGGGGCCCGCCGCGAAGTCGATGGCCGGGTTGGGCGTCTCGTAGTTGATGGTCGGCACCAGCGTCCGGTGCCTCATCATCAGCGCCGTCTTGATCACACCCGCGACACCGGCCGCCGCGTCCAGGTGGCCGATGTTGGACTTCACCGAGCCGATGGCGCAGAACCCGGTGTCGCCGGTGGCCTCCCGGAACGCCCGGGTGAGCGCCGATACCTCGACCGGGTCGCCGAGCCGGGTGGCGGTGCCGTGCGCCTCGACGTACCCGATGGAGCGCGGGTCGACGCCGGAGACGGTGTGCGCCTCGCGGATGACGGCGGTCTGCCCGGCGGCGCCGGGCGCGGCGAAGCTGACCTTCCCGGAGCCGTCGTTGTTGGTCGCCGTGCCCTTGATGACGGCGTGGATGGTGTCCCGGTCGGCGATCGCGTCCTGCAGGAGCTTCAGGACGACCACGCCCACGCCGTTGCCGAGCACGGTGCCGCCGGCGTCGGCGTCGAAGGTGCGCACGTACCCGTCCTGGGACAGGATCGCGCCCTCCTCGTACAAGTACCCCTTCGTCTGCGGCAGTTTGACGGTGACACCGCCCGCCAGCGCCATGTCGCACTCGCCGTTGACCAGGCCCTGGCAGGCCAGGTGGATGGCGACGAGGGAGGTGGAACAGGCGGTCTGGACGGCGTAGCTCGGTCCCTTGAGGTCGAGCTTGTACGACAGCCGGGTGGCCAGGAAGTCCTTGTCGTTGCCGACCATCACCGCGAAGTGGCTGGAGGTGGTGGTCTGGTCGACGTGGGGCAGGACCTGCTGCTGGAGGTAGGTGTTGATCGCCGCTCCGGCGTAGACGCTGATCAGCCCGTCGTGGCGGCCCGGGTCGTAACCGGCGTGCTCCAGCGCGGCGTGGCCTGCCGTCAGCAGGATCCGGTGCTGCGGGTCGGTGATCGCGGCCTCGGCCGGAGTGAACTCGAAGTACCCGGTGTCGAACAGGTCCACGTCCGGGATGATCCCGTGGGCCGGCACGTAGCCCGGGTCGTCCAGCAGCCGCTGGGGCACCCCCGCCGCCGCCAGTTCCTCGCGGCCGAAGCGGGTGATGCCCTCGCGGCCCTCTCTCAGCAGGCGCCAGAAGGAGTCCAGGTCGTCGGCACCGGGGAAACGCCCGGCCATACCGATGATCGCGACATCCGTCTCGGCGGCCTGGACCTCGTGGCTGCTCACTGGCCCGATCTCTCCCTTTCGTGTGCCCGGTGTGCCTGTCCCGGTGCGGACGGGCGGGCGGTGGCTCTGGTACGGGTACGGGCGCTCGGCCCGTGCGTGCTACGGCGGTGACGGTGGCCGGGAGTCAGCCCGGCGGGCGGAGGTTCACAGCCGCCGTCTTCCGGCGGGGCGGGCTCACCGGCCCGTCTTCCGGCGGGCGGGGCCTTCTTCGCGGTGAGCCCGGAAGCCGTCGCCTGGGCGCGTTCGCGCAGTTCGGCGAGGGCTGCGCCGGGCTGCCCGGCGATCTCCGCGAGCAGCCGGTCGTAGGTGCGGGCCATCCGCTCGGCGGTGCCCCCGTCGCACAGGCCGGTGCTGTACTCCAGGTAGCCGCCGAGGCCGTCGCCGCTCTCCCGCACGACGAGGCCGAGGTCGTACCGGTCGGTGCCGACGCCGGTGCGCACCTGCGACGCCGCCGCCCAGGCGACGAGCGGGGGGTCACGTCCAGGCGCATCGCCGACATGTCGACGAAGTAGCCGACGACGCCTTGCAGTTCGGCCCAGGACCGGCCTGCGACCGGGGAGCCGATGACCGGCTCGTGATCGTCGGTGTGGCCGCCGAGCAGCGCGGCGAAGGCCGACAGCAGGGTCATGTACGGAGTGACACCGGCGTCCCGGCCGAGCCTTGGGAGAAGGCGGGTCCCGGAGCGGGCGGCGCCGTCCACGAGGAGTTCCGTCAGTGCCCGGGACGCCTGTCCCGGGTCGTGGCACACGACGGCGAGCCGGTACCGCCGGCTCCTGTGTCCCGCGGTCGATGTGCGGACGGCCTCGGCGAGTTCAGCTGCCGGGAGCCCGCGCAGCCGGTCGGAGGCGACGGCAGCCGGCGCCCGGACCGTTCCGGCGGGGAGGACCACCGGATACGCACGGCCTCCGTCCACGACGGCAGTCGACGACACTCGCAGCACCTCCCACATCCACGGCGGCCCTCCGATGGTGCGGGCCCACCTAAGTTGTGGTTTCAAGAGTCGTTACGGGTGCTTCGGTCGTCACCACCCAACCGAGTAGAGCCGACAACGTTTCCTCCGGCAAAGAAGCTACTCATTCAGGTGGTTTAGAAGGCGGGAGGCCTCTTGGTGCGAGGCTGCGCACGCGGCGGTGACCGCACTGGTGGCGGGCCAGGGTTTCACCCTTCCCACACGCCGGGCACCAGCTCACGGACCCGCACCGGCCGCCCCGTCTCGAAGCACCGGTTCGCCGCGAGTCCGACGGCGAGGGCGAGGGCGCCGTCGCGTTCGGTGGCCGTCGGGTGAGCCGTCGCACCGGTGTCCGTCGGCTGATCCGGGTCCACCGGGCCGAAGAGCGCGTCGAGCATGCGTGGGTCGCCGCCGCCGTGGGCCTCGTGGACGGTCACGAGCGGGACCTCCACCGGTGGCCGCCACAGCGGACGCAGGGTGAGGCGTGCCCCGCCCGCCTGCTCGGCGGCCGTGTCGCCGTGCAGCGCGCCGCTGCCCGAGGTGATCCGGCCCCGGGGCGGCTGCCAGCGGCTCTCCTCCACCTCCAACTCCAGGCGGCCCGCACTGCCGTTGAACATCACCCGGTAGCCCTCCCACGGGGAGTAGGCCGTCAGGTGGTACGTCATCGTCGTGCCCCGGGTGTGGCGCACCAGGACCGCCATGTCGTCCTCGATGGTGACGGGCCCGTCGAAGACGTTGCGGTCACGGACGTAGCCGTCGTCCTGCTCGGCGTCCAGGTAGAGGGCGCGCAGGGTGTCGTCGGCCGCGAGGTCCAGGGCGAAGGGGTCGTCGGCGGCCGGGGCGGCGCCGTGGGCCCGGTCGTAGTCCCGGCGCAGTCCGTGGCGTTCGCCCGCCTCACGGCCGTAGAAACCGAGCCGTCCGTAGCCGAAGACCTCCTGCGGCTCGTCGGCGAGCCACCAGTTGACCAGGTCGAAGTGGTGACTCGACTTGTGCACCATGAGGCCGCCGCTGTTGCGCTTGTCCCGGTGCCAGCGGCGGAAGTAGTCCGCGCCGTGCCGTACGTCGAGCAGCCACTCGAAGTGGAGGGACAGGACCTCGCCGATCGCGCCGTCGGCGAGCAGTGAGCGGACCTTCTCGTGGACGGGGTTGAAGCGGTAGTTGAAGGCGACGGTCAGGGAGTTGCCGGTGTCCCGGACCGTGTCGAGGATGCGGGCGCAGCGGTCGGCGTCGACGGTCATGGGTTTCTCGGTGATCACCCGGCAGCCGGCCTTCAGTGCCGGGACGATGTAGCGGTCGTGCTCGGCGTCCACGGTGGTGACGACGACCTCGTCGACGGCCTCCTTGACGAGCATGTCGGTGAAGCTCTCGGGCTCCCACTCGGAGGCGACGGGCTCACCGGCCGCGGCCAACAGCCCGTTGTGGAAGGCCATCCGGGTGGGGCTCGGATCGCAGAGGGCGGTGACGAGGTGGTCCGGGCGTTCGGCGAGGGCACGGGTGAACATCTGGGCGCGGTGACCGGTGCCGACGACTGCTGCGCGGTGACGGGTGGTTCGGCTCATGGAAAGCGCTTCCCCCGCGAGGGAGCCGACTACGCCCGGTGGCTTGATCGCATCGCTCGGCCGAGACGGGTTCCCCTGCACAGACAACCCACAGGCCTCCCCTTTCCGTCCTCTGTGACACGTGAGGCCCCCGGGACCGACGGGGCGCCCGCGCTCGGGGGTTTGAGGAGAGGACCATTGATCCGTGCCCGGCGAATATGTGTGACCGCCGTGGCGGTGCTGGCGGCCCTGGCGGGGTCGCCCGGACTGGCACAGGCCCAACAACCAAGACACGCAGGGCCGTTGACCGCCGCGCCCGCCGACAGCGAGCTTCCGCCGGGCTGGCGGTTCAGCGGCGAGGGCACCGCACGTGAACTGGTCTGGCGTGCGCCTGAGCGCGTGCCCATGGGGGACGCGCGCGTCGAGTTCCACGCCGGGGGCCGGTTGCTCGGTCTGCCGAAGGCCGGGAAGGACGGCCGGACGTTCCGGCTGGACCTCGACGAGGCCCGCGACACTCAACTGACGGATCTTCAAGTGCTCGCCGCGGGCCGCCGGTTGGACGCGAAGGCCCATGAGGCCGACAAGCCCCGTGACCGGGCCGCCGCCAAACCGCCGGCTCCGCTGCCGCCGGGCGCCGTAGACCCCGGGAAGCCCGGCTCGTACCGCACGGTCAGCGGCGCGTACGACCTGGACCCGGTGCGACTGCCCGGGTTCAAGGCCCCGGTCGAGATGCGCGCCGAGGTGGTGGCTCCGAAGGGGGCCAACGGCAGCCGCCCGCTCGCGCTCTTCCTGCACGGCCGCCACCCCACCTGTTACAAGCCGGGCACCGAGGAGGACGTGAACATCGACTGGCCCTGCCCGGCCGGATTCAAGGAGATCCCCAGCCACAAGGGCTATCTGCGCGACCAGAAGCTCCTGGCCTCCCAGGGCTATGTGACGGTGTCGATCTCGGCCAACGGCATCAACGGCCAGGACTCGGAGGCCGAGGACGCCGGTGCACAGGCCCGTTCGTCGCTGGTGCGGCAGCACCTGGCCCGCTGGGCCGACTGGGCCGCCCGCCCGGCCACGGCACCGGCCGTCGTACGCGACGCGCCGAAGGCCGATCTGTCCCGCGTCCTGCTGGTCGGTCACTCGCGCGGCGGCGAAGGCGTGAACCGGGCCGCCATGGACAGCCTCTACCCGCCGCCCGCCGCCCAGGACGGCTACCGGGGCCCGGTGCGCTGGAAGGTGCGCGGGACCGTGCTCATCGGACCGACGATCTTCGGCCAGAATCCGGTCGCGGACGTGCCGTCGGTGACGATCCTGCCCGGCTGCGACGGCGACGTCTCCGACCTCCAGGGCGAGGTGTACGTCGACGGGACGCGCGGCGTGAGCCGCGGCACCTCGCTGCACAGCGCCGTGTACATGATCGGCGCCAACCACAACTACTTCAACAGCGAGTGGACCCCGGGCCAGGCCGAGGCGCCCGCCTGGGACGACTTCTGGGACGACGAGGAGCAGCGGGACCCGGTGTGCTCGCCGGGCACCGCCACCCGGCTGACCGCCGACCAGCAGCACCAGGCCGGCGCCACCTACATCGCCGCGGCGGCCCGGCTGTTCGTCGCCGGCGACGACCGGGTGCGCCCGCTGCTCGACGGCTCGGGCAAGCGGGCCCCCTCGGCGGATCCCGCCCGTGTCCTGACGCATGCCGTGGGCGGCAAGCGGGGCGCCGGGTTCCTGCCCGACGGGAAGGTCACGGTGACCGGCGGCCGGCTGTGCTCGGCGGTGGACCCCGATCCGGCCTTCTCCTGTCTGGGCTCCGTCACCTCGGGGGCGTCCCCGCACTTCGCGACGTGGGACACGGAACGCGAGACGGGTCGCCGTGCGGTGGAACTGAACTGGTCCGAGCCGGGAGCGGTGACCCGGGTGCGGCCCGCGGCGCCACTCTCGCTCGCCGGCGCCGACAGCCTGGCGCTGCGGGTGTTCGTACCGCCGAACACCACCAGGACCGAACTCGACGTTGCTCTCAGCGACTCCTCGGGCCGCCGCGCCTCCCTCGGCCGGGTCCGGGTCGACGGGCTGCCGGGCAGCGACCGTACGGCCTCGTACTGGGCGCGTGAGGTGCGCGTGCCGCTCACGGCCGCCGTCCGGGCCGGTCTCGACCTCAAGCACGTCAAGTCCCTCGAGATGACGCCGCGTTCGCGGTCGGGGCAGGCCTGGCTGATGGACGCCTGGGGCTGGCGCCCGGGTACGCCCGCGGTCAAGGAGGCGGCGCTGCCGCGCGTCGACATCGGCCGCACGACGGTGCGGGAGGGCGACTCCGGCGTCCGTACGTACCGGGTTCCGGTCCAGGTGACCGGGAAGGGCAGCGGCCAGGTCCGCGTGTACGTCATCGACCCGGACACCGGCGAGGCGAAGGACCGGCTCGTCACGGTGCGGCCCGGCGGGCACGACATCGACGTGCCGGTGGAGGTGACGGGCAACACGCGCTTCTCGTACGAGACGCAGCACTACATCGTCGTGAAGGCGGTGCGGAACGCGGTCGTCGGCTCGCACCGCGGTGGGGTCATGGTGGAGAACGACGATCTCATGCCCACGGTCAGCGTGGCGCCGGTCGCGGACCGGGTCACCGAGGGGCAGCCGCTGACCTGGCGGGTGTCGCTGTCCCAGGCCGCCGACGTGGAACTGTCGTACGGCTTCGTGGTCACCCCGGTCGCCGGGGGCACGGAGCTGTCCACGAAGGACGTCGATCCGGAGTGGCTCCTGGAGAACTCCGGCGCCTCACCGGATCCTGAGCGCCCGCTGTCCGAATTGGAGGGCTTCTCCGTGTGGGCGTCCGTGCCTCCCGGGGAGACCGGCGGGAACGTGACCGTGCCCACGGTGAAGGACGCGGTGGCCGAGCCTGCCGAGTCCGTGCGCTTCCAGTTCCTCGACGACTGGGGGCAGCCGCAGGAGGGCGGGCCGGTGCTGACCGGCACCGTGCTGGACGCGTCGTAGCCCGGGAATGACGCGAGAGGGGCGGGCCTGCGTGGCCCGCCCCTCTTGTCATGCCGCGAGTTGTCATGCCGCGAGCGTCAGCCGTATGCCGACGGTCCCGGCCGGCCCGCGGCGCAGTCGGCTGCCGAGAAGGGTGATGCGGCCGGCGATGCCGTACTTGCGGGCGACGAGCTCGCGGTAGCGGGCCGTGGTCTGCGGGTCGCACAGTTCGGCGGTGGCCGGTACCTGGTCGCCGGTCGGGTTGCCGCGCGCGTCGCAGGGTCCGACGAGGACGTCGCCGCGCGCCCGGATCCGCTTCACCTTCCAGGAGTCGGCGGCCGTCCACGCACCGAGCGCGTCGCCGTCGCGCACCACCCACACCGGGGTGGCGACCGGGGTGCCATTCCTGCGGTAGCTGGTGATCAGGAGGTACTTGCCCGCACCGAGCCGGTCCAGCGACGTGTCGTCCATGGCGGGCAGTCTAGGGCCCTAAGCACCGGCGAACCGTCGGCGTCCCGCTGGTCGTCGTCAGTCGAGCGCCGCCGCCATCCGCCGTACCGCCTCCTCGACGATCTCCGGCGACGTCGCGAAGTTCAGGCGTACGTGCCCGGCCCCACCGGTGCCGAAGGGGAGCCCGGAGTTGAGTGCCACCCGGCCGCGGTGCAGGAAGGCGTCCGCCGGATCGTCGCCGAGGCCGAGCGCGCGGCAGTCGAGCCAGGCGAGGTACGTGGCCGCGCCTGGGCGATAGGTGATCCCGGGCAGGTGCTCGGCGAGCAGCTCCGTGAGCAGACGCCGGTTGGCGTCGAGCCCGGTCAGCAGAGCGTCCAGCCAGGCGGTGCCGTCGCGCAGGGCGGCGGTGTGGGCGATGACGCCGACGTGGCTCGGTCCGTGGCCGACCTCCTCGGGCAGCCGGGCGAGGTCGGCGGCGGCCGCGGGCCCCGCGACAGCCAGCGCGGCCTTCAGGCCCGCCAGGTTCCACGCCTTCGACGCCGACATCAGCGACAGACCGCTCTCGCCGCCCGGCACGCTCAGATACGGCACGAAGTCCGCGCCGACGACGAGCGGGGCGTGGATCTCGTCGGCGACGACGCGCACGCCGTAACGGTCGGCGAGTGCGGCGACGGCGGTCAGTTCAGCGGCGGTGTGCACGGTGCCGGTCGGGTTGTGCGGGCTGCACAGCAGGTAGGCGGCCCGCCGTCCGTCCGCGACCGCCCCGGCGAAGGTCTCCTCCAGGACGGCGAGGTCGATGCGGCCGTGCGCCCCGAGCGGGGCCTCGACCACCCGCCGGTCCATGTTCCCCACGAACTGGAAGAACGGCGGATACACGGGCGGGTTCACGACCACCGGGTCTCCGGGTCCGGTGACCAGCTTGAGCATCTCGACGACGCCCAGCATCACGTCCGGCACGATCGCGGTGCGCTCCACCGCGAGCCCGTCCCAGCCCCACCGCTTGTCGGCGAACGCGGCGAGCGCCTCGGCGTACGCGGTGCCGGCCGGGTAGCCGGTGTCCCCGAGCGCGAGAGCGTCGGTGACCGCGCGGACCACGGGTTCGGCGAGCGGTACGTCCATCTCGGCCACCCACAGCGGCAGGACGTCCCCGGGGTAGGTGCGCCATTTCATGCTCGTACGGCGTCGGAGGCGGTCGAGGTCGAGTGCGCGCAGGGGATTCGGTTCACCGGACGTGTCGTGCGGGATCCTGGTCATGGGGCACAAGATAAGGGGCTGTGGTGTGACCTGGGAACGTGAGGACGCGGCGGTACGGGGGACGCGGCCGGTGCCGGCCGACGGGTCGCTGGAGGTCGCCTGCGACGAGTCGGGGTCGGACGGCGAGAATCTGACCGGCGGGAACACCGACGTGTTCGCGCACGCGAGTGTGCGGCTGCCCGTGGAGTCGGCCGCCGCGTCCGTGCAGGAGACACGGGACCGGATCCGCTCGCCCGCCGAGGAGTACAAGGCCAACCATCTGCTGCGGGAGAAGCACCGGGCCGTTCTTGAGTGGCTGCTCGCGCCCGCGGGGCCGATTCACGGTCAGGCGCACGTGCATCTGACCGAGAAGGCGTTCTTCGTCGTGGACCGGGCCGTCGATCTGCTGCTCGGCGGCGGTCCGCCGGAGGCCGTCACGCTGTTCCGAGCGGGACGGCGGGAGCTCGGGGACGAGCGGTGGCGGGATTTCCTGGCATCCGCCAACCAGCTGCTGCGGGTGCGCAACGACGGTGCGCCGCAGGCGCCCGCCGACGCCTTCTTCCACATGGTCGACGCGCTGTGTCAGGGGCGGCCTGATACGGCCGTGTCGGGGATCCTCGAACGGCTCGCGGCGGCCCGGCCCCGTGCGGACGCCTATCGGGTGCGGGTGGCGGACGGGCCCACGCTGATTCCGGTCCTCAATCCCCTGCTGCCCGCGATCGTCGCGACGGCCGCGTACTGGAGCGCGGGCGGGCACACGGTCCGGCTGGTCCACGACCGGCAGAACATGCTGACGCCGGACCGCATCGCCTGGATCGAGGAGACGGCCCGGCGGGCCGGTGCCCGCCTGGGCGGGTTGCGGCTGGTGGAAGCACGGCGGGATCCGCGGGTGCAGCTCGCCGACTTCCTCGCCGGGATCGCCCGGAAGATCGCCTCGGACGAGCTGAACGGCCGCGGCGACCCGGCGCTCACCGCCCTGCTGCGCCCCTACGTCGACCCGGCGTCCGTATGGGGCGACGAACGCAGCTGGCTCCGGCTCGGCCCGCCGCCCCGCACGACACCGGCCGGCCCGGCCGTACACGCCGCCGGTTGACGCCGGTCCGCCGTCTCACGAGGCAGATCACGCGAGCCGTGAACGCGCCGGTCCTCGGCCCCGTATGGAAGGAGGGCACTCAAGTACCGGAGTGCCCCACGGTGTTGACCGTATGTTCGGGTTCGGGAGCCATGCATGAGGCACGCACGACGACGGGTCGTCCGGCGAGTGACACGGCTGGCGGCCGTCGGCGGACTCCTCCTCGGAGGGACGATGGTCACGCGCGCCGTGGCGAGCGAACCTCCGGACCCCTCCGCCGTCCCGCGCACGTACGCCCAGCAGGACGAGGACATGGGGGCGGGGCTCGTCTCGCGGCTCGGCACCTCCCGTACGGCGGGCACCTGGATCGGTGACGACGGCCGGCCGGTCGTCGCGGTCACCGACGAGGACGCGGCCGCCGAGGTCCGGCGGGCGGGCGCCGAGGCGAAGATGGTGTCGCACAGCATGAACGAGCTCAAGTCGGCGACCACGACGCTGCGTTCGGCACCGCGGGTCACCGGCACCGCATGGGCCATGGACTACCGGACCAATCAGGTGGTGGTACGGGGCGACAGCACCGTCTCCGCCACCGACTGGTCCCGGATGACCCAGACGGCGGACCGCATCGGCAGCTTCGTCCGCATGGAGCGCACCGAGGGCACCTTCACGACCCGGCTCAACGGCGCGCAGCCGATCCTGTCGACCGCCGGGCGCTGTTCGGCGGGCTTCAACGTGACCGACGGCCAGCGGGACTTCATCCTCACGGCCGGACACTGCGGGCCCAACGGATCCGTCTGGTTCGCCGACAACGGCGGCAACCGGCAGGTGGGCGAGACGACCACGCAGAGCTTCCCCGGCGACGACTACTCCCTGGTGCGGTACGACGGCGGCCGGGCGGGCGACGGTGCCGCTGTCGTGGCCATCGGTGACGGCAAGGGAGTGCAGATCACGGGCGCTGCCGATCCGGCCGTCGGACAGCGCATCTTCCGCAGCGGCAGTACGAGCGGTCTGCGCGACGGCCAGGTGACGGCGCTCAACGCCACGGTGAACTATCCCGAGGGCACCGTCACCGGTCTGATCGAGACGGACGTGTGCGCCGAACCCGGGGACAGCGGCGGGCCGATGTTCTCGGAGGGGATCGCGCTCGGGGTGACGTCGGGCGGCAGCGGCGACTGCGCGAACGGCGGCACGACGTTCTTCCAGCCGATCACCAAGGCGCTGGACGAACTCGACGTCCAGCTGCTCGTGGCGGCCCCGCAGGGCAACGCCGGCGGGAACGGTACGCCCTCGCAGGAACCGTCCGCCTCGCCCACGAAGGGTGCGATCGCGCCCGGCGACGCCTCGCCCGGTTCGTCGGCCCCGGTGGCGGGGGCGGCGCCGCTGCTGAACCGGCTGACGGACCCGAGGAACATCGGCCCCGGGCTGCTGGTCGTCGCGGGCAGCCTGGTCGCGTTGGTGGCCACGCGGTACATCCGCGCGGAGCAGGACCGCAAGGCCTACCGGCGCTACTACTCGGCCACATGGAGCTGAGCTCCCAGCAGGAAGCAGCCGCTTCATCCCACGCTCAGCAGAACGGTGGCCACGGCCGCGCCCAGCAGGCCCGTCGTCTGCCATCGGGTGACCTTCTCGTGCAGCAGGGCGAGGCCGAGGACCACGGGGAGCGCCGGGTAGAGGGAGGCGAGCACCACGGCGACAGCGAGCAGCTGCCGCTGGGCGGCGAGCAGATACAGGACGAGACCGAGGGCGGCGCCCGCGCCGACCAGCAGCGCCTGGACGCACTGACCGGACGGCATGCGCAGGTGGCCGGCGTACCGCGCCGCGCTGGGCAGCAGGACGAGGACGGCGGCGACCCGGCCCGCCGCCACCGGCCACAGTCCGCTCGCGGAGTCCGCCTGGGCGAGCGCGATGTACTGCACGGCGACTCCCGCGCTGGCCAGCAGGCCGTCCGGCACTCCCCCGGCGGAGTCCGCGCGGCCGCCGGAGACGAGCCAGAGCGCGGGCACCGTGACGACGATGCCCACCCAGGCGAGTGGCGTCGGCCGGTCCCCGAGCAGCACTCCGCACAGCACGGACAGGGCGACTGCGGTGACGGCGCTGACGGGCACGATCACGCTCATCGCGCCGCGGCTGAGCCCCCGGTTGAGGAAGTGCATGGCGCTACCGCTTCCGGCGCCGGACAGCGCTCCCCACAGCAGATCCACCGGGCGGACGGCATCGGCGGGCAGGAGCAGCGCGGCCGCGGAGGCGAGCAGGAGGCCGCCCAGTTGGCCGAGGAAGGTGACGGCGGCGAAGTGGGCGCGGCGGGACAGGATTCCGCCGGCGAAGTCGACGATGCCGTAGCAGACGGCCGAGGCCAGTGCGAGGAGGGGGCCCATCCGGTCAGGGGTGCCCCGCACAGGCGGGCCGATGCCTGGCGGCGCCCCTCAGAGTGGGGTCAGGCCGCCTGCACCGGCTGCTGGGGGGCCGCTGCGGCCCACTCCAGGACGAGCCGCCGGTACTCCTCGCGCTGCTCGCCCGTCAGTGTCCCGCCCGACCGGAGCCACAGGGCCCGGATCTCCTCGTTGACCTCGTCAGCCGATCTTTCGGTAGCGGGCTCGGCAGTGGTGGACATGCCGTGAAGCATACGTCTCCGGAGGTGAAGGCGATGTGAGTAATCAGGAGCTAAACGGGCATTCCGGACCGTGTTGCTGATCACGTGCATCTCGTCAACTGCCGTGGCGCACTTCACATTTCCACCGCGCCCAGCACCAGCACCTGGATGGCCAGCACGGCGGCACCACGGGCCCAATCGTGAAAGTCGGACACCTTGGTCTCCAGGTCGATCGGGGCGGCCAGCGGGTGCCGCTGGGCGCGGATGGTCTCCTCGACCGCCTTGCCTGCCACGTCCATCAGTCCGACGCCCTCTCCGGCGAGCAGGATCTTCTGCGGCATGGCGAAGTTGGCGATCTGGGCGACCAGGGTGCCCAGGGCCCGCGCGGCCTCGTCGATGACGCGGGCGGGCATGGGTTCCCCGGCGGCGGCGAGGGCGAGGATCTCCTCGTAGGTGTGGTCACGGCCGGTGGCGGCCCGCACCTGGTAGCGGATGTTGGGGATGGTCAGCAGCGAGACCGCGCTGCCGCGCTCGCCGTCGGGAGTGAGCGGGCCGTTGGGGTTCACGATCCAGTGGCGGCCGAACCCGCGGTCCTCCTCGGCGTACGGCACCCGCTTGCCGCCGAGGACGAGGCCGTAGCCGATGCCGGCGCCGATGGTGAGGACGACGAAGCGGTCGAGGCCCCGGCCGGCACCGAACCAGGTCTCGGCCTCGACCAGGGCGGCGACGTCGTTCTCCACGACCACCGGCAGCCCGGTGCGCTCCTCGACGAGGGCGGCGAGCGGCACCTCCCGCCACCGCAGGAACGGTGACTCCCCGACCACGGCACGGTCCTGCACCAGGCCGCCGACTCCGATGCCGACGCCGGCGATCCGGGGGTGGGTCCGCGCGAGTTCCCCGGTCATCTCGGCCACCAGATCGGCGACCTCGGCCGGATCGTGGGTGGTGAGGGAGCGGTCGCAGCGGGCGACGATGTCACTGCGAAGGGTGGTGACGACGCCGTAGACCATGTCCTCGGTGATCTTGAAGCCGAGGAAGGAGCGGGACTCGGCGACGACGTCGAGCGGCTGCGAGGGGCGCCCCTGGCGCGCCTCGGCCGGGGTGCCCGCCTCGGGGACCTCGATCAGCAGGCCCGACTCGATCAGCGGCTTGGTCAGCCGGGTGAGGCTGCCCGGCGACAGGTCCAGGCGCCGGGCGAGCTCGGTGCGCGACAGCGGGCCGTGGACGAGCACCTCGATCGCCACCGAGCGTTCGCCGGGGCTCAGCGGAAGCCAGCTGGCGGCACCTGTGGTCATGTAGGTCAGACTCCCACAAAGATTTCTTTCGCTGTAAAAGCAACATGGCCAGTCTAAAGCGCCTCGATGTCCTGAGAAAGATGTTTGCACGCCCCTTGACGCCAGGATTCTTCCGCCACAAAAGTAAGTGGGGAGGACGAGCCGCCGCAGACGAGGGAGTCTCCCGATGACCATCGCCTCCAGCAGCCCTCCATCGCGTCTGCCCTTGGGCAGCGCCGAGGGCGCACGGACCAAGCCGAGGACGTACCGGGCGGGGGCCGGTGATAACCGGGGGGACGGGCGCCTGGCCGCGGTGTTCATCGCCCCGGCCCTGCTGGGCTTCCTGGTCTTCCTGCTCTGGCCGACACTGCGGGGCATCTATCTGAGCTTCACCCGCTTCAACCTACTGACCCCGGCGGAATGGGTCGGCCTCGACAACTACGTCCGCATGGTCAACGACCCGATCTTCTGGAACTCGTTGTGGGTCACCGTCGAGTACGTCGTCATCAACATCGGCATACAGACGGTGGCGGCACTCGCCATCGCCGTGCTGCTCCAGCGGCTGACCCAGTCGGCCCTGCTGCGGGGCATCGTGCTCACCCCGTATCTGATGTCGAACGTCGTCGCCGGCCTGGTGTGGCTGTGGATCCTGGACACCCAGCTCGGCATCGGCAACGAGATCATCAGCGCCATCGGGTTCGACCGCATCCCGTTCCTCGCCGACGAGACATGGGCGATTCCCACCATCGCTCTGATCAACGTCTGGCGGCATGTCGGCTACACCGCCCTTCTGCTCTTCGCAGGCCTGCAGGCGATACCGAACGACATGTACGAGGCGGCCAAGGTGGACGGCGCGAGTGAGTGGCGGATGTTCTGGCGGATCACCATGCCACTGCTGCGTCCGGTGCTCGCGGTCGTGCTGATCATGACGATGATCGGTTCGTTCCAGGTGTTCGACACCGTGGCGGTGACCACCGCGGGCGGTCCCGCGAACGCGACCAACGTGCTCCAGTTCTACATCTACGGCTCCGCCTTCGGCCGCTTCCAGTTCGGCTACGCCTCGGCGATGTCCGTCGCCCTGCTGATCGTGCTCAGCGCGATCACCGTCCTGCAGTACCGGCTCACCCGGGCCGGCCAGACCGATCTCGGCTGACGGAAGGGAGACACCGACATGGCTACCGTGACCGCCACGACGGCAACGCCGCCGACCATACATCCAGCCAGGCGCAGGCTTTCCCTCGGACGGGCCGCCGCCTGGGCCGTGATGGGCCTGATCATCCTCATCACCCTGCTGCCGTTCTACTGGATCCTGCGCACCGCGCTCTCCACCAACGCAGGCCTGAGCTCCGACCCCAACAGCCTCCTCCCCGTCGACCTCACCGGCGGCGGCTTCGAACGCGCCCTCGGACTGCAGTCGGCGAAGGAGGCCATCGCGCAGGGCGGCGCGGGTGGTGGGCTCGACTTCTGGCGCTATCTGCTGAACTCGATGATCGTCTCGACCCTGATCGCCGGCTGCCAGATCTTCTTCTCCGCGATGGCCGCGTACGCCTTCGCACGCCTGCGCTGGCGTGGCCGGGACAAGGTGTTCGGCCTGTTCCTGGCCGGGCTGATGGTGCCGACCATCTTCACGCTCCTGCCGAACTTCGTGCTCATCAAGCAACTCCACCTGGTGGACACGCTGCTCGGCATCGCACTCCCCACCCTCTTCATGACCCCGTTCGCGGTGTTCTTCCTGCGGCAGTTCTTCATGAACATCCCCCGGGAGGTCGAGGAGGCGGCCCTGCTCGACGGCGCCGGGAAGGTCAAGATCTTCTTCCGGGTGATCCTGCCGATGGCGTCCACGCCGATCATCACGCTGTCCGTGCTGACGTACATCACCGCTTGGAACGACTACTTCTGGCCACTGATGGTCTCCTACAGCGACTCCTCGCGCGTGCTGACCGTGGCGCTGGCGGTCTTCCGGGCGCAGAACCCGCAGACCGGCACCGACTGGTCCGGCCTGATGGCGGCGACCCTCATCGCGGCGCTCCCGATGCTGGTGCTCTTCGCCTGCTTCGCCCGCCGCATCGTCAGCTCCGTCAGCTTCACCGGGATCAAGTAAGGAGACATCGATGCGAATTCGTACGCTCATGGCGATGACCGGAGCGCTGGCGCTGTCCCTGACGACCGGCTGCGCGCAGGGCGGCTCCGCGGGGTCGTCCGCGAACACGGTGACGTACTGGCTGTGGGACACCAACCAGCTGCCCGCCTACCAGGCCTGCGCGAAGGGGTTCGAGAAGGAGAACCCCGGACTGAAAGTCAAGATCACCCAGTTGGGCTGGAACGACTACTGGACCAAGCTCACCGCCGGCTTCATCTCGGGCACCCAGCCGGACGTGTTCACCGACCACATACAGAAGTTCGGCCAGTTCGCCGACCTGAAGGTGCTGGAGCCGCTCGACGACCTGGACATCAAGGCGTCCGACTACCAGCCGGGGCTCGCCGCCAACTGGATCGGCCAGGACGGCCACCGCTACGGCACCCCCAAGGACTGGGACACCGTCGCGCTCTTCTACAACGAGAAGATGGCGAAGGCCGCCGGTCTCACCGCCGGGCAGCTGAGCAGCCTCTCCTGGAACCCGAAGGACGGCGGCACCTTCGAGAAGGCCATCGCCCACCTCACCGTCGACAAGAACGGCAAGCGGGGCGACGAACCGGGCTTCGACAAGAACAACGTCAAGGTGTACGGGCTGGGCACCCAGGGCGGCGGCTTCGCCGACGGCCAGACCCAGTGGAGCCCCTTCACCGGATCGGCGGGGTGGAGCTACACGGACAAGGCGCGCTGGGGCACGAAGTACCAGTACGGCAGCAAGACCTTCCAGTCCGTCATCAAGTGGTACTTCGGCCTGGCGACGAAGGGCTACATGGCACCCTTCTCCGACTACAACCAGCAGTCCAACCAGGGCAACACGCAGATCGCCGCCGGGAAGGCCGCCGCCGTCTTCGACGGGGCCTGGATGATCTCCACCTACAACGGGATCAAGGGCAAGGACATCAAGACCGCTCTCACCCCCGTCGGCCCCACCGGCAAGCGCGCCACCATGATGAACGGCCTCGCCGACTCCATCAGCAAAGCCTCCAAGAACAAGGCGGGCGCCCGGAAGTGGGTGGAATACCTCGCGTCCGACAAGTGCCAGACCGTCGTCGGCAGGTACGCGGTCGTCTTCCCCGCCACCCCGGCCGGCACCGAGGCAGCCATCGCCGCCTACAAGAAGAAGGGCCTCGACGTGTCCGCCTTCACCGAACCCGTGGCCGACAAAAAGGACTTCCGGACCTTCTCCTACCCGATCACCAACTACGCGGCGGACGTGCAGGCGCTCATGCAGCCGGCCATGGAGGACATCTACGGCAACGGCAGGCCCGTGAGCAGCCTCGACCAGACCAACGACCAGATCAATCTGATCCTCGACCAGTGAAGGGCACGCCTTACATGACGTTCTCCATCGGCATCGTCGGCGCCGGACAGTTCTCGGGACAGTTCGCCAAGCTGTTCCTGGCCCATCCCGGCGTCAGCGACGTCTACGTCACCGACCTGCTCCCCGAACGGGCCGAGCAACTCGCCGCCGCCGAAGGCCTCACGGGCACCTTCCCGACGTACCAGGCCATGCTGGAGTCGAAGGCGGTCGACGCGGTCGCGATCTTCACCCAGCGCTGGACACACGGACCGCTGGTCGTCCAGGGTCTGAACGCCGGCAAGCACGTGTACTCCGCGGTCCCCATGGCGATCACCGCGGAGGAGATCGCGGCGATCATCGACGCGGTCAAGGCCACCGGGCTGACGTACATGATGGGTGAGACCAGCCAGTACAACCCGGCGACCGTGCACGCCCGCAACCAGATCGCCGAAGGCGCCTTCGGACGGATCTTCTACGCCGAGGGCGACTACGTCCACGACATGGACCTGGGGTTCTACGAGGCGTACCAGTACAGCGGCGGCGAGAACTGGAAGGCGACCGCCAGCTATCCCCCGCTGCTCTACCCCACGCACTCGATCGGCGGGGTGCTGGGCGCCTGGCAGACGCACGCGGTGAGCGTGTCGGCGCTCGGTGTCGTGGACGATCGCGGAGACGGGGTCTTCGACAAGGGGGTCAGCCAGTTCGGCAACGACGTCTCCAACGCCACCGCGCTGTTCGAGGTGGCGGGCGGCGGCTCCTTCCGCACGAACGAGTTCCGGCGGGTGGGCTATCCCTCGCACATCCGGGAGTCCCGTTTCCGGTTCTTCGGGACGGAAGGGAGCATGGAGCAGCTCGCCACGGTGGCCCTGTGGCAGGACAAGAACGGGGTGAAGGACATCAGCGAGCTGCTTGAGCCCAAGCCCACCATGTCCCCCGATGATCCTTCCCTCCAGCACATCGCACCGGACCTTCGGGCGGCCTTCACCTCCGGGTCGGCGCCGGTGCACGATCGCTCGCGCCTGCCACGGGAGTTCGACAACCTGCACAACGGCCACGAGGGCAGCCACCACTTCCTGGTGGACGACTTCGTGACCGCCGTCAGCACGCGCTCGCTGCCGTCGGTGAACGCGTGGGTGGCCGCTCGGTACACCCTGCCGGGCATCGTCGCGCACGAGTCCGCGCGGCAGGGCGGGGTCAGGCTGGAGATCCCGGACTTCGGAGACGCGCCCGAGGCGTGAGTCCCAATTCAGCGGCCGAGCCGGGTGCCTGTGCGCTGCGTCAGGTGCCCGGCTTGCGGCCGTACACGAAGACGTCGTCGCCCTTCTTCAGGAGCGACCAGTACTTTTTGGCGGTGGTCGTGGTCATGTTGACGCAGCCGTGCGAGCCCGGCGGGTTCCACATGCTGACGCCGACCGAGTGGAAGGCCTGGCCGCCGTCGAAGAACTGGCTGTACGGCATCGGCACGTCGTAGATGGACGAGACGTGGTCGATGTGCCGCCAGTAGATCTTCTTCAGGCCGGTGCGGGTCTCGTAGCCGTTGCGGCCGGTACGCACCGGTACCGGGCCGTAGACGAGCTTGTTGCCGTCCTGGATCCAGCTCAGCTGGAGGGTCAGGTTCACGCAGGCGATGCGGCCCTTGTTCACCGGGCACTTGCCGGCCTTGTTGGGGTTGGTCCCCACGGCCTTCTGCTTGTTCATCAGGTCCATCACACCCCAGGTGACGGGACCCGCGTAGCCGGCGTTCGGCGTGATGCCGTGCTTGTTCTGGAACGCCTGGATGGCCTTGCAGTCCGCGGCGGACTGCTTGCCGTCGACCGGCCGGCCGAGGAATTTCTCCACCTGCTTCTGGTACGGCCCGGTCTGCGTGGTGCAGCTCGCGGCCTGCGCCGGCACGGCGCCCAGCGCGAGTGTGAGCGGCGCCACCAGTCCGGTGATCCCCAGTACGACGGCTCCCCGTCTGCGTATGTCCCCCATGACCTGTCCTGTCCCCTTCACGCGGTCTGCGATCTCTAGCCAGCTAGACCGCTGCCCAAAGGATTCGGTTGTAGCACCGCTCACCCTGCGACGAAACGGTGACATTCGACACCGCGCAGCCGCCCGGCCGGGAGGCGTCGGCCGTAGGCGATCAGGAGGAGCTCCTGCGCCCGGCCGTACAGGGGTGTGCCGGTGCCGAAGGTCCAGTCGAGGTCCTCGGCGCACAGCTGGACGCCATCCAGATCGGTGCCGAAGAAGCGGAACGCCCTGGGATCGACCGCGTCCAGCACGATCCGCAGCCGGTCCTCCGGGACGCGCCGGTCGACGCCGAGAGCGACGGTGACGTCCAGACCGTGGACGATGTCGTGCCCCAGGGCCGCGGCGACGCCGCCGACCGGCGGGCGCCACGGGTGGTGCGCGTGCTGTCGGAGGAAGGCAGCGAGCTGCTCGTCGGCGTGGCGGGCCGTGTCCCGGCGGGCGATCCGGTCGGTCGTGCGGTCGAGGCTGCCGCGGGCCTTGGCCAGTTCCCACAGCACCCGGCCGGTCCGGTACCGGAACCCCATCGACATATGGGCCACGACCTCCCGTACCCGCCAGCCCACGCACAGGCTCGGCGCCTGCCACTGGTCCGGGCTCAACTCGCTGAAGAGATCGGCGAGTTCGGTGCGTTCGGCGGCGATGGCGGTGGTGATGTCGTTCGCTGCGCGTCCCATGTCCCAAGGATCTTGGCGGCCGGCCCATAAGTCCAAGAGCTGGTTCGTCTCGTCACTAGCATTGTCCGTTATGGAGTTGAGGCAGCTGCAGTACTTCGTCGCCGTCGTGGAGGAGGCGAGCTTCACCCGGGCCGCCGCGCGGCTGCATCTGGCGCAGCCGGGGGTGAGCGCGCAGATCCGGCAGCTCGAACGGGAACTGGGGCAGCCCCTGCTGGACCGTTCGGGCCGGTCGGTGCGGCCGACGGAGGTGGGTGAGGCGGTGCTGCCGTACGCGCGGGCCGCGCTGGCGGCCGTCGACGGGGTGCGGCAGACCGCGGCTGAGTTCACGGGACTGTTGCGCGGACGGGTGGGGTTCGGGCTGATCCCGGGTGCCCTCGGGCACCAGGTGGACGTGCCGGGGGTGCTGGCCGACTTCCACGACGACCATCCGCAAGTCGAGATCACCCTCACCGAGGACACCTCGGACCGGATGCTGGCGGCACTGCGGCGCGGAGAACTCGACATCGCCGTGGTCGGACTCGCGGACGAGGAGCCACCGCCGGGCGTGGGAGTGCGGGTGTTCATCGACGAGCCGCTGGTCGTGGCCGCCGCCGAGGGGCATCCGCTGTTCGCGGCGCACGGCGGTGGCGCGCCAGTGCCGCTGACCGCGCTCGCAGAGTATCCGCTGATCAGCCTGCCGCGCGGGACCGATGTGCGGGCGGTGGTGGACCGGCTGTGCGGGCAGGCTGGGTTCCAGCCGCGCATCGCCTTCGAGGCGGCGGCTCCCGACGCGCTGGCCCGACTCGCGGCGCGGGGACTCGGTGTCGCGGTGGTACCGCGGCCGGAGACCGGCTTCGGGCTGCCGACGCTGCCCATCGATGATCCGCGGGCGCGCGGGCGGGTGGCGCTGGCATGGCGCACCGATGGTCCGGCCGGCCCGGCGGCCAGGTCACTGCTGGCTCGGCTGCGCGACTCACTACCGCAGTAGCTCCACCGCGGGGGTGAGGTCGGTCGCAGGTGGTGGGCGAGGGTGGCTCGGCAGGCGGCGGAAACGGGTGGCAGCGGCAGGCAGGCGGTCGCGGCGATGGGTCCGCCCAACCCTCTCCGCGCAGGACTTCCCAGCCGACGGCTCGGGGGGCAGCGGCGTGTTCCAGAAGGAACGCGTCGACGCGCCGGTGGTCGGCACGTCCGGGGCAGCGTTCCCGGCGCCGACGCCGACGCCGCGGGCGGCGTTCGACAGACAAACGGCGTACGCGCGGGGCGCGCGGGTGCAGGGCGCCTCGCGCAGGCCTCGGGGCAACTCAGGCGGTCCCAGGCCGGCTGAGCGCGCGGCGGATCCCGTGTCGACCGCGGTGACGCCGCCCGTCGACGGTGAGCGTGGTTCGGGTGATCCAGGACGCGTCGCGGGCGGCCAGGAAGGCGACGGTCGCTGCGATGTCCTCCGGATCGCCGACCCGCCGAGGGGGTACGGCTCGCGCATCGCGGCCAGGTCGTCGTCCCGGCCCTCCCAGGCCGCGTCGTCCGCGCCGTGCCCGGCGCCACGAGGTCGACGCGGACACCCTGAGCGGCGGCGTGGCCGGCGAGGGTGCGCGTCAGGGTGACGTCCAGGTCGCCCGCCCCCGCCTCGTGGGGCTCGTCCTCGAAGGGGGGGCGTCGGGGCTGCATCGGCAGGCGTTGTCGACCAGGACGTCGAGCCTGCCGAGAGCGGTGACGTCCGTGCGCGACGGCCGCCTCCACGGACGTGCGGTCCGCCACGTCGCAGGCGGGTGCCTCGGCGGCCGGCCCCTGTTCGCGCGGCCCGGACCCGGCACCCGTGCGCCTTCCTCGGCGGACCGGCGTGCGATGGCCGCGCCGATGCCGCGCGCCGCGCGCGTGACGAGAACTCCGCATCCCTCGAACCGCTGCGAGGCGGCCCTGTCCGCGTTCCGGCATGTTCAGCGGTAGCCGGTCGTGTCCGCGGGTTTGCCCGCGTCCTGGACCTCGACGAGGTAGCGCCAGGCGTCGGGGCGGCTGCCGTCGAGGTCGGTGAAGCGGTAGACCTGGGCGAGGCCTCCGCTGGAGAGGGACTCGCCGTTCCAGCGCGCCACGTCGGGGTCGGCGGCGAGGGCAGCCACGGCGCGGCCGGCGTAGCGGGGCGTCTCGGAGATGGCGAAGTGCGGGACGCGGTCGAGGGCGTCGCGCCAGTTGTCCTCGCGGACCCCGTAATTGTCGAGCATCATCTCCGAGCGCAGCCAGCCCGGGGTCAGCGCGACGGCGGTGGCGCCCCGGGGTCCGAGTTCGTGGCCGAGGGCGAAGGCCATGCGCAGGACGGACGCCTTGGCGAGGTCGTAGAAGAAGTTGACGCGGTAGGTGTCGCGGTTGTACTCGGCGGTGCCGTCGGTCATCTCGACCACCAGGCCGCCGGGGCGGCGCAGGAGCAGCGGCAGGGCGTGGTGGCTGGTGATCGCGTGCGTCTCGACGGCGAGCCGCAGCAGCCTGAGGCCCTTGTCGAGGTCGTGCTCCCACACGGGCGTGTCCCAGGCGAAGAGCTTCTCGCCGCCCCAGATGTCGTTGACGAGGACGTCGAGGCGGCCCTGTTCGTCAGCGATGCGGTCCACGAGGATGCGGACCTGCTCCGGGTCGAGGTGGTCGGTGGGTACGGCGATGCCGTGGCCGCCGGCCTCGGTGACGAGGTCGGCGGTGTCCTCGATGGTCTCGGGGCGGTCGTACTCGGAGCGGCGGGTCCGTGTCGTGCGTCCGGTGACGTAGACGGTGGCGCCGGCCGCTCCGAGTTCCACGGCGATGCCGCGTCCGGCTCCCCGGCTGGCCCCGGCGACCAGTGCGACCTTGTCTTCCAGCGGCTGTGACATGTCCGACCTCCCGTTTGCCCGATGTCGTTTCGAGCATGACGGGAAAGCCGGACAACCTCTGTCGCCTTTTGTGTGTCGCGCCCCTCGATCAGTGACCGCGGGCGATCCACTCCTGGAGGTGCGGTGCCTCCGCGCCGATGGTCGTCGGGTCGCCGTGACCGGTGAGGACGTTCGTCTCGGCCGGAAGGGCGAGCAGACGGTCGCGGATCGAGTCGATGATCGTCGGGAAGTGGGAGTAGGAGCGGCCGGTGGCGCCGGGGCCGCCCTGGAAGAGGGTGTCCCCCGTGAAGACGGTGCCCAGGCCCTGGTCGTAGAGGCAGACCGCGCCGGGCGCGTGCCCGGGGGTGTGCAGGACCTTCAGGTCGGCGCCGGCGGCCTCGATGACCTGCCCGTCGACCAGCCAGGCGTCGGGCTCCCGGTCGGGGTGGGTCTGCTTCCACAGCGGCAGGTCGTCGCGGTGGAGCCAGATGGTGGCTCCGGTGCGCTCCGCGAGGGCGGGCGCGGCGTCGATGTGGTCGTTGTGGGCGTGGGTGCACACGATGGCCGTCAGCCTGCGGTCGCCGACGGCCTCTGCGATGGCGTCGGCGTCGTGGGCGGCGTCGATGACGACGGCCTCGTGGTCGTCGCCGACGATCCACACGTTGTTGTCGACGTCCCAGGTGCCGCCGTCGAGGGTGAACTGGCCGGAGGTGACGAGGCGTTCGATGCGGGGGGTCATCACAGCACCACCACCGAGCGCAGGACGTCGCCGTGGTGCATCCGCTCGAAGGCCTTCTCCACGTCGGTGAGTTCGATCGTCTCGGTGACGAAGGCCTCCAGGTCCAGGCGTCCTTGCAGATGCAGGTCGATCAGCATGGGGAAGTCCCGGGACGGCAGGCAGTCGCCGTACCAGGACGACTTCAGCGCCCCGCCGCGGCCGAAGACGTCCAGCAGCGGCAGTTCCAGCTTCATCTCCGGGGTCGGCACACCGACCAGGACCACGGTGCCGGCCAGGTCGCGGGCGTAGAAGGCCTGCTTGTACGTCTCCGGGCGGCCCACCGCCTCGATCACCACGTCCGCACCGAAACCGCCGGTGAGCTCGCGGATCGCCTCCACCGGATCGTTCGTGCGCGAGTTGACCGTGTGGGTGGCGCCCATGCCGCGCGCGGTTTCGAGCTTCCGGTCGTCGATGTCCACCGCGATGATCTTCGCCGCGCCCGCCAGGTTCGCCCCGGCGATCGCCGCATCGCCCACGCCCCCGCAGCCGATGACCGCGACCGTGTCGCCCCGGCCGACGTTGCCGGTGTTGATCGCGGCGCCGATGCCGGCCATGACGCCGCAGCCCAGCAGCCCCGCCACCTGCGCGGAGACCGCCGGGTCGACCTTGGTGCACTGCCCCGCCGCCACCAGCGTCTTCTCCGCGAACGCGCCGATCCCCAGCGCCGGGGAGAGTTCCTGGCCGGTCGAGGCGAGGGTCATCTTCTGTTCGGCGTTGTGGGTGTCGAAGCAGTACCAGGGGCGTCCGCGCAGACACGCCCGGCACTGCCCGCACACCGCACGCCAGTTGAGGATGACGAAGTCGCCCGGCGCGACATCGGTGACGCCGTCGCCGACCGACTCCACCACACCCGCGGCCTCGTGCCCCAGCAGGAACGGGAAGTCGTCACTGATCCCGCCCTGTTTGTAGTGCAGATCGGTGTGGCAGACCCCGCACGCCTGCACCTGCACCACGGCTTCACCGGGACCCGGGTCGGGCACCAGGATCGTCTCCATCCGCACCGGCTCGTCCTTGCCCGGTGCGATCACGCCGCGTACTTCCTGCGCCATGGTGGCGGCCCCTTCCCTCGGCTTTTGTCATCCCTGCTCCGACCCTACGTGTGACTGATCGGTAACCACCTCCCCAACCGCCTCATCGGCCGACTTCCCGACGTCGTGCGAGGAAGACGAACTCGCGGCCCGGCCGGTCGGGGGCGTCGCGCACGTCCTCGATCACAAACCCCTGCGCGACCAGCTCCGTCTCGATCTCGTGCCGCTCGCGGAAACGCAAGGTCGAGTCCGACGTCAGCACCTCCCCGTCCGTGGCGAACACATAGGTCGAGCGGAACGTCACCAAAGGCCCGCTCACGTCGATCACCTCGACCCAGTTCTCGACCGCGCCGACGCCGGGGACCTCCGTCACGCCGTACGAAGCCTCCCGGTTCCACTCCTGCCAGGCGCGCCGGGCCGGATCCCGGGTCTCGAAGACCAGGTGCCCGCCCGGCCGCAGTGCCGCGCGGGCGCACCGCAGCGTCTCCCGCCAGACCAGTGGGTCGACGATGGCCTGGGCGACGTTCCCCGTCATCGTCGCAAGGTCCGCCCGCAGCGGCGGGAGCGCTGTCGCGTCACCGTGGATCCAGCGCACCCGCTCGCCGCCCGGCTTGTCCCGGGCCACCTCGAGGGACGCCTCGGCCGGATCGACGCCGACGACCTCGATCCCGCGGTCGGCCAGCAGGAGCGCGAAGACACCCGTCCCGCAGCCGATGTCCAGCACACTGCGGGCCCCGAGCTCCTTCGCGATGCGGAGGTACGCGTCGAGATCGCGGCGGTCGGGGTCGAGCGGGTCGTAGACCGCGGCGAGCCGTGGCACCCCGAAGCACTCGTCAGCCATGGGGCGAAGGTAGGGGGAGCATCCCACTGGGGGCCACCCGGTTTCGCCGTCGGCCGTCGGCTCCACACCCGAAACCCCGGCACCCCTCGGGGAGCGGCCGACGTAGCCTGAGGGCTCCGCCCGACTCCCGAGGAGCCCCGTGACGACCACCGAGACGGAGCAGAAGCCGCCCACCTGGCGGCTGCTCGTCGGATACGTACGACCGCACCGGTGGGCCCTGCTGGCGGGCGCCCTGCTCTCGCTGGTCACGGGTGGCACCGGGCTGCTGCTGCCGCTGGTGGCACGGGAGTTGATCGACGACCTGTCGCACGACCGCACCATCACCGGCGCGTTGATCGTCATGTCGGGGCTGGTGGTCGCCAACACGGCGCTGGGAGCGCTGGGTTCGTACGTGCTGCGGCGCACCGCCGAGTCGGTGGTGCTCGGCGCGCGGCGCTCCCTGTCGTCGTATCTGCTGCGGCTGCGCATAGCGGCCGTGGACCGCAGCGAGCCGGGCGATCTGATGGCCCGCATCACCTCGGACACGACCCTGCTGCGCGAGGTCACCACCGACTCACTGGTGGGCCTCGGTACCGGCGGGCTCACGCTGGTCGCGACGGTGGTCATGATGGGCCTGGTGGATCCGGTGCTGCTCGGGGTCACACTGGCGGTGATCCTGGGCGCGGGCACGGTCCTCGGTGTGATCGTGCCGCACATCAACCGGGCCAGCCGGCAGGCGCAGGACGCGGTCGGTGTGATGGGCGCCTCGCTGGAGCGGATCCTCGGCGCGCTGCGCACGGTCAAGGCGTCCGGCGCGGAGCACCGGGAGGAGCGCACGCTGCACGAGGCCGCCGAGGAGTCGTGGCGGCAGAGCGTGCGCGCGGCCAAGTGGTCGGCGGCGGCGGGCAATACGGCGGGGCTCGCGATGCAGATCGCGTTCATCACGGTGCTCGCGGTGGGCGGGGCACGGGTCGCGACCGGGGCGATCGACGTGGGCACGCTGGTGGCGTTCCTGCTGTACGTCTTCTATCTGATGTCGCCGATCCAGCAGGTCGTCGGCGCGATCACCCAGTACCAGACGGGCGCCGCGGCCCTCGCCCGGATCCAGGAGGCACTGCGGCTGCCGTCCGAACCGGCGGCCTCCCCCGCGCCGTTGCCGTCGCCCGGGGCGGAGCCCGCGGCCGTCGCCTTCGACGACGTCCGCTTCCGCTACGCCGACGATCTGCCGTACGTCCATCACGGGGTGACGTTCGCCGTGCCCGCGCGGGGCATGACGGCGTTCGTGGGCCCGTCCGGCGCGGGCAAGACCACCGTCTTCTCGCTCATCGAGCGTTTCTACGACCCCGAGTCCGGCAGCGTGTCGCTCGACGGCCGGGACCTGGCGGACTGGGATCTGCCCCAACTGCGTTCGGCCATCGGCTATGTGGAGCAGGACGCGCCGGTCCTTTCGGGTTCGCTGCGGGACAATCTGCTGCTGGGCAATCCGGATGCGGACGATGACACTGTCGCCCTGGTGGTGAAGACGACCCGTCTGGACGGTCTGGTCGCCCGGCTGCCCAGTGGCCTCGACACGCTGGTCGGACATCGCGGCACCAGGCTGTCGGGCGGCGAGCGCCAGCGGGTGGCCATCGCCCGGGCCCTGGTGCGCCGCCCTCGGCTGCTGCTTCTGGACGAGGCGACCTCGCAGCTGGACGCGGTGAACGAGGCGGCGCTGCGTGACACGGTCGCCGACGTGGCCCGTACGACCACGGTCCTGGTCGTCGCGCACCGGCTGTCCACGGTGACGATGGCCGACCGGATCGTGGTGATGGACGCGGGCCGGGTGCGCGCGGTGGGCACCCATCGGGAGCTGGTGAGCGCCGACCCGCTGTACGCGGAGCTGGCGGCGACGCAGTTCCTGGCGACGACCTAGTGCCGCGACAGGCAACGTTCGCCCCGTCGCGACGCCCGGCACGCACTCTCGCCGCACCGGCCGAAAGCCCAAGTACATCCAGTACGAGGGCTTGCGGCCGGCACGCCGAGAGCACGCACCGGACGCCGCTCCTTGAAGGGCAAACGTTGCCTGTCGCGGCACTAGGACTGACCGCTCAGCCCTCGAGCCTGCGCAGTCGCTCCGCGTCGCCCGTGCGGGGGCAGGTGACGCATGCGTCTTCCGGCCGGATCTTGTAGAAGAGGCAGCAGCCGGCGCGTGTGCGGGTGGCGTGCCGTCGGCCGGAGTCGCCCAGCAGGTACCGGAAGTCGGCTCCGGCCGGGTAGGGGGGCACGGCGGTCGGCAGGAGGTCGGTGGCGGCCCGCACCGCGTCGGCCTCCTGGTCGAGCATCCGGCCGAGGTACCAGATCCCGGAGACGAGGTCGTCGCAGACCATGCCCCACAGGGTGCGCGCCCCGCGCCGTACCGTGGGGCCGAGCGCAGACAGGAGCGGACGCATGTGCTCGGCGACGGCCATGCGCAACGCGGCGCGAAGTTGCTCTTCCTGAGGGAATGTCACTACTCCTGGCAGCGCGGCCAGGGGGTCGTCGGCCAGGCAGGCGAGGTCCGTGCCGGGGGTGATCGTGTACGTGCCCGTGGCGAGGTCCAGGCGGACATCCTCGGGCCTGATCCGGGGGACCCGCCGGTCGAGATACCAGGCGCCGCCCATCAGCAGGCCGACGGACCAGGCGTAGTCGTGCAGGGCGCGGGAGGCGGCGACGTCGGGGCGCGGGACGGTTCCGTAGCGGTCGTGGATGCGGGCCGTCTCCGCCTCGACGAAGGAGTCCAGTACTTCCTGATCTGCCATCAGCTCAGCTGCGGAGACGCCCGCTTGACGGTCCTCGCCGCCCGGTTCCGCGACCCGCACGGTGAGCGCTTCGCACACGTCGGCCAGCTGTCGGTAGACGTCACCGAGGGCATGTGCGACGGCACCGGCCGGCGGTGTCTTCAGGGCCACGGACATGGGCGCTCCAGGCAGAGTTGCGTGCGAGAATCGAAGTAGGCAAGGCTTACCTTACCTCGCGCGATCATGCGGCAAGGTCTCCGTCGCGAAGGCCACTAGCGGAAGTTGCTCTTCAGCCATGCGCCTGTACCTGCTCGCCCTCAACCCGACCGACTCCGTCACCGAGGGTTTCCTGCCCGCCGCCGCCCGGCTGGGCCTGGACGTCACCGTCCTCACCGACCAGCCCGACGCACACCGCACCAGATACCCGGACGTCGAGATCCTGGAGTGCGACGTCCGTGACTTCCGGGCCGTGATCACCCGTGTCTCCGGCCACCACCGGCCCGACGCCGTCTTCACCAACAGCGACCACCTCCAGACCCAGGCCGCCCTGGCCGCCGCCTACTTCGGGCTCCCCGGCAAGGACTGGCGGGCCACCTTCCGCTGCAAGGACAAGGCCGAGATGCGCCGCCACCTCGCCGCCGCCGGCCTGGACACCGTCTGGTCGGCCGAGCTCGCGGAGCCGGTCGCGCTCGACGCCCCGTACCCCTGCGTGCTCAAGCCGCGCGAGGGCGTGGCCGGCGAGGACGTGGTCCTCGTTCGGAACGCGGAAGAACTGATGACACAGGCCAAGGGGATCCTGGTCCGGCGCCCGGGTTCCGTCCTGGTCGTGGAGGAGTACCTCCCCGGCGAGCTGTACACCCTGGAGACCCTCGGCGACGGGCGTCTCCGACACCTCCTGGGCGGCTTTCACACCGAGCTGTCGCCGCCGCCGTACTTCATCGAGGAGCGCCTCACCTTCGTGCCCGCCCACCCGGAGCCGATCACCGCGCAGGTCCTGGGGCAACTGGACGCGCTGGGCGCCGGGTTCGGCGCCTGCCACACCGAGTTCGTGGTCCGGGACGGCCGGGCGCGGATCATCGAGGTCAACTACCGTGCCATCGGCGACCAGTGTGACCTGCTGCTGGCCCGCTTGCTGGACATCCCGCTCTTCGAGCACATCCTGCGCACCCACCTGGGCGAGCCGCTCCCCGCCGACCTGGGCGCTCGCCGCGCCGGAGCCGCGCGCTTGGAGTACCCGTGCGCAGACCGTGCCGGAACCCTTGCCGACTCCCCCGACGCGACCGAACTCACCGTCGCTGACGTTCACCTGACGTACCGTCCGCTGCGTCAGGTGGGCGAGTGGCACGAGCAGTACCACACGAATCGGGACTACCTGGGGGTGCTGCGCGCCACCGGCACGGAACAGGCGACGGTGGACCGGGTGACGGCCGAGTTCATGGCCGCCCAGCGCTGGGAGATCCAGCCGTGACCACGCCGGACACCTCCGCGTCCCAGCTGCTCACCCGTGTACTGAGCGCCCTCCTGCGCGAGGACGTCGTCGGGCTGAGCAGCAGGAGCACGCTGGTGCACCGGCCCGACGGCGACTGGCTGCGGCGGGCGACACCGGAGGGCGACGCCTTGCTGCTGCCGGTCGCCGAGGACGGCTACCAGTGCGCGTACGCCGCCCGGCTGCCCCTCCTCGTGCGCGAGGCGGACGGCGCCGCGCTGACGTCGTACGAGAGTGTGCTCGGCGCGCTGCGTGCGCTCGCCGAGCCGGAGGACCGGGGCGGCTTCGACGCGTTCGCCGAGGAGTGCCGCCAGACGCTGGCGACGATGCGGCTGCACGCGGCGACGCGGGCGGAGGTGGCGGAGCGACTGACCGCACGCCACGGGAACGACGCGGCGCGCTGGACCGGTCCGGCCGGTGGACTCGCCTACGACACGCTCGCCGCCCGGCTCGACCACCCCGTCTATCCAACCGCACGGGGCCGCTCGGGGCTCAGTGAGAAGCAACTCCGGGCGTACGCGCCCGAGTTCCATCCACGATTCGCCCTGCGCTGGCTCGCCGTGCCGCGGGACACGGTCGTCCTGACCGGCGCGCTTCCGGAGTTCTGGCCCACGGCGGCGACGCTCCAGCTACCCGAGGTGCGGGACACCCATGTGGCCCTGCCCGTCCATCCGTTGACCGTCGCCGCCCTGCGGACGGCCGGGCTTCCGGACGGCGCGGTCCTCTCCGACCGGGCGTACCTCGACGTCGTACCGACGCTGTCGATGCGGACCGTGGCCACGGACTCGGACCCGACCGTGCACCTCAAACTCCCGCTGGCCACCTCGACATTGGGCCTGCGCAACAAACGGACCGTCAAGCCCGGCACCCTCGTCGACGGCGCGGCCGCACAGCGGCTGCTGGAGGCGGTCTTCGCCCGGGAGCCCCGCTTCCGGGACTCGATCCTGCACGCCGACGAGACGACGTACGCGCACGCCGGACACGAACTGCTCGCCGTCCTGTGCCGCCGTTACCCGGCCGGGCTCGACGACGCGGTGGTCGTACCCATGGGGGCACTCCTCGCCGAGGCCCCGGACGGACGGCAGGTCGTCGACCACCTCGCGGACCGCTTCTACGGCGGCGACCCGCTCGCCCTGCTCGACGCCTGTCTCACGCTGCTGTTCGACTGGCAGACCACGCTGTTCGGGTACGGCATCGCGCTGGAGTCGCACCAGCAGAACATCTCGCTCGTGCTGCGGCCGGGCGGGGTGCGGCTGCTGTTCAAGGACAACGACGGGCCGCGCATCAACCTCGACCGGCTGGACACCGTAGTGCCCGGTCCGTGGGGCTTCGACGACACGCGGATCTTCGGCCGGGACGACGGGCCGGTCGCCGACCTGTTCGCCACGATCACAGTCCATCTGTGCGCGGGCGCCTACGCGTTCGGGCTGGCTCGGCACCGCCCCGCAGTGCTGAGCCTCGTACGCGACCGGCTGACGGAGGCGGTGGACCGGCTCGGCTCGGACGCGAGGGCGGAATTGCGCGCCCGGGTCCTGGACGTGCCGCGGCTGCCGGTGAAGGCGATGGTCACGGCCGGCACGCTGCTGTCCAAGGAGCGGTCGGGCGCGGCCGACATCAACAAGCACTACACCACCGGCCCCAACTACCTGCTGTCCGCCGGGGGTTCGTCATGAGTGCCGGAGTTGGGCGACGACAGGCCCGCTGGGCAGGGATCCGGTACGTAGGGCTGGACGTCGGCGAGCTCCCAGCGCTGGGCGGCCCTGCCCACGCTGATCGCCGTACGGCTGCTGCTCGGCGCGGGGGCCACCCTCGGCCCGGTGTTCCGGCCGCCGACTGCGCCCGGGGCCGGGCGCCGGACGGACTGTTCCGCTCGCTGGAGTTCTTTTCCAAGGCCGGCGCGGTCGCGGCGCCCGCCGGGGCCCGGCCACCCCCGTGCTGACCGGCGGTGCCGCTGCCGCCGTCCTCGCGATCACTTTCCCCCGCTGAAGTTCCGCATCCGCTGGAGCCGTTGATGCCCTTGCTGACCCTCCCCCTGACTTCGTCCGAGGGGACGCCCATCTCGCTTCGCCCGCCGGGGAGCACCACCGCCTCCGCCGACCTGCCCACCCCCGACGAGGTGGTGGCCCACACGCTCCTGAACTGTCTGCTGCGCGAGGTGTCGGGGCCCGAGCACCAGTCAGTCGTCAGCGACGGCCGGCTGCTGCTGCGGCTGCCCCGCCGCGGGGTGCTGCTGCGCGTGGCCCTGCGCCGCACTTCGCTGCTGGGCGCGCACCGGTTCACCGGCCCGGTGAGCGAGCAGTGCGACGGCGGCTGGGCCGAGGTGGACTGGCGGCGCCTCGCCGAGTACACGCACGACGAGCTGCGGCTGCGCACCGGCGTGCGCAACGAGGAGTTCCTGGAGCAGATCGCCTCCAGCCACGAGGCGATCGCCACCGCGCTGTCCGCCGGGCGGGCCGAGCGCGCCCCGGACGACCGGCTGTCGGCCTACCTCGCCTCGGAGCAGTCGCTGCTGTTCGGGCACCGCTTCCATCCCACGCCCAAGGCCCGCACCGGCGCCCCGCGCGCCTGGTCCGCGTACGCGCCGGAGGCCGGGGCCGTCTTCCCGCTGCGGCACCTCGCCGTCCGCGCCCCGCTGATCGCCGAGGAGTCCGCGGAGGCCTTCGCCACCGCAGCACTGGACCGGCAGCGCCCGGACCTCCCCGACGGCTACCGGCTGCTGCCGGCCCACCCGTGGCAGTACGAGACGCTCCGCGCGCATCCGGCGCTGCGCGCGGCGCTCGCGAGCGGCGATGTCCTCGACCTCGGCCCGGGCGGACGGCCGTTCGCCGCCACCGCGTCCGTGCGCACGCTGTACGACGGTGAGACGTTCCTGAAGTTCAGCCTGAACGTGCGGATCACCAACTGCATGCGCAAGAACAGCAGTTACGAGCTGTCCGGCGCGGTAGCCCTCACCCGCGTCCTGGCCCCGGCGCTCGCCGACCTGGCCGAGCGCTTCCCCGGCAGCGCCGTGTTGCGTGAGCCCGCCTACCGCACGCTCGCCCTGCCAGGCCCGGACGGGGCGCCGGACCGCGCGCTGTTCGAGGGCTTCGGCGTCATCGTCCGCGAAGGCCTGCCGCGCCGGCTCGCCCCGGGCACCACTCCCCTGCTCGCCGCCGCGGTCGCGGACGAGTACCCGAACGGCCCGGCCCACCTCTCCCGACTCCTCGACGGCGCGGACGAGCGGGAGGCCCTCGACTGGTGGTCGGCGTACCTCGATCTGCTCGTCCCGCCCGTCCTGGCCGCCTACTTCGACCACGGCCTGGTCCTGGAGCCGCATCTGCAGAACGTGCTGATCTGCGTGGACGGCGAGGGCAGGCCCGCGCAGGTCCTCTTCCGCGACCTGGAGGGCACCAAGCTGCTGCCCGAGCACCACGCGGAGAACCTCGCCGCGCTGCCGCCCGAGGTCGCGGGCCCGTTGACGTACGACGCCCAGCGCGGCTGGGACCGGGTCGTCTACTGCCTGCTGGTCAACCACGTCGCCGAGCTGCTCGCCGGCCTCGCCGACCTGTACCCGGGGGCGGAGGCCGCGCTGTGGGCACGGGTGCGGACCACGCTCCGGGCGTACACCGGCCGCTGCGGCTGCCCGCCGCGCCTGGCCGCCCTGCTCGCCGGGGTGCCGCTGCCCGCGAAGGCCAACCTGCTCACCCGTTGGGAGCGCAAGGCCGACCGCGAGGCCGGATACGTCCAGCTGCCGTCACCGCTCGCCGAAGACATCCTGCGCGCCCCGGCCGGAGGTGCCCGATGACCGACCCGACCCCCGCGGTCCGCGACCACGTCCGGTCCCTGCCCGCGACTGAACTGCCCGCGTATGTCTACGATTTGGCGGCACTGCGCACGCACGCCGCCACCGTGCGGGACGCCCTCCCGGAGCGGGTGGAGCTGTATTACGCAGCCAAGGCCAACCCGGAGCCGGAGATCCTCGCCGCGCTCGAACCGTACGTCGACGGCTACGAGGTCTCCTCGGGCGGCGAACTCGCCCATGTCGCCGACGCGGTACCGGGCCGGCCGCTCGCCTTCGGCGGCCCCGGCAAGACGCCGGCCGAGCTGGCGGCGGCGCTGGAGAGAGGAGTCGACCGCTTCCACGTCGAGAGCGGGCACGAGCTGCGCGTGCTGGCCGAGTTGGTGCGGCGTGTCGCACCCGCGCGGCGGGTGGCGGTACTACCCCGGGTCAATCTGCCGGTCGCCGATGGGTCGTTGGCGGGCAGCTCGCTGGCGATGGGCGGTCGGCCCACGCCCTTCGGCATGGACCCCGACCACGCTGTCGAGGCCGTCCGCGCGCTCACCGACGGCACGTATCCCCACCTCGAACTGCGCGGCGTTCACGCCCACTTGGCCAGTGGGCTGGAGGCGGCCCAGCAGCTGGCGGTGGCAGAAACCGTCGTCGCGTGGGCGACGAGCCTCGGCGTGCCGCTCGTCGAGGTGAACGTGGGCGGCGGCATGACCGTCGACTACGCCCGCCCCGGCCGCAGATTCGACTGGACCGCGTACGGCAGCGGGCTCGCCCGGCTGACCGAGGCGCATCCGCGGCTCACCCTGCGCATCGAGCCGGGCCGGGCGCTGACGGCGTACTGCGGCTGGTACGCCACCGAGGTGCTCGATGTGAAGCACAACCACGGCGAGGAGTTCGCGGTCGTACGGGGCGGCACCCATCACCTGCGGACGCCGGCGACGAAGGGGCACGACCAGCCCTGCGCGGTGCTGCCGGTGGACGCATGGCCGCACCCCTGGCCGAGGCCCGGCGCCGAGGGGAGCCGGGTCACGCTCGCGGGGCAGCTGTGCACGCCGAAGGACGTCCTGGCCCGGCGGGTGCCCGCGCCCGGGCTCAGGGCCGGTGACCGGGTGGTGTTCGCGCTGGCGGGTGCCTACGCGTGGAACATCTCCCACCACGACTTCCTGATGCACCCCAGGCCGGGCTTCCACTTCCTGAACGGGGCGTCCTCCTGACCGGGCACCCGCAGGCTGCGCTTGCCGAGCCCGCCGGGGCGGAGGAGCCTCAAAGGGAGAGCCCCCCTCGCGGCCCGCTCCTCGCCGGGCCGCGGCCCTCGAAGGAGGTCACCATGGGCACTGCGGCACGCCCCGGCTTCGACACCGAAACACTGCGCCAGGGCATCGAAGGACAGGCAGAGACTCTGCTGTCGCTCTACGCCGACGACGCCGAACTACGCGTCGTGGACCGCAACACCCAGCCGAGCCACCCCAAGGTCCTGCACGGCCGTGACGAGATCGCCGAGATGCTGAACGACGTCTACAACCGCGAAATGACGCACAAGCTGGAGCGGTGTGTCGTCCAGGGCGACCAGGCCGCCTTCAGCGAGTCCTGCGAGTACCCGGACGGGGTGCGTGTCCTCGCCGAGTCGATGGTGTCGCTGCGCAACGGCAAGATCGTCGACCAGACCCTCATCCAGGCCTGGGACGAATAGGAGGGCAGGAGGGACGCGTTAGGCTGGACCCGGGCCGTGACTGGCGCTGAGGTGGAGCACCACCGGGGAGCGGCCCGCACCGTGGATGCCGTGCGCCTGGGCGATTTCCGTTCGAACCTGCCCAGGAGTGGATCATGTCTCAGGCCCGGCTCATGGACGGCACCGCGCTCGCCCGGCGGATGGTGGAGGAGACCGCCGAGCGGGCGGCCGACCTCACCGAGCGCACGGGGCAGGCGCCCTGCCTGGCGACCGTGCTGGTCGGTGAGGACCCCGCGTCCGTCACCTACGTCCGGATGAAGCGGAACCGCTGCCGCAAGGCGGGCATCGAGTCCCGCCATGTGGCGCTGCCCGCCGCCACGACCACCGAGGAACTCGTCGGCACCCTCCGCTCCCTGTCGGACGACCCCGCCGTGCACGGCATCCTGCTCCAGCACCCGATGGGCACGCACATCGACGAGCGGGCCGCGTTCGAGGCGATCGCTCCCGAGAAGGACGTCGACGGCGTCACCCTCGCCTCCTTCGCCACCATGAGCTTCGGACTGCCGGGCTTCGTGTCCAGCACACCCGGCGGGATCCTCCGGCTGCTCGACGAGTACGACATCGACCCGGCCGGCCGGCGGGCCGTGGTCGTGGGCCGCAGCGCGATCCTGGGCAAGCCGGTCGGCATGCTGCTGCTCGCCCGCGACGCGACGGTGACCTACTGCCACTCCCGCACCCGGGACCTGTCCGCGGCCGTCCGCGAGGCGGACATCGTGGTCGCCTCCGTGGGGCGGCCGCGGCTGATCCGGGGCCAGGACATCAAGCCCGGCGCCGTCGTGATCGATGCCGGGTACAACCCCGGCAACGTCGGTGACGTCGACTTCGACTCCGCCGTGGAACAGGCCTCGCTGATCACGCCGGTGCCGGGCGGCGTGGGCCCGATGACCATCGCCACGCTGCTGGAGCAGACCACGGACGCCGCCGCCCGGCAGCTCGGGGCGCTCGGGGTGTGATCAGCATCCGCCGGGCGGGGCCGTGCGCCGGTGGGGACTCGGGCGGGGCGTCGCCGGCCTGCTGCCTGCTGGGCGGCGCCGCGGTGGCCGAGGTGGTGCTGATGGTGTGTCCGGCCTAGGGACCCTCCGACGGCTGGAGCCGCGCCTACCGAAGAGCCGGGACCGTTCGTGATACCCGCAGTTCCGTGAGATACCGCTTGGTGACCCGGCCTCCGTACCGCCTGTCGATCAGCCCGGCGATGCACTCCAGCAGTCCATCCCTGGCCTCCGGCGGCAGCGCCCGGTGGCCGGAGTAGGTCCGCAGCACCTCCAGGTACTCCGCCGTGGTGTACGTCAGGTCCCACTCGTAACGCCGGAAGACGACAGGGCCGAACCGGCCGCTGCGTGCGACCTCGTCCGCGTGATCCGAGGTGTCGACGTCCTGTGCCGCGGGAGGTCGCAGCCCCGGAGGGGTGGCCGGATCGAAACGCTCGTAGCAGTCCTGGACCTCGACGAAGAACTCTTCGCTGCCGCCCGCCACGTGCTGCGTGGCGACCACGGAGAGGGCGCCACCGGGCCGCAGCGCGTCGGCGGCTTTCGCCATCCTCACCGCCGGATCGATCCAGTGGAACGCCGTCGCCGAGACGACCGCGTCGAACGGCTCCTCGGGCAGTGTCCAGGTCTCGAAGTCCGCCGTCACGATCTCCACCGCTTCGAACCCGGCCAGGTTGCGCCGGGCCACGGCGGCCATGTCCGTGCCCAGCTCGACGGCGATGATCCGGCAACCGCGCTCGGCGAGCGGCAAGGTCGCCTTGCCGGTCCCCGCCCCTACCTCAAGGACACGACAGCCGGGGCCGGTGCCGGCCACCTCGGTGAGGTCGTCGAACAGCTCAGTCGGGTACCCGGGCCTGGCCCGGTCGTACAGCTCCGCGTCCTCGTCAAAGGTCCGGCTCAGGTGAACACGGCGCGTTTCGTCAGGCGTGTCATCGCGCATGGCAGCACACTAGGGCCTGTCCGGCGTTCAAGCCGGAGCCCCGGGGCTCCGCAGACCACCCCCGCCCCGGGAGACGCCCGGCTCCCAGCCTGCCGGCCGCAGAATTCCCAGCAGCTGCCGGACCAGTTCGTCGACGACCTCGTCCAGCGTCGCGTCCACCCACCCGGCGTTCCAGTCGTGCAGCAGACCGTTGACGCTGCCGATGAACGCCGCCGCGGCGAGCCGGTAGTCGCGCGGCACCGCCTCCCCGCGCTCCACGGCCGCCTCCGCCTCGGCGCGCACGAGCTCCACCCAGCGGGAGCGGCGGGCAAGCCGCTGCTCCTCGAGGCGTGGGCTGACGCCGATGATCTCGACGAAGGTGATGCGCACGCGGCGCGGATCGCCGGAGACGTTCGCGGCGTACGCGCGGAAGAGCGCGGCGACGCGTTCGGCGAGGGGCAGGTGCTCGGCACCGGCCACGGCGGCCAGGACCGCCTCCTCCGCCCAGGCGTTGACCTGAAGGTGCAGGGCGGCCAGCACGTCCTCGAGGGTGCGGAACTCCTCGTAGAACTGACGGGTCGACAGGCCCGCGGCCTCGCTGAGCGCGGCGACGGTGGTGGCGCGGTAGCCCGGGCTGTCCCCGAACAGCTGGAGCGCCGCGTCCAGGAACCGGCGTCGCCGCTCGGCCTGCCGTTCCTCGGCCGACTTTCCGCCGTACCGGCCGGTCGGCGCCTTGAGTCTGCCCGTCACCGATTCTCCCAACTCCCGCTCCACCGTCCCATGATCCGCCCCGCGGCCAATTTTGTCGTGTACGCAGTCTTGTGCAGAAGGGCGACCCTTCCTTACTTTGCAGTAAGTTGACTCTGAATCCAGCCGTGTTCAGATTCTCCCCCTGTTTTGGCATGTCCTACTCATGACCCCACCCGCAGAGGAGAGAGCAGTCATGCCTGCTTTCCGTCCCAGGCACCTGTGCTCGGTAGCCGCCGCCCTCGTGCTGACCGTCTCCGTCCCCGCGACCGCCGCCACCGCCGCCCAGGACTCCTCGGCCGCCCTGCGCGAGGTGATGTTCGTGGGCAACAACTGGGACGGCACCGCCGATGTCATCAAGTCCACCGGGGACTTCGCGAAGATCGGCCGTATCAATGTGATCCCCGACAAGGACCAGCGGATGGCGGAGATCAACGCCGATCCGATCCGGTGGATCGCCTTCATGACCATCCGCAACAGCGTCGGCGAGGGTCACGACCAGTTCGTCGACGACATGTACTCCACGCCCGACGGCAAGTCGGTGGTCGTCTCGCGGCCGAGCTTCGCCGACGTCGTCTCGATCGACCTCACCACCGGGAGCATCAACTGGCGTTTCCCCGTGTCGGGTTATCGTGCCGACCACATGGCGGTCTCCCCCGACGGCAAGCGGGTCGCGGTGTCGGCGTCGACCGGGAACACCGTGCACGTGCTGGACATCGTCACCGGCAAGCAGCTCGGCTCGTTCGCCACGGGCGACAAGCCGCACGAGAACATCTTCACCAAGGACGGCAAGTACATCTGGAACATGGCCATCGGTGATGTGAACACCGCGACCGACGCCCCCTGGTTGGACTGGACGAAGGGCAACCGGCGCATCACCGTCGTCGACGCGACCACGTACCAGCAGGTCAAGGTCATCGACATGCGGGAGCGGCTGGACGCGATCGGTCTCAAGGACTACTCCGACGCGGTCCGGCCCGCGGTCTTCTCACCCGACGAGTCCAAGCTGTACTTCCAGGTCTCGTTCTTCAACGGCTTCTTCGAGTACGACATCGCCACCGACAAGATCACCCGAACGAAGACCCTGCCGAAGAACCCGGCGACCAGCGACGACCGCACCACGTTCGTCAACGACTCGCGTCACCACGGCATTTCGATGAGCCCGGACGGCTCCAAGCTGTGCGTGGCGGGCACGATGGACGACTACGCGACCGTCGTCGACCGCGCCACCCTCCAGCAGGGCCCGCTGGTCACCGCCTCCAAGCCCTACTGGGCCACCGTCAGCGGCGACGGCAAGAGCTGTGTCGTCTCCGAGAGCGGCACCGACCAGGTCACGGCGATCGACTTCGCCACCGGCCGCAAGACGGTGTCGGTACCGGTGGGCGACCATCCGCAGCGCGTACGGCTCGGTCACGTGACCGCGGGCTGGTCGGGGCCGGCTTCCTGACGCTGAGTCCGTCAAACCCTCGTCGGTTCAGCCCGTCAGCCGCTCGACGGCCTTGACCGTGCGACCCGCTCCGTCCTCGGTCGCCATGTGCTGTGCGGCGACCGAGGCGGCGCGCGCGTAGGCCTGTTGCCGCACGGCCTTCCCGAGTGCGTCGGCGAGCCCTTCGGCGGTGAGGGTCTTGAAGGGGATCGGCGCGGTGGCGGCACCGAGCGCGGCCAGCCGCCCCGCCCAGAACGGCTGGTCCGCCGTCACGGGCACGGGCACCGCGGGCACCCCGGCACGCAGCCCGGCCGCCGCGGTGCCCGCCCCCGCGTGATGCACCACGGCGGCGACCCGCGGAAACAGCAGGGCATGCGGTACGTCCCCGATCGTCAGGACGTCGTCGCCGTCGGCCACGAGCCCGGCGCTGCCCGTCTGGAGGATGCCGCGCAGCCCGGCGCGCCGGAGTGCCCGTACGGCGATGTCGCTCAGCCGCTCTCCATGGCCGGCCGCCATGCTGCCGAACCCGATGAACACCGGCCTGGGACCGGCCGCGAGGAAGTCCTCCACCTCCGCGGGCAGCCGCCGGTCCGTGTCGACGTACGGCCACCAGGTGCCCACCACTTCGAGGCCCGGCCGCCAGTCGGAGGGGCGCGGCACAAGTGCCGTACTCATGCCGTGCAGGACCGGCCAGTGAGCCCGTTCCTGTCGTCGGCGCATCGCGTGCGGGGCGAGGGGAGGCAGCTCCAGGCTCCGGCGCAGTTCGGTGACCGCCCGGGTGTAGAGGCGGTCGGCCATGCGCAGGGCGAGACGTCCTGCCGTACGGTTGCCGAGGCGGCCCAGCGAGCGAGTCCCCGTGACGACGGGCGGGAAGTCGCCGGTCGGTGCGGTGGGTTGGAGGTAGGCGCCGACGGCCGGGATGCCGGTGGCCTCGGCCAGGTGCCAGCCGAGCGGAGCCGTGGTGGTCGACAGCAGGAGCAGGTCGGCGCCCTGGGCCACCGCGTCCGCGAAACCCTGTCCGAGTTCGGTGACGAACACGGCCGCGGTGCGCATGAGTTCCCGCTTGTCAGCCGTGCCCCCTCCCCCGGTCTCCGCGCGGGCGGGGAGACCGCGGAACTCCAGCCCGGCCTCCCTCACCAGCGGCTCGAAGGTGTCCGCCGCGGCGAGGGCGACTTCGTACCCGGCCAGGCGCAGCTCGGCGCCGAGTCCCGTGTACGGCGCGATGTCGCCACGCGATCCGGCCGCGGCGATCAGGATCCTCATCTCTCCTCCTGGGAGTCGGCGAAGTCTGCGGAGTCGACGAGCGATGCCTCGCGGCGGGAGGCGTTGGCGTGGACTGCCTTGCCCAAGTAGGCCGCGAGACCGGGCCGTTGCCGTGCGGGTGGGACGACGAGGGCGAAGGCGCGCGGGTCGGCGATGAAGTCGTCCGCGAGGCGCCGGTGCATGTCGGGCGGGCACGTGGTGAACCAGCGGGTGATGTGCTGCCGGTGCTCCTCGGCGAGGTCCATCGCCCGCTCACCGTCACTCGGCTCCCCCACGTCGAAGGCGGTGAGCAGCCGCTCGCGCCATGCGGCGGCCTCGCCCATGAGCTGCCGCCAGTCCTCCTTGCTGTGGGCCGCCGCGCGCGCCATAGACTCACGCTGCCCCTCCGAGCCGGCCCACTTCATCTGCGCCTCGGTGGCGTAGCTGAGGTCGAAGCTGATCTCGCCGAAGACCTCGAAGCGCTCCTGGGGTGTCAGGGACACCCCCGTCTGCTGGACCTCGATGGCCCGCTCGGCGACCTCGGCGAGCCGCTGGAGCCGGGCGATCTCGTCGGCCAGCTGCCGTTGCCGGGCCCGCAACTGCTCCAGGGCGTTCGCCTGCGGGTCCTCGAGGATGGCGGCGATCTCGTCGAGGGAGAAGCCGAGTTCGCGGTAGAAGAGGATCTGCTGGAGCCGGGCCAGATCGGCGTCGTCGTAGAGCCGGTAACCCGCCCGGCTGCGGGCGCCCGGCGTGAGCAGGCCCGTCCTGTCGTAGTGGTGCAGCGTGCGCACCGTGATTCCGGCGAAGGACGCGACCTGCCTCACGGAGTAGCTCATTCACCTGCCCTTTCGTCAGGGTCCAGCCTCAACCCTGACGTAAGGAGAGGGTCAAGCGGGTTCATTTGACGCGCTGTGCCGCCCACGCCGACAGCTCGGACCGGGCCGCGTTCAGCAGGTCCGCCGAGGGTGCCGTCGCCCCGTTGGTGACCAGCGCGTAGTGCAGGACATCCTGGTCCGGCGCGGTGAGCAGGAGGCGGCGGCTGCCCGTGCCGCCCGGCTCGCGGGCTGCCGCGATCGGGGTGGTCCGGGTGTACGCCGGCGGGCCGTAGGACGTGCCCAGGTCGGAGACGACCGTGGTCGTCGAGGTCGGGAAGGACGCCGGGAGGTGCAGTTCGGTGGGCGCCGAGGTGCCGTCGGAGCGCCACAGCAGGAGCCCGTACTGCCCCGAGCCCACCAGCCGGGCGACGTTCGGGAGCGAGCTCGGTACGGGGTTCCAGGTCAGGGTCGTGGAGCCGTCCCGGGAACGGTCCTCGTAGGTGAAGCCGACGGTCGTGCCGGCCGTGGCGCTCGGGTAGAGGCGGTCGAGGAGCCGGCCGTCCTGACGCAGCGTCGGCTTCCCCGAGTCGTCGAGGCGTACGGCCGACAGGTCCTCGTCGTTCCAGGCGTCGCCGGAGGTGAGCACCTTGTCGGGGTTGCCGTTCATCAGCTCGTGGTGGCGTCCGTTGTAGATGTCCCACTGCCACTGCGTGCCGGACAGCACCGATCCGGACCCGACGGGATTCGACCACCAACGGGATCCCGGCAGACGGGAGTCGAGCGCCTGGTACATCCCCTTGAGGACCGTCGGGGCCTTGTCGGAGACGGTGCCTGCCAGGGGGTGGCCGAACTCGCTGATGATGCCGGCGGTGCCGGTGGCCTCGGCGCGGTCGCGGACCGTCCCGAAGTCGGCCGAGTACTGGCCGTCCGCGGCCTTGCCCGGCATGAAGATGCCGGAGATGGCCTTCTGGTCGTAGAAGTGGGTGTTGAACACGTAGTCCGGTCCGAGGGCGCCGGCGTCCAGCAGTCCGCCCTCCTGCTTCTGGAAGCCGATGTTGGCGTTCCAGAACAGGTTCGGCTCCACGAAGGCGGGCTTGTCCTGCCAGCCGGCCGCGTCCATGCGGGAGCGGAACCTCTCATAGAAGGGCCACAGCACGTCCTTCTCCCAGGCGCGGCTGGTCTGGCCGGAGTCGTACACGCCGGCGTGCGGCTCGTTGTACGGGTCGAAGCCGACGACGCCCGCGAACTGGGCGGCGCTGACGTGCTGTTTGACGTAGGCCATCGTCTTCTGCGCGGTGGTCAGGAACGCGTCCTGGAGGCCGTACGCGTTGTGCCAGAAGTCGTACGACGCCCGCTTCACCGCCTCGTTCTGGGTGATGTTCTGGCCCCAGAACAGGCAGATCCCGCAGTTCTCGTCCGGGTAGTTCCCGGCGTCCACGGCCCACTTGGGGGCGCCGTCACCCGTGTACCAGCTGTCCGGGTCGAACAGGTGCCGGGAGTAGAGGTCCTGGTGGAAGTCGGGGTAGACGCGGATGCCGGCGTCGAGGAAGGCGCGCATCTGGTCGGTGGCGGCGGCCAGGTAGTCCGTGTCCACCTGGCCGCGCACGGGCTCGGCGTACGCCCAGGAGAGCAGGAAGCGGACCGAGTTGCCGCCGCCGAGGGCTCTGAGCGCGGTCGCCGATTTCTTGGCGTCGGCGCCCGAGGCGAAGGGCAGGCCGTTGTTCTCGGCCAGCTTGGTCTCGCCGGAGACGTTGTAGCCGCGCAGCACGACCTCGCGGCCCTGACCGTCGGTGAATCCGCCGTCCTGCACGGTGACGGGGGTGTCGTCGAACCAGAGGGAGTCGGGAAGGGCTTCGGCGGTGGCGGGTCTGACGCCCCCGGCCGTCAGGAATCCGGAGAGGACAACCAGAACAACGAGCAGACGCGCGCGTATATTCGGCATGTCCATCACAGTCCGGTGATTTCACGACACCGTCAACACTGCTGACTCCGGAGTAACTTCACGTAAGGTCACTCTCGGCCACCACGGAGGGCTCAGCCACCGACACGGCGCGTCACGTTCAGCAGGTATTCCTTCCGGTCCAGCAGGTCGTGATCCGTGCGCGGACGCCTCGGCTCAGCGCCCTGCGCTGCTCCAGTGCGTGTACCCGATCGGCCGGAATCACACCCTCCAGTACGCAGGAGCCCTCGCCGTAGGAAGACGGGCGAGCGAGGCGGCAACGGATTCATGCTGGGAGTGTGGCGGTCCGGAGCCGTTCGTGGCCCGGATGCGATGCCGGCATCGGCCGGCGGACCCGAGAGGAGCCGATCGTGCGTGACATTCTTCCGGTGCTCGGCCGCTGGTACGCCCACCGGGAACCCTTCGGGCTCGCCACGGTCGTCGCGGTCAGCCGCAGCGCCCCGCGCGACCCTGGCGCGGCCATGGCGGTGGGACCGGGCGACGAGGTCGTGGGCAGCGTGTCCGGTGGCTGTGTGGAGGGAGCGGTCTTCGAACTCGCCCAGGAGGTGACCGCGAGCGGAGAGGCGTGCCTTCAGGTCTTCGGGTACAGCGACGAGGATGCTTTCGCGGTCGGCCTCACCTGTGGCGGCGAGATCACCGTGCTGGTGCGGCCCGTCACGCGGGAGTCGGACCCGTCCTTCGGCGCGGTCGCCGACTCGGTCGCCGCGGGCAGTCCGGTGACCGTGGCCACGGTGACCGACGGGGCCGCGCCGCGCGGAGCAACGCTCGCCGTGTGGCCCGACCGGGTCGCCGGCACGCTCGGCACGTCCAGACTGGACGTCGCCGTCACCGCCGACGCGCGCGGCGAGCTCGCTCTCGGGGCCACCGGCCTGCGCCACTACGGCCCGCACGGCGAGCGGCGCGAGGACTCCGTCGCCGTCTTCCTGCACTCCTTCGCACCGCCGCCGCGCATGCTGGTCTTCGGCGCGATCGACTACGCGGCCGCTGTCGCCCGCATCGGCGACTTCCTCGGCTACCGGGTCACGGTCTGCGACGCCCGCCCGGTCTTCGCCACGCCGCAGCGCTTCCCCGAGGGCGTCGAGGTGGTCGTGGACTGGCCGCACCGCTACCTGAGGTCCACCGAGACCGACGAGCGCACGGTCGTCTGCGTGCTCACCCACGACCCGAAGTTCGACGTACCGCTGCTGGAGGAGGCGCTGCGCCGGCCCGCCGCGTACATCGGGGCGATGGGCAGCCGCCGTACGCACCACGAGCGGATGAGGCGGCTGGCCGAGTCCGGGCTCACCGAGGGCGAGCTGTCCCGGCTGCGCTCCCCGGTGGGGCTCGACCTCGGCGCCCGTACGCCCGAGGAGGTCGCCGTGTCCGTCGCCGCGGAGATCGTCGCGCTGCGCTGGGGCGGCAGCGGCGCACCACTGACGGCGACGGCGGGCGCGATCCACCCGGCCGCACCCTTGCGGCACGCCTGAGCCGTCCCGGACCGTCAGCCGTGACGGCGGTGGTCCTCCACGACCGCTTCCAAGTGCCGCACGGCGGCCGTCACCCGGGCGGGATCCGCCTGGAAGAACGGGTCGTCCGGCACCGGCAGCGATCCGGCCACCGCCCATCCGCGCCCCCGTGCCCAGGTCGCGTCGTCGAGGCCGACCGCCTCCCGGAAGGCGTCCCGGGCGGCCGGGGTCGGCAGGATCTTCCAGGCGGGCAGCAGGTCCACCGCCGGGTCGGCCACGGCCAGGGTCCCGAAGTCGATGACGGCGCTGAGCCGGCCGTCCACGGTCAGCAGGTTCCCGGTGTCGAGGTCGCCGTGGATCCACACCGGAGGCCGGTCCCAGGCGGGCGCCGCTAGGGCCTGTGTCGAAAGTGGCGTCGTCCGCCCGGAGGGCGGGCCGGGCGGCGTCTGGTGCGTGCTCTCGGCGTGCCGGGCGGAAGCCCTCGTACTGGTTGTACTTGGGCTTTCGCCCGGTGCGGCGAGAGTGCGTGCCAGGCGTCGCCCGGCAGGCGCCACTTTCGACACAGGCCCTAGGGCGGCCTCCCACACCTCGGTCACCGCGTCCGTGTCGACGAGGCCGGTCTTCGTCAGCGCCTCGATCCTGGACCGTACGAGGGCCTCGCCGGCGATGGAGTCCCGCTCGTCGCCCATCGGCACCCCGCGGAAGGCGTTGCTGTCCTCGGGGCCGGGTCCGCCCGTGGCGTCGATACCCCGGAGGGCCCTGACGAACCCGGCGACGTCGAGGGCGGTCCGGACGGGGTCGGTCAGGTCCTCGGGCCTCGCCGTCTCCCCCTCCAGCCACCGGTACACCGACCACGGGTACGGGTAGCCCTCCCCCGGCTCGCCTGCCGCGATCGGCTCGGAGACCGGCAGCGGCAGCTGGGGAGCGAGGTGTGGCAGCCAGCGGTGCTCGCGCACCACCTGTCCGGCCCAGCGGGCGTAGCGCGGCAGCCGGACGGAGAGGTCGGAGCCGAGCCGGAAGGTGGCGTTGTCCATGCCGGACTGCGGGACCGGGGTGAGGGGAAGCTCCGCCCACCGCGGGAACTGGGCGGCGAGCAGCTTGCGTACGAGCGGGGCGTCGATCAGCACGTGCCCCAGTCCAGCGGGCAACGGCCCATGGGTCCACCGAATTTGGCGTGGGGTCGGCCTCCGTGTCAGACCATCCCTGGCGCGGCCCTCACGTGTGTCCGCTGCTGCCCGCGAAGAGGACGGATTCCAGTTCGGCGTCGAGGGACGGGCGGACATCGGTGCCGAGGGCCCCGTTGGTGGCCTCGTCCGCCACCTCGATCACGCAGCGGGCCTCGTGGATCGCCTTGGGGTAGGAGGTGCCGGCCCGCTCGGCGACCCGGGTGAAGAAGTCCGCCTGGGTCATCCGCTCGCCGGTGAAGGGCTCGCCGGGCTGATGGGCCACTCGGCGCAGATGCTCACCGATCTCGTGCGGAAGCTGAGCCGCGGCCTTCTCGGCCACCGTGGACGGCACGCGTTCCCCCAGCGTCTCCAGACTGGCCCTGGTCACCCGTTCGGCGGACCCTCGGCTGTCCAGCCGGGCTCGGGCCTGCACCTGGCCGATGAACGCGTCGTGCTGCATGACTCACACCACCTCGTGGTCGTTTCGGCTTCGGTGGCGACGCGGTTGGTCGTCGGGCGTCCCGGGTGCCCGGGCCGGTGCGCCCGAAACCGGCCGTCAGCGCGGCGGCAGCCGGTGCAGTGTCACGTCCGTGAGCCGGCCGTCGGCCGCCGTCGCCGTCATGTACGTGCAGTGGGGCTGACGTCGCCGGTCGGTCGGGGAGCCGGGGTTGAGCAGGCGCAGGCCGGTGGAGGCGGTGGTGTCCCAGGGGATGTGGCTGTGTCCGAAGACCAGGACGTCGGTGTCCGGGAAGCGGGCGGCGCAGCGGGCCTCGCGGCCCTGCGCGGGACCCGTCTCGTGGACGACCGCGAAGCGCAGGCCGGCCAGTTCGGCGTACGCCACCTCGGGGAGCCGTGCGCGCAGCGCCGGCCCGTCGTTGTTGCCGTACACGGCGACGAGCCGGCCACAGCGGCTCTCCAGCAGGTCGAGGGTGGCCGTGTCGACCCAGTCCCCGGCGTGGAACACGACGTCCGCGCGGGGGATCTCGGCGAGCAGCCGCGCGGGCAGTTCCCTGGCCCGTTTGGGGAGATGCGTGTCGGACATCAGGAGCAGGCGCACGGGGCCAGCGTAGGCCGACCGGCGCCGGTGGACGGTCAAGGGCCGCCGTGCGACACCGCGCAGCGGCAGGCCGGTGATGGGCTTCACAGCCGGTGGCGTTAGCATCTGCCCACGCGCAACCAGCCGCTCCGCCCATGGCTAGTGCCCCGACAGGCAACGTTTGCCGCGACGGGGCGAACGTCGCCTGTCGGGGCACCAGCGACTTGAGGGGGCCCGCAGCTCGATGCCGGTCAAGGTCAGCGTCATCGTTCCCGTCTACAACCCGGGGACCTACATCGAGGACTGCGTCGCCTCGTTGCTGAGGCAGTCGCTGCCTCCCGACGAGTACGAAGTGATCTTCGTCGACGACGGTTCCACCGACGGCACGCCCGCGCGCCTCGACGCGCTCGCCGCCGAGCACGCTCGGGTGACGGTCGTCCACCAGGAGAACTCCGGGTGGTCGGGCAAGCCCCGCAACGTCGGGATCGCCGCCGCCAAGGGCGAGTACGTCATGTTCGTGGACAACGACGACTACCTCGGCGACGAGGCCCTGGAGCGGATGTACGACTACGGGGTGGCCAACGGCGCCGACGTGGTGATCGGCAAGATGGCCGGCCGCGGCCGGTCCGTGCCGGTGGAACTGTTCCGCCGCAACCACCCGCGCGCCACCGTCGAGAACGCCCCCCTGATCGACAGCCTCACTCCGCACAAGATGTTCCGCCGGGCCTTCCTGGACGACATCGGCCTGAGGTTTCCGGAGGGCAGGCGGCGCCTCGAGGACCACGTCTTCGTCACCGAGGCGTTCCTGCGCGCGGACAACGTCTCGGTGCTCAGCGACTACGTCTGCTACTACCACGTCCGACGGGACGACGCCTCCAACGCGGGCTTCCAGCGCTTCGACCCGGTCGGGTACTTCAAGAACCTCCGCGAGGCCCTCGACGTCGTCGAGCGGTACACCGAGCCGGGACCGGTGCGCGACAAGCTCCACCGGCGCTGGCTGCGCAACGAGATGGTCGAGCGCATGCGCGGCCGGCGCCTGCTCGCCCTGCCGGCGGACTACCGCAAGGAGCTGTTCGACGAGATCCACGGGGTCGTCGTCGAGCGCTTCGGGCCCGGTGCGGCGGCCGGGCTCCAGCCCACGCAGCGGATCGTCGCCGCGCTGATCGGGGCCGACCGGGCCGACGACGTCGTGGCGTTCGCCGAGTGGGAGACCTCGGTCGCCCTCAAGGCCGAGCCCGGAAGCATCCGGTGGGAGGACGGCTCGCTGCGGATCGACCTCGCCGCCGAGTACACGAGCGGCGGCCGGCCGATGACGTACCCGGCGCGCCCCACCGGCACCCGGCTGGAAGGACCGCCCAAGGACATCGCCGAGGCGGTCGCCTGGGTGGAGGCCGACAGCGTCGCCCGCTTCGGCAAGGCCACGGCCGAGCTGATGCTGCGGGAGCGCTCCAGCGGCGCGCAGTACTTCCAGCCCGTGGAGTTCACCCGCGAGATCGTCCCGGCTCAGGAGGGTGAGCGGGTCCGGCTGGTGCTGCGCGCGACGGCCGCCGTCGATCCCGCCACCGCGGCCGGCGGCACCCCGCCGGACGCCGGGCTGTGGGACGCCTTCGTCCGCGTCAAGCTGGGCGGCTGGACCAAGGAGTGCCGCCTCGGTCCGGTCCCCCGCAAGGGCCGGACGGCCGGGTCCGCCGGCCTGGTCGGCGGCCGTGTCGTGCTGCCGTACTGGACCGAACGGCAGGGCAGCCTCGCCCTGGACGTCGACCGGGCGACCAAACGCCTGGGCCTGGGTGACCTCGCGCCCGAGAAGGTCACCGTCACCGGTGACCGGTTGAGCGCGCCCCTGCCGCTGCACGTCCCCGGCGACACCGAGGTGCGGTTGCGGTTCAGCGGCGGCACCACCTCCTTCGACGGTCCGGGCACCCTGTCCCCGTCCTCCGACGGCTCCGCGGCCGCTCTGGAGGCCGTGCTGCCCGTCGGGCGGCTGAAGGGCGCGGCCTGGCGGGTCGCGCTGTGTCCGGCGCCGGATGCCGACGAGCCGCGCTTCCTCGCGCTGCCGTTCGCCCTGCGCGGTGGGATGGGCGGTGTGCAGGTGGTGCGGAAGCCGCAGCCCGGCGTCGCACTGCGGCTGGCCCGCAAGGCGCGGCGTGTGCTCGGCAGGGTCCGGGGGAAGGCGGCCTCCCGGCTCAAGGCATGGAGGCGATGAAGTTGCGTTCCTTGGGAATCGAGGGGGCGGAGGCGGAGCGGTCGGGTCTGCTGCCGTCGTACGCCGCCTGCTCCGCCTACTCCACCTGCTCCGCCTACTACACGGCCCTGCGCGGCGGGAACCCCGGCGCCTGACCCTGAACGCCCGGAACCCCGGCCGCCGTCGGCAGCCGGGGTTCCGGGCAGCGGTTCACCGGCTGACGGAGAGCTGTTCCACAGCGTTGCGCAGCGGTTCCCAGCCGCGGGAGCGCGGCACGCCGAGGTTGCGGGCCTTCACCATGGCGCGCCAGAACGGCGCCTGTACCAGCGTCTCGGGCTGCACCGCCCGCACCCGTTCCAGGATCGCCTCGGGGACCTTCTGCGGGTCCGGCACGTTGTACTCGGCCATGATCTCGTCGTACTTGTCGTGCAGCACGGTGTTGCCGGGATCGGCGCCGAAGACGACGAGCTGTCCGGTGGGCTGGGTGTCGACGTGGACGGTGACCAGGTCGGGGCGGTACCGCTTGAGGATCTCGTAGACCTTGTAGACGTCGCCCGTCCAGGCGCCGGTGTGCCGGTCGCGGGCCGCCTCGTCGATGTTGCGCGGCAGCATGTCGTCCAGGACGATCACGCTCGACCAGTCGGAGTGCTTCTCCACGTTCATGAAGTCGCGCAGCGCGTACTCGAACAGGTGCATGCCGTCGATGAACGACAGATCGAGGGTCGTACGCCGCCAGTACCCGATCGGGCTGCGGCCCCGGCGCAGGTTGCGCACCGGGTGGCGGCCGCCCTTGAGGTGGGCGAGGGGATTGTCACGGGCGAAGAAGTCGTCGCTGGTGGCCTTCACCAGGTGGACGTCGCACTTGATTTCAGTGACCACCTTGAAGGCGGGGTCGATGGCGACGCTGGGGACACGGGACAGTGTCAGGCTGCGGCCGTCGTTGACTCCGATCTCCAGGTAGTTGCGGTTGGCGCTGGCCTTGTGCAGCTCCCGCAGGAACTCATGGCGTTTCACGCAGGGGACTCCTTGCGGATCCGGGGAATTGCTTCGTGCAGAGCGGTGCGCCAGTCACGCAGCGGCGGCAGGCCGAGCCGCTGCCAGCGGCCGTGCGCGAGGGCGCTGTATGCGGGGCGCGGCGCGGGCCGTGGGAAGGCCGCGCTGCTGACGGGGCACACCCGGTCCGGGTCGGCTCCGAGGTGCGCGAACACCTCGCGAGCCAGTTCGTACCAGGTGGCCTCGCCGGAACTCGTGGCGTGCAGGACGCCGCTCGCGTCGCGGCCCACCCGGGGGCCGAGGTCCGCGATGCCTTCGGCGACGTCCGCGCTCCAGGTCGGTTGTCCGCGCTGGTCGTCGACTACGTCGACGGTGTCGCGGCGGGCTTCGAGCTCGGCCATCGTACGCACGAAGCTGCGGCCGTGGACTCCGTAGAGCCAGGCGGTGCGTACGACGACGCCCGCGCCGGGCAGTTCGCGCAGCACGGCCTGTTCTCCGGCGAGCTTGGTGCGGCCGTAGGCCGTGCGAGGGGCGGGCGGGTGGTCCTCGGGGTAGGGACTGGTGCGGGCGTCGCCGGGGAAGACGTAGTCGGTGGATATGTGGACCAGTCGGGCGCCCCGCTCGGCGGCGGCGCGGGCCAGCAGCCGGGGTCCGTCGCCGTTGATCCGCAGCGCCCGTTCCTCGTCGCTCTCGGCGTCGTCGACGGCCGTGTACGCGGCGCAGTTGACCACGATGTCGGGGCGGTGCTCGGCGAACGCCCCCTCGACGGCTTCGGCGGTGGTGATGTCCAGGGCGGTGCGGTCCAGCCCTGTCACCTCCTCGCCGCGGCGCCGGAGTTCGTCCACCATGTCGTGGCCGAGCATGCCGCCCGCGCCGGTGACCAGCCACCTCATGACAGTCCCTGGGCGCGTCGCTTCAGCGGCTCCCACCAGGCGCGGTTGTCCCGGTACCAGGCGACGGTGTCGGCGAGGCCGTCCGCGAAGTCGTGCCGGGGGCGGTAGCCGAGCTCGGTGCGCGCCTTGGAGCAGTCGACCGAGTAGCGCAGGTCGTGGCCCTTGCGGTCGGTGACGTACTCCACGCTGTCCCAGTCCGCGCCGCAGGCCTCGAGCAGCAGGCCGGTCAGCTCCTTGTTGCTCAGTTCGGTGCCGCCGCCGATGTTGTACACCTCGCCGGGGCGGCCCTTGGTGCGCACGAGTTCGACGCCCTGGCAGTGGTCCTCGACGTGCAGCCAGTCGCGGACGTTGAGGCCCTCCCCGTACAGCGGGACCTTCTTCCCGTCGAGGAGATTGGTGATGAACAGCGGGATGACCTTCTCGGGAAACTGGTGCGGGCCGTAGTTGTTGGAGCAGCGGGTGACCCGGACGTCCAGGCCGTGGGTGTGATGATAGGCCAGGGCGAGCAGGTCGGAGGAGGCTTTCGAGGCGGAATACGGGGAGCTGGGCCGCAGCGGGTGCTCCTCGGGCCAGGAGCCCTCCTGGATGGAGCCGTAGACCTCGTCGGTGGAGATGTGCACGAAGGTCTCCACGCCCTGGCGCAGGGCCCCCTCCAGCAGGGTCTGCGTGCCCACCGCGTTGGTGAGGACGAAGTCGTCCGCCCCGGTGATCGAACGGTCGACGTGTGACTCGGCGGCGAAGTGCACCACGTGGTCGGCGTCGGCCATCAGCTTGTCGACGAGTTCGGCGTCACGGATGTCGCCCTGCACGAACTCCAGCCGGGGATGGTCGAGTTCGAGGTTGTCGAGGGTGCCGGCGTAGGTGAGCTTGTCCAGCACCGTGATCCGTGGCGCGTCGGGTTCGCCGGAGGCGAGGAGCCCGCGGACGTACGCGGAGCCGATGAACCCGGCGGCGCCGGTGACGAGGAGGTTCATGAATGGATCTGCACCTTGCTGTGGTCTCCGAGGACGAGACGGTGGGCGCTGGGCACACTGGGTGCCGGGGTCACCTCGACATGGCGGCCGATCAGTGAGGACTCGATCCTGCCCACGCCGCGGATCGAGGAGTCACGCAGGACGATGGAGAACTCCAGCTCGCTGTCGGTGATCCGGCAGTTCTCCGCGACGGAGGTGAAGGGGCCGACGTAGGAGTCGCTGACCACCGTGCCGGCGGCGATGACGACGGGGCCGACTATGCGTGAGTTCACGATCCGCGCCCCCTCCTCCACCACGACCCGGCCGACGGTCTCGGTCGCCTCGTCCACCTCGCCGTCGATACGGCGGTCGAAGCTCTCCAGGACCATCCGGTTCACCTCGAGCATGTCCGTGACGTTCCCGGTGTCCTTCCAGTAGCCCTTGATGGTCGTGGAGCGTACGTCGGCGCGGGTGTCGATCAGCTGCTGGATGGCGTGGGTGATCTCCAGCTCGCCTCGCCAGGACGGCTCGATGGAGCGCACCGCCTCGTGGATCAAGGGCGTGAACAGGTACACCCCGACCAGGGCGAGGTCGCTCTTGGGGCGTTCGGGTTTCTCCTCCAGGCCGATGACCTGCCCGGTGGGGTCGAGTTCGGCGACGCCGAAGGAGCGGGGGTCGGGCACGCGGGTGAGCAGGATCTGGGCGTCGGGCCGGTTTGCGCGGAACTCCTCGACGAGGTCGGTGATGCCGCCGACGATGAAGTTGTCGCCCAGGTACATCACGAAGTCGTCGTCGCCGAGATAGTCCCGGGCGATCAGCACCGCGTGGGCGAGTCCCAGGGGGCGTTCCTGAGGGATGTAGGTGATCTTCAGACCGAAGCGCGATCCGTCGCCGACCGCCTCCTCGATCTCCGCGGCGGTGTCACCGACGATCATTCCGACGTCGGTGATACCCGCTGCGGCGATGGATTCCAGGCCGTAGAACAGGACAGCCTTGTTCGCCACGGGAACCAGTTGCTTGGCCGAGGTGTGTGTGATCGGCCTCAACCGCGTACCGGCACCCCCGGACAGCACGAGAGCCTTCATCTGCGTCACCATAGTGCGTCCCCCGGGGAACGGACCATGGCGGGGGTGTGGCTCGTCGGTTACGGCAGCGGTGGGCTCCGGGTTACGGCGGCCGGGAGCCGTTGGTCATGGCCGCGGGCGGTCAGTCCTCGCCGCGGAAAATGTTCCCCTCGGATTCCGGGCGGGCCGTGCGCGGTGTGCTCCGGTCCTCGACCGCCGGGAGACAGGTCCGCAAAGCGCGTTCGCTCCGCAGTCGGCGGGCCCTGGACCAGCCCGTCTCTGGCCGTCGGACAACGGGTTTTGGCTCACTGGTCTGCGCGGTCACAGCGTTTCATCTTCCTTCTGAGTCCGTCGCCGCCCCCGGCCGCTGCGGGGCCGGGGGCGCTCCGTCCTTCCGTGCTGTGCCAACGAGTCCCCTGTGGTGATCCGGTCAAACCACAGGGCGTGGCGCGAACGGCTCCCTGGTGGGCGGCGGTAGCGTCGCCGCGGTCCGGAGAGGAGGACGATGACGGATTTGTCGGAACATGGGGAGGCCGCCGAGTGGCCCGGCGTCCCTGAGCGCTCGCTCGGCAGGGCGCTGCTGCGCTGGACCTCGACGACCGACCACAAGGTGATCGGCCGTCTGTACATGGTCACGGCCTTCGGCTTCTTCCTTCTGGGCGGCCTGCTGGCCCTGGCCATACGGGCCGAACTCGCCCGCCCGGGGCTGCAGTTCGTGAACGAGCACACCTACAACCAGCTCTTCACGATCCACGGCACGATCATGATGCTGCTGTTCGCGACCCCGATGTTCGCCGGCTTCGCCAACGTCGTGATGCCCCTGCAGATCGGCGCCCCGGACCTGGCCTTCCCGCGGCTCAACGCCCTGTCGTACTGGATGTACCTCTTCGGCGGGCTGATGGTCGTCGCGGGCTTCGTCGTCCCCGGCGGGGCGGCGGCGTTCGGCTGGTTCGCCTACGCCCCGCTGAACAGCGCCTACCACTCCCCCGGGGCGGGCGCCGACCTGTGGGTGATGGGCCTGGTGGTGACGGGCGTGTCGACGACACTGACCGCCGTCAACTTCATCGCCACCATCATGTGCCTGCGGGCCCCCGGCATGACCATGTTCCGGATGCCGATCTTCACCTGGAACGTGCTGTTCACCTCGATCCTCGTGCTGCCGTCGTTCCCCGTGCTCACCGCGGCGCTGCTGGCGCTGGAGACGGACCGGAAGTTCGGCGCGCACGTCTTCGACGCGACGAACGGCGGGGCGATCCTGTGGCAGCACCTGTTCTGGTTCTTCGGTCATCCCGAGGTCTACATCGTGGCCCTGCCGTTCTTCGGGATCATCACGGAGATCATCCCCGTGTTCTCACGCAAGCCGCTGTTCGGCTATCTGCCGCTGATCGGCGCGACCGTCGCGATCACCATGCTGTCCGCGGTCGTGTGGGCGCACCACATGTTCGCCACCGGCGCCGTACTGCTGCCGTTCTTCTCCCTGATGTCGTTCCTGATCGCCGTGCCCACCGGGATCAAGTTCTTCGTCTGGATCGGCACCATGTACAGGGGGTCGCTGTCGTTCGAGACGCCGATGCTGTGGGCGCTGGGCTTTCTGGTGTCGTTCCTGCTGGGCGGGCTGAGCGGGGTGATCATCGCCTCGCCGCCACTGGACTTCCACCTCACCGACTCGTACTTCATCGTGGCGCATCTGCACTACGTGCTGTTCGGCACCGTGGTGTTCGCGATGTTCGCCGGGTTCTACTTCTGGTGGCCCAAGTTCACCGGGAAGCTGCTCGACGAGCGGCTGGGCAAGCTGCACTTCTGGCTGCTGTTCCCGGCGTTCCAGCTGACCTTCCTGGTGCAGCACTGGCTGGGCGAGGAGGGCATGCCCCGCCGGTACGCCGACTACCTGGCCGCCGACGGCTTCACCCTGCTCAACTCCCTGTCGTCGGCAGGGGCGTTCCTGCTCGGGGTGTCCACCCTGCCCTTCCTCTACAACGTCTGGCGCACCGCCCGCTACGGGCGGCCAGTGACCGTGGACGACCCCTGGGGGTACGGGCGGGGGCTGGAATGGGCGACCGGGTGTCCGCCGCCGCGTCACAACTTCCTCGCGCTGCCCCGGGTGCGGTCCGAGGCGCCGGCGTTCGATCTGCACCATCCGGGGATCGTCCAGCAGGAGAAGGAGCAGGGGCTGCGATGAGGACCGAGGCCTTGCTGTTCGGTGTGGTGGCGTTGTTCTTCGCGGGAGTGGCCGCCCTGTACGGCTGGTGGTCCCAGGAGCCGGCCGGGACGGCGGTGCTGGTGATCGCGTTCCTGATGGGCGCCGTCGTCTCCTTCTTCAGTGCGGTGCAGTACCGCCGCAAGGGCCGGCGCCCGCAGGACCTCGGCGACGCCGAAGTGGCCGACGGCGCGGGCCCGTTGGAGTTCTTCCCGCCGGACAGCCGGTGGCCGGTGGTCACGGCGCTGGGTTTCGCCGTGGCCGCCACGGGGGTGGTCTACGGGCTGTGGCTGTTCCTCATCGGGTGTGCCGTGTTGGCCCGCGGTGTTCTGGGGCTGGTGTTCCAGTACGTCGACCGGGAGGGGTGAGCGGGGCTCCGGGCCGACCGGCCCCGAGCGGACGGTGGTCGCTCGCGTAGCCGCCCTCGACGGTCTGCCGCACGTCCCCCGACTCCACCCCCTCCCGGAGCCGTTCCCGCTCGGCGGCCATCAGTGCGTGGCACAGCCGTCGGGTGAGCATGAACGCGACGACCGGGCCGACGATCAGGGCCACGCGCAGCACCCAGGTCAGGGTGTTCACCGAGATCCGGAAGGTCTGCGCGACGACGTCGTTGCCGCCGGCCAGCAGCAGGACGCCGTAGAAGGTGATGCCGGCGACGCCGAGTCCGGTGCGGACGGGGCGTTCGCGGGGCCGGTCGCACAGGTGCTGCTCCCGCTGTCCCTCACCGGTCAGACGCTGTTCGACGAACGGGTAGAGGTACAGGGCGAGGAACATCAGCCCCGGCAGGACGACCGCCGGGAGCAGCACGTTCCACATCAGGGTGTGACCGGCGAGATTCGTCTCCCACGGCGGGACGAGCCGCAGCGCGCCCTCCAGGAAGCCGACGTACCAGTCGGGCTGGGCGCCGGTCGAGACAAGGTCGGGACGGTAGGGGCCGTAGGTCCACACCGGGTTGATCTGGGCGAGGCCGCCGAGCAGCGCGAGCACCCCGAAGACCATCAGGAACAGGCCGGTGGTCGTCGCCGTGAACCGGGGGAAGAAGGGTTTTCCGACGGCGTTGCGCTGCGAGCGGCCCGGGCCGCGCCATTGGGTGTGCTTGAGGTGGAAGACCAGGATGAGATGCACGGTGACCAGAGCGATGAGGGCGCCGGGCAGCAGCAGGACGTGCAGGGCGTACAGCCGGGTGATGATGTCCTCGCCCGGGAACTCGGCGCCGAAGGCGAACATGCTCACGTATGTGCCGACGACGGGGATCGACAGCATGATGCCCTGGGCGATGCGCATGCCCGTGCCGGACAGCAGATCGTCGGGCAGCGAGTAGCCGGCGAAGCCCTCTGCGAGGGCGAGCACGAACAGCGTGAGCCCGACGACCCAGTTGAGTTCACGGGGGCGGCGGAAGGCCCCGGTGAAGAAGATCCGCAGCAGGTGCACTCCGATCGCGGCGACGAAGACGAGGGCCGCCCAGTGGTGCACCTGCCGCATCAGCAGGCCGCCGCGCACGTCGAAGCTGATGCGCACGGTGGAGTCGAAGGCGGCCGACATGCGCACGCCGCGCAGCGGCACATATCGGCCGTCGTACAGCACCTCGGTCATCTCGGGCCGGAAGAACAGGGTCAGCCATACGCCCGTCAGGACGAGAACGACCAGGCTGTAGAGGGCGAGCTCGCCCAGGAGGAACGACCAGTGGTCGGGGAACGCCTTGCGCAGCAGTCGCCCGCCGCCGTCGAGGACGGGCAGGCGTCCGTCCGCCGCGTCGGCGAACCGTGTCCCCGGACGTGCCCCGGACCGCTCACGCTCCACTCCCGACCGCCTCCCTGTTCCAGCACTGCCGTGCTGTCCCTCCCCTTACGGGGGCGGTGCTGAGTACAGGGCGGGCGGGAAGCACCCGTTCGGGTGCTCAGGTGTTGGGCCGGGCCGCGCTGATGTCGCCGAGCGCCGACTCCGGGTCGCGTTCCATCGCCAGGTCGCCGAGAGCGACGATGCCGACGGGGTGTCCGCCCTCGACGACCGGGATCCGGCGTACGGCGTGCTCGCGCATGAGCTCCACCGCGTGGTCCAGGTCGTCCTCGGGGGTCACCGTCACCAGGTCGTCGCTGCACGCGCCGACGACGGTGGTCTGCTCGGGGTCGCCGCCGTCGGCGAGCGAGCGCACCACCAGGTCGCGGTCGGTGACCAGGCCGCGCAGTTCGTCGCCGTCCGTCACCAGGACGGCGCCCAGGTCCTGGTCGCGCATGATCCGGGCCACCGCGGTCACGGAGGTCAGTGGCTCCACGGTGACCGGTGCGCCGGTCATGATGTCGCTGACGTGCTGGGTCATGACGTATCACTCCTCTCGGGGTTTCCCGGCGCCGGGTACCCAGCTGCGCGGCCCGTCGTCACGCCTCCAGCGGGACTTCGCTCCACACCTGTTTGCCGCCGCTGACGGGCAGGGACCCCCAGGCCGCCGACATGGCCTCGACGAGGAGGATGCCGCGGCCGCCCGTGGCCTCCCAGCCGATGCTGGTCGGCTTGACGGGGGTGCGCGGGGAGGCGTCGGCGACAGAGACGCGCATCCGGTGGTTGATGAGGGTGAGGTCGAGGCGGACCCGGCCGTCGGTGTGCACGAGGGCGTTGGTGACGAGTTCGGAGACGACCAGCAGGACGGTGTCCGAGGCGTCCTCGGGGACGCCCCAGGTGCGCAGGGTGCGGCGGGTGAAGCGGCGGGCGTGCCGGACGGCCTCGGGGACGCGCCACACCGTCCAGCTCTCGCGCCGCGGGCGTACGGCCATGCCGTCGTAGCGCATGAGCAGCAGGGCGACGTCGTCGCTGCGGCGGGCGTTGCCGAGGAGGGCGTCGGCGACGAGTCCGAGGTGGGCGGGGTCGGAGGCGGCCAGTTCGTGGGCGAGGCGGTCCATGCCGGTGTCGATGTCGGACTCCGCGGACTCGACCAGGCCGTCCGTGGTCAGGGCGATCAGCGTCCCGGGTTGCAGCCGCAGCGGGCTCATCGGGAAGTCGGCCTGTGTGACGACCCCGAGCGGCGGGCCGCCGTCCGACTCGGGGATCTCGGTGCTGCCGTCGGGGTGGCGCAGGACGGGCGGCAGGTGTCCGGCGCGCACATGCCAGGCGGAGCCCTCCTCCAGGTCGATGTCGACGTAGGCACAGGTGGCGAAGAGGTCGGTCTCCATGTCCGTCAGGAGCCGGTTGGCGTGCGAGACGACCACGTCCGGCGGATGGCCCTCGACCGCATAGGCGCGCAGCGCGGTACGCATCTGGCCCATGAGGGTGGCGGCGCCCGCGCTGTGGCCCTGGACGTCGCCGATGACCAGGGCGACGTGGTGGTCGGGCAGCGGGATCACGTCGTACCAGTCGCCGCCGAGCTCCAGTCCGGCCGTGCTGGGCAGATAGCGGGCGACGGCGACCGCGCCGGGGAGTTTGGGCAGGCGGCGCGGCAGCAGCTGGCGCTGGAGCATGCCGACGAGTTCGTGCTCGGCGTCGAAGGCGTGGGCGCGCATCAGGGCCTGGCCGGCGAGGCCGGCGGAGGCGGTGAGCAGGGCGCGCTCGTCGGGGCCGAAGTCGTGCGGGGTGTCCCAGCCGATCAGGCAGGCGCCCGCCATACGGCCCCCCGCGGGCAGCGGCAGCACGGCGAGGCCGCCGGGGCCGACATCGGCGAGGGCGGGCTCCAGGGCGGTGCCTGCGGGCCAGATCTGGGCGCGGCCCTCACGCAGGGCGGTGGCGAGGGTGGGCATGGCGCGCACGGGCGCGTCGGGCCATTCGGAGCGCCACTCCAGGCGCCACAGCTCGGGCCACACCTCCGGCTCGGGCGGGTCGAGGACGGTGACGACGAGCCGGTCGCCCTCCAGCTCGGCGAGCGCGATCCGATCCGCCTGGAGAGGCCCCCGCAGCGCGGAGACGACGGCCTGGCTGACGTCGCGGACGGTGCCGGCGATGGCGAGGGCGGCGGCCAGGCGCTGGACGCGGGCCACGTCGGTGATGTCGGAGCGCAGTTTGGAGGCGTCGCCGACGGTGCCCACGAGCCGCATCGGCCGGCCCTCGCCGCCCAGCAGGAGGCGGCCGCGCAGCCTGAGCCAGTTGGGCGGGCCGGCGGGCTGGAGCACCCGGAACTCCAGCTCGCGCTCGCCGATGGACATGTGGTCGGCCTCGACCACGGACATCAGCGAGGGCAGGTCCTCCGGGACGGTCAGGCGCAGCAGGGTCTCGACCTTGCCGTCGAACTCGTCCCGGGTGAGCCCGAACAGGTCCAGGACCTCCTCGCCGACCTCGACGCGTCCGGTGTCCATGGCGAGGCTGAACGCGCCTGGCGACAGTTCCTCGTCCTCGGCGGCCCGGGCCGGGACGGGGCAGACGACGGCGTCGGCGACCAGTTCGAGGCACTCGCGGTCGTCGGTGTCGAAGCCGGCCGGGTCCTCGCGCGCGGCGAGGAGGCAGACGCCGCCGTCGTCCCCCTGTGCGGGAAGGGCCGCCAGGAAGAACTCCCGAGAGAGCGCCCGCCGGGACTCCGGGGAGGCGGCGATCTCCTCGGGACCGAGCCACACCGGCCGGCCGGTGCGCAGCGTGTCGGCCACCGGGGACCCGCCGGAGCGGGGATAGCTGTCGCGCAGCCCGTACAGCGTCCTCGGCACGCCGACGGACTCCACCAGGCTCAGCTGGTCGCCGTCCTCCCCGGGTGTGTAGACGGCGGCGAACGTCGCCCCCGCGAAGACGAGCGCCTGTTCGAGGACGCGGCGAAGCCGTTCCGGTGAGTCCGGGTCGGCCGTGAGCGTTTCCAGGGCAACTTCGGCACGCAGCGTTCTCGTTCCGCGTTCCGCAGCGCCCTCACTGACCACGTTGGCCATTACAGCGCTTGTGGGGCACCCGCGCAGCCCCTGTGACGGTTCCGAGGAGCCGCGCGATGACTCGGCTCGCCGTGCGCGATGAGCCGCCAAGAGAGAGATTTGACCCCGGGGCCCCTGAGCCCTGAGCACTGGGCCCCTGAGCACCTGGTACCGGCCCCTCGGCCCCCGGGCTCCGTCACGCGGCCGTGCGAGGAGGTGGTCGGCGTGTCCGACACACAGACGTCCGCACAGACGTCGGCGGCCGCCAGGACGCGGGTCGGCCGCCCGCTGCTGTCGCTGGCGCTGGCCTCGATGATGGACGACGTCGACGCGCACTCCGGCGCGGTCTATCTGCTGGCGGCCGACGGATCGGTGCTGGAGATGGCGGTGATGGCGGGGCTGCCCCGGGCGTTCGCGGCGCCGTGGGAGCGGGTGGGGGTGAACGCGCGGATCCCGGTCGCCGAGGCGGTGCGCGAGCGGCGGCTGGTCTGGGTCGGCGGCGAGGAGGAGATGGCGGCCCGCTATCCGCGTGTCGCGGTGGTGCTGCCCTACCCCTTCGCGCTGGCCGCGCTGCCGGTCGCCACCTCGTCCACCACGTACGGCGGAGTTTTCGTGACCTGGCCCGGTTCACATCCGCCGGAGCTGTCCGACCGGGAGCGGGATCATCTGACCGCGGCCTGCGACCGGCTCGCGGTGCGGCTGGAGCGCGCCACACAGGAGAGCCGTCCCCTGCACGCCGAGCCCGATCTCCTCGTCTCGCCCCTGATGGGCGGTGCGGCCGGCACGCTCGGCTCGGTGGAGGCGGCGCGGATGGTGGCCCGGCTGCCGTACGGGCTGTGCTCGCTCGATCTGGACGGGCGGGTGAGCTTCGCGAACGCGGCGGCCGCCGAGCTGATCGGCGTTCCGGTTGCCGGGCTGCTCGGCGCCCCGCTGTGGGCGTCGGTTCCCTGGCTCAACGACCCCGCGTACGAGGACCGCTACCGGGCCGCGCTGATGAGCCAGCACGCCACGTCGTTCGTGGCGCTGCGGCCGCCCGGCGACTGGCTGTCGTTCCGCCTGTATCCGAGCACGACCGGGCTGAGCGTACGCATCGGCAGGGCGCGGGCCGTGACGGAGATGAACCGGGCCGGACCGCAGACCGGGAGCGCACCGCACCGGCTCGTGACCATCTCCCAGGTGCTGGGCCTGGCCGCGTCGCTGACCGAGGCGGTGAGCGTGCAGGACGTCGTGCAACTGGTCGCGGACGAGATCGCACCGGCCGTGGGCAGCCAGGCGCTGGTCGTCCTCGGGTCCCGGGCCGGCCGCCTGCACGTGCTGGGCCACCGCGGATACCCGGACCCGCACACCGTGGAACGGTTCGACGGGCTGCCGCTGGCCGAGCGGACTCCCGACACGCACGTGCTGACCACCGGGGTGCCCGGGTTCTTCGAGTCCCGGGAGCAGCTGGAGCGCCTGTATCCGGAGCGGCACGCCACGCCCGACGGCTTCGCGGCCTGGGCGTATCTGCCGCTGATCGCCTCCGGCCGCCCGGTGGGCACCTGTGTGCTGGCCTACGCCGAGCCGCACCGCTTCCCCGCGGACGAGCGGGCGGTGCTGACGAGTCTGGGCGGGCTGATCGCCCAGGCCCTGGAGCGGGCGGTGCTCTACGACGTCAAGCACCAGTTGGCGCACGGCTTGCAGGAGGCGCTGCTGCCGCACTCGCTGCCGCGGCTGCCCGGCATCGAGGCGGCCGCGCGCTATCTCCCCGCCACCCAGGGCATGGAGATCGGCGGCGACTTCTACGACCTGGTGCCGACGCAGGGGCAGGCGGCGGCGGTGATCGGGGACGTACAGGGCCACAACGTGACCGCGGCCGGGCTGATGGGGCAGATCCGTACCGCCGTACGTGCCTACACGACGGTCGGTCAGGCCCCCGAGGAGGTCATGCGCAGTACCAATCGGCTGCTGATCGACCTCGGTGCCGATCTGTTCGCCAGCTGTCTGTATCTGCGGCTCGATCCGGAACACGGGCGGGCCGTGATGGCGCGGGCTGGGCATCCGCCGCCGTTGCTGCGCCGGCCCGACGGCCGGGTGCGGGTGCTGGACCTGGCCGGGGGCCCGCTGCTGGGCATCGACAGCGCGGCCACCTATCCGACGACGCAGGTGGACCTGGCGCCCGGCGCAGTGCTCGTCCTCTACACCGACGGGCTGATCGAGTCGCCCGGTGCCGACATCGAGGACGCGCTCGCCGCTCTCGGGCGAAGGCTCGCCGAGGCCGGCGACGGGCCCCTGGACGAGCTGGCCGACGAACTGGTCCGGCACGGCGCGGCCACGCGGGAGCGGACCGACGACATCGCGCTGCTGCTGCTCAGGGCCCGGGCGGCCGGCTGACCTCGCCGGCCCCGTCGGCTCACGAGCGGAAAACAGACCGGTCCGGCCCTCCCGCCGGAGGGCCGGACCGGTCCACCACCGGCCGCAACCGCGAGGCAGGGCCGGGGTGGGTCTGCACCGTGTCGAAACGGAACGGTGGAGGTCGAGCAGGTGAGATGTCGAGCGATGTCGAGCGATGAAGAAGGGATCAGTTGGTCTGGGTCAGGCCCGAGCCGTCCTCGACGCCGGTGCCCGTCTCCTCACCCGTGCCGGTCTCGTCGCCGACGCCTGCCTCTTCACCGACGCCTGCCTCTTCACCGGCTCCGGCTTCCTCGCCACCGGCCTGCTCACCGGCGCCGGCCTCTTCACCAGCACCCGCACCGGCCTCGTCACCGGCACCGGCCTCGTCACCCGCACCGGCTCCGTCGCCACCGGCGCCGGCCTCATCACCGGCACCCGCGCCGGCGTCACCGCCGGCCGCGCCACCCGCGCCGAGCGTCGCGCCGACCGCCTCCAGGGCGGTGGTGACCGGCTGGAAGAAGGTCTCGCCGCCGACCGTGCAGTCGCCGCTGCCGCCCGAGGTCAGGCCGATGGCCAGGCCGTCCTGGGTGAACAGCGAGCCGCCGCTGTCGCCGGGTTCGGCGCAGACATCGGTCTGGATGAGCCCGGTGACGGTGCCCTCGGGGTAGTTGACGGTGGCGTCGAGTCCGAGGACCTGGCCCTCGTTCAGCCCGGTGGTGCTACCCATCCGCGACACCTGCTGACCGACCTCGGCCTCCGCGGCCTGGGCGATCTGGACGGTCTGCCCGCCGCCGACGTTGACGTCGCTCGGGGCCTCGGTCGCCGGGTCGTCGTACTTCACGAGCGCGAAGTCGCCGTCGCCGGGGAAGGTCGACTGGTCGACGGTGGCGATCGGCTGGCCGCCCTCGGCGTCCGACCACTGGTCGCCGGCCAGCGTGCAGTGGCCCGCGGTCAGGAAGGCGGGCGAGCCGTCGCCCGCGGTGACATTGAAGCCGAGCGAGCAGCGCGAGCCGCCGGCGAAGATGGCGTCACCGCCGGAGGCGAAGGTCTTGAAGGTGCCGGCCGACTTCGTGACGGTGGCCATGCCGGAACCGAGGCTCTGGACGGTCGATTCCAGTCTGTCCCACTTGGTGCCGGTGACCGTGCTGTCGGCGGTGACCCGGATCTTGTTCGTCCTGGGGTCGACCGCCCACGACGTGCCGGCGATGGTCGCCTCGGACTTCAGGGTCTGCGCGCCGGCCTCGAGGTCGGCCATGCTGTTGGCGACCTCGCGGACCTTCACGCCCGCCTTCTTCGCCTGGACGATCACGTTGTTGTCGCCGTTCACGACGTTGACGACCAACTGCTGGCTGTCGGAGTCGTAGTAGGAACCGGCGAAGGCGTCACCGAGCAGCCCGGCGACTTGCGAGGCGAGGTCCGAGGCGTCCGCCGCCTTGAGGGTCTTCGGCGCGGCGGCTGCGGTGTCGTCCGACGCGCCGTCCTGGGACGCGTTGGCGTTCGGGAGCAGGATCGCGGCTGCTCCGAGCGCCACCACGCTGCCCGCCGCTATCGCGGCCTTGCGCTTCGGAATTCGCTTGTGACTCAAACTTCTCGACCTCCTGAGGGACCGGAGTCTGCTGCCTTGTGCGGCAGTTGTTGGGGCGCCTGGATGGCAGGAGGTACGCACGGGTCGCGCGGGGCGTTCAATTCCGTTTCCGCGCGCGCCGTTCGAAACATCGAATCGGCCACGGCCCGCGCCCGCCGGACCGACTCGGGGAACAATCCCCCATATGACGATGACCACCGCCGAAGCCGACAAGATCCTCGCCGACAACTTCGCCCCTTGGGTCCTCGAACTGGGCCTGACGGTCGAGGCGCTGGACGACGACCGCGCGATGCTGCGACTGCCCTGGTCGGACCGCTTGTCCCGGGAGGGTGGCGGACTGTCGGGGCAGGCCCTGATGGCCGCCGCCGACACGGCGACCGTGATCGCGGTGTCGGCGGCCCGGGGCGCCTATGGACCGATGACGACGGTGCAGCAGTCCACGTCCTTCCAGCGTGCGGTGACCGGTTCGGATGTCCTGATCGAAGCGGTCGTCACCAAGCTGGGCCGTCGGATGGCGTTCGCCGACATCACGATGACCGACGAGGGCTCGGGTCGGATCGCGGCGCGGGCGAGCACGGTCTACGCACTTCTGGGCTGACACGGTCGGCAACCGGCACGCGACGGTCTGTTGCGATCACGGGCCTGAATCCTGGCTTCAGGGAATCTGCACATCCACTGCCCAACGAAGTCACCGCGCGCGAAGGATCTGCACATGCCGGCACCACCGGTCAGGTCATTGGCGCGGAGTGTCGGATTCGCCGCGGCGACGGCAAGAGCGCGTACGCACGCATGCCTCGCCGCGTGTGAAGAAGTCGCCACGATGGCGTGCCCACACCTGCACGGAAGGTTGCTCCTGAGGCGCAAGTGACCTGGTGAGACCGGTGGTTGATTGGAAGCCCGCACCCGCAGCGTGCTTTGATCCATCGCACCGCAGGGGCCGTTCATGGCTCTTCCGGAAACGGGCGCCGCCCGGCACCTGTGGTCGCGGCCGTCCATCTGTCCCCAGAGGGGGCCGCTCCCCCTTGTGAATATCCATACGAAGGGAAGTTCCAACATGAACTCCACCCCCCAGGTTGAGACCGTCGAGATCTCCGACGCCGAGCTCGACAACGTCTCCGGCGGTCTGTCCCTGAACACTCTGGGCACCGTGACCGGCGTGGTGGATGGCATCGCCCCGGTCTCCGGCATCGTGGACACCGCCGTCGGCACCATCGAGGGCGCCACCGGCCTGAACACCGCCCCGGTCACCAGCCTGGTCGCCGGTCTCTGATCGCACTTTTTGTGATCGTTGAGTCCCGGAGCCGCAACGCGGCTCCGGGACTCTCGGATGCCGTAAAAGATCTCTCCCACAGGTCCCACAGGTGAGGGAAGTTCCGTGCAGTTCCGCCAACAGGCCCTCGCCAAGCTGCAGTCGCCCGAAGAGCTCGACCTTCCGGTGCGCTTCGCCCGCCCCCAGGGCTGGCTCGTCCTCTCCGTGACGGTGGTCGTCATGGCCGCCGCATCCGTGTGGGCGGTGACCGGTTCGGTCGCCTCCACGGTCAGCGCGCCCGCCATCCTCACGCACGGGCAGGGCAGTTACATCCTGCAGAGCCCGGTCGCGGGCCAGGTCACCGCGGTCCTCGCCAAGGAGGGCGAGCGGCTCCCCGCCGACTCCCCCGTCCTGAAGGTCCGTACGGCCGAGGGCGACAGCGTCGTGCGCACCATCACCGCGGGCCGGGTCACCGCGCTCGCCGCCACCATCGGGCAGATCATCCAGACCGGGGCGAACGTCGCCGCCGTGGAGAAGGTGGCCCGCGCCAAAGACCCCCTTTACGCCACCGTGTACGTGCCCGCCGAGAACGCGGCCTCCATTCCCGCGAACGCCTCCGTGGACCTGACCGTCCAGTCGGTACCCACCCAGGAGTACGGCGTACTGCGCGGCCATGTGAAGTCGGTGGACCGCTCCGCCCAGTCCGCCCAGCAGATCTCCGGGTTCCTCGGGGACAACCAGCTCGGCGAGCAGTTCACCAAGGACGGCAGGCCGGTGGCCGTCCTGGTCAAGCTGGACAAGTCGTCCGGCACGAAGAGCGGCTACAAGTGGTCGTCCACGGACGGGCCGCCGTTCGCGCTCACCTCCATGACGATGGCCACGGGTTCGATCCGGCTGGCCGATGAGCATCCCGCCGATTGGCTGCTGCCGTGAGCGCCGCACAGGACACCCGCGGCAGGCGCCGCGCCGCCCCGCCCAAGCGCCCCGTCCCGAAGGGGAAGTCGAAGACCGTCCGCACGCCCACCGTGCTCCAGATGGAGGCGGTCGAGTGCGGCGCCGCCTCCCTGGCCATGGTCCTCGGCCACTACGGCAAGCACGTCCCGCTGGAGGAACTGCGCATCGCCTGCGGTGTGTCCCGGGACGGCTCGCGGGCCAGCAACCTGCTGAAGGCGGCCCGCAGCTACGGCCTGACGGCCAAGGGCATGCAGATGGACACCGCCGCCCTCGCCGGGGTGAAGACACCCGCCGTCCTGTTCTGGGAGTTCAACCACTACGTCGTCTACGACGGCATGGGCCGCCGCTTCGGCCGCCGCGGGGTGTACATCAACGACCCCGGCAAGGGCCGCCGTTTCGTGCCCATGGAGGACTTCGACGGCAGCTTCACCGGTGTCGTCCTGACCATGGAGCCCGGCGAGGGCTTCACCAAGGGCGGGCGCAAGCCGGGCATCCTGGGCGCGATGCCGGCCCGGCTGCGCGGCACCGCGGGCACGATGCCGGCATCGGTGCTGGCGAGCCTGCTGCTGGTGGTGGTCGGCGCGGCCGTGCCCGCGCTCAGCCGCACCTACATCGACGAGTTCCTGATCGGGAACCAGACCTCCCTGCTCTCCGTACTGTTCGCGTCGATGGGCGCGTGCGTGCTGCTGACACTGGTGCTGACCTGGTTGCAGCAGGCGAACCTGCTGCGCGGCCGCATCATCTCCTCCACGCTCTCCAGCGCCCGGTTCCTGCGCCATCTGCTGCGGCTGCCGGTGACGTTCTTCTCCCAGCGCAGCCCGGCCGACCTGGTGCAGCGGCTGCAGTCCAACGACCAGGTGGCCGAGACGCTGGCCCGCGACCTCGCGGCGGCGGGCGTGGACGCCGTGGTCGTCGTCCTGTACGCGGTCCTGCTCTACACCTACGACCCCCAGCTCACGTACGTCGGGATAGGCGTGGCGCTGCTGAACATCGTGGCCATGCGGGTCGTCATCCGGCTGCGCGCCACGCGTACGGCGAAGCTGCGCGCCGACAGCGCCCGGCTCACCAACACCTCCTACACGGGCCTGCAGCTGATCGAGACGATGAAGGCGACCGGCGGTGAGGACGGCTACTTCCGCAAGTGGGCCGGGCAGCACGCCACCACGCTGGAGGAGCAGCAGCGGCTCGGGGTGCCGAGCGCCTGGCTGGGTGTGGTCGCGCCGACCCTCGCGACGCTGAACAGCGCGCTGATCCTATGGATCGGCGGTATGCGGGCGGTGGAGGGCGGCATCTCGGTCGGTCTGCTGGTCGCCTTCCAGTCGCTGGTCACCCGCTTCACCGCCCCGATCACCCGCCTCAACGGCGTCGCGAGCCGCATCCAGGACTTCGCGGCCGACGTGGCGCGGCTGAAGGACGTGGAGAACTTCGAGGCCGACCCGCTCTACGGCCGTCCCGGCGCCGGCGAGTCGACGCGCCGCCTGCAGGGCCATGTCGAGCTGCAGAACATCAGCTTCGGCTACAACCCGCTGGACAAGCCGCTGCTGACCGGCTTCGACCTGACCGTCGGCCCGGGGCAGCAGGTCGCGCTGGTCGGCGGCTCGGGCAGCGGCAAGTCCACGGTGTCCCGGCTGATCTCGGGCCTGTACGCGCCCTGGGAGGGCGTGATCCGTATCGACGGGCAGCGCCTGGACGACATCCCGCGCGGGGCGCTGGCGGCCTCCGTCTCCTTCGTCGACCAGGACGTGTTCCTCTTCGAGGGCACCGTCCGGGACAACGTGGCGCTGTGGGACCCGTCGATCCCGGAGGACGCGGTGGTGGACGCGCTGCGGGACGCGGCCCTGTACGACGTGGTCATGCGGCGGCCCGGCGGCATCCACAGCAAGGTCGAGCAGGACGGCCGCAATTTCTCCGGCGGGCAGCGCCAGCGCCTGGAGATCGCGCGGGCGCTGGTGCGCCGGCCCAGCATCCTGGTCCTCGACGAGGTGACCAGCGCGCTGGACGCGGAGACCGAGCTGGTGGTGATGGACAACCTGCGCAAGCGCGGCTGTGCCTGTGTGGTGATCGCGCACCGGCTCAGCACGGTGCGCGACAGCGACGAGATCGTCGTACTCGAACACGGCACGATCGTGGAGCGCGGGCGGCACGAGGAGCTGGTGGCGCGCGGTGGCGCGTACGCCCAGCTGGTCAGGGAGCACTGAGATGACGACCGCGCATGAGGGGGACCTCGTCCTGGGCGCGCTCGGGTCCTTGGGGACGCCCATCGACTGCGCCGGCTTCAGCCGTATCGACCTCGAAGGACCACAGGTGCTGTGGCTGGTCGCGGCCGGCGCCGTCGACCTGTTCGCGGTGGACGCCGGGCAGCAGGGCCACTGGCACCACCTCGGCCGCCTGGAGGCGGGCTCCCTGCTGCTGGGCCCGGTGGCGGGCCCCCAGCACACGCTGGTGGCACGCCCGTTGCGGGACTGCGTGGTGCGCCGCATCGGGCTGCGCGAGCTGTACCAGCCCGCGAACACCCAGACCTGGTCCTACGACGAGTACGGCAACCCCCAGTACGTACCGCCCACGACGAGCCCCCTGGAGTACGCGCTCGCCCTCGGCGTCGGCCGCAGCCTGTCGATCCTGTTCCAGGCGCCGATGGTCAACGAGCGGTCCGCCGCGCCCACCGACGACGACGTCTTCTGGATGCAGGTACCGCCGGGCAGCGTGCAGTACGGCTCGCTGTACGGCGCGGAGGCGGCCGCCGATCTGCTGATGGACCCCGCGGTCTGGCAGAGCATGGTCGACCAGCAGTACCGGCTGCTGACCACGCTGGACCGCTGGATCGAGGATCTGGAGCGCACCCACGAGACCCGCACGGCGGAGGGCATCAGGGCCGGCGAGGCGGTGCGCGCCCAGGCCGACCGGACGCTGCTGGCGTCGATCGGCAAGCGGTCCTCGCAGCGCACCACGGCCGCCGACGCGGACGCCAGTTACGCCGCCTGCAAGCTGGTCGCGCAGGCGGCCGGGATCGCGCTCGCCGAGCCCGCGCAGTCCGGCACGGAGAGCGACCGCCTCGATCCGGTCGAGCGGGTCGCCGTCGCCTCGCGCGTGCGCACCCGGGCCGTTCGCCTGGACGGCCGCTGGTGGCACGACAACGTCGGACCGCTGGTGGGCCACCGGGCGCTGTCCGGAGCACCGGTAGCGCTGCTGTGGCGGCGCGGCGGATACGTGGCCGTGCACCCGTCGACCGGCCGCGAGACACCGATCGAGAAGGCCAACGCGGAGGAGTTCGAGCCGCGCGCGGTGATGTTCTACCGTCCGTTGCCCGACCGAGGGCTGAGCCCCCTGCGGCTGCTGCGGTTCAGCATGCGCGGCACGCGCGGAGACCTGACGAACCTCCTGGTCAGCGGGCTGGTGACGGTCGCGATCGGGGCGCTGGTGCCGGTCGCGACCGGCAAGGTGCTCGGTGAGTTCGTGCCGAAGGCACAGAGCGATCTGATCGTGCAGTTCTGTCTGGCCGTGATGATCAGCAGCGTGGTGGCGGCGGCCTTCATGCTGCTGCAGAACCTCACCATTCTCCGGCTGGAGGGCCGGATCGAGGCGACGCTTCAACCGGCCGTCTGGGACCGGCTGTTGCGTCTGCCGACGAAGTTCTTCACCGAGCGCTCGACCGGAGAACTGGCGAGCGCGGCGATGGGCATCAGCTCGATCCGCCGGCTGATGGCGGGCGTCGGCCCGGTGGTCGCCCAGTCGGTGACCGTGGGCGCGATGAATCTGGGGCTGCTGTTCTGGTACAGCGTCCCGATGGCGCTGGCGGCGATCGGCATGCTCGTCGTCATCGCCGGCGTGTTCCTGGGGCTCGGGCTGTGGCAGGTGCGCTGGCAGCGGCGGCTGGTGGTGCTCGGCAACAAGCTGAACAACCAGGCGTTCCAGACGCTGCGGGGCCTGCCGAAACTCAGGGTGGCGGCGGCCGAGAACTACGCCTACGCGGCATGGGCCTCCCAGTTCGCGCGCAGCCGCGAGTTGCAGCAGCGGGTGGGGCGCATCAAGAACCTCACGACGGTGATGGGCGCGGTGTATCTGCCCGTGTGCACGCTGCTGATGTTCATGCTGCTGGCGGGACCGGCGCGCGGGACGATGTCGGCGGCCGCGTTCCTCACCTTCAACACCTCGGTGACGATGCTGCTGACCGCCGTCACCCAGCTGACCGGCTCCTTCGTGTCGATGGTGGCCGCGCTTCCGCTGTTCGAGGAGATCAAGCCGGTGCTGGAGGCGACGCCCGAGGTGCGCACGGCGAGCACCCGGCCGGGCCCGCTGTCCGGCGGGCTCGAGGCTCGCAGGCTCTCCTTCCGCTACTCCGACGACGGTCCGCTGGTGCTGGACGACGTGTCGTTCGAGGTGCGGCCGGGCGAGTTCGTGGCGATCGTCGGCCCGAGCGGCTGCGGCAAGTCGACGCTGCTCAGGCTGCTGATCGGCTTCGACAAACCGGTCTCCGGCAGTGTGCTGTACGACGGTCAGGACCTGGCCGCCCTCGACCAGTCGGCCGTACGCCGCCAGTGCGGTGTGGTCCTCCAGCACGCCCAGCCGTTCACCGGCTCCATCCTGGACGTCATCTGCGGCACCGAGCCGTACACGCCGGAGGAGGCGATGGCGGCGGCCGAGATGGCGGGGCTGGCCGAGGACATCAAGCGGATGCCGATGGGCCTGCACACGATCGTGTCGGGCAGCGGCGCCATCTCGGGCGGTCAGCGGCAACGCCTCATGATCGCCCAGGCCTTGATCCGCCGCCCGCGCATCCTCTTCTTCGACGAGGCGACCAGCGCCCTCGACAACGAGACACAGCGCACGGTCATCGAGAGCACCAAGGCGCTCAACGCCACCCGGATCGTCATCGCGCACCGCCTGTCGACGGTGCTGGACGCCGACCGGGTGATCGTGATGGAGGACGGCAAGGTCGCCCAGCAGGGCGCGCCCGCACAGCTGCTCGCGGACACCGGGGGCCGGCTGCACGAGCTGGTGCGGCGGCAGATGGCGTGACGGGTCAGGCGTCGAGGGCCTGTTGCGAAGGTCCCGTCGTCCGCCCGAAGGGCGGGCCCTGCGGCGTCCGGTGCGTGCTCTCGGCGTGCCGGGTGCAAGCCCTCGTACTGGACGTACTTGGGCTTGTGCCCGGTGCGGCGAGAGTGCGTGCCGGGCGCCGCGGGGCAGGCGGGACTTTCGCAACAGGCCCTAGCCAGGGACGGGGGCGCCGGACGGGACACCGGCCTCGACGTAGCCGTCGTAGAACTCCTTCCAGGGCGCGGTGGCCCCGGCGTGCGGGCCGTCGAGCTCCTCGCCGCGGGTCCGCGCGTCCAGGGCGGCCAGGCACACCTCCCAGCCGGCGCCGTTGCGGGCGGCCTCGTCGGTGGCCTCCAGGACGTTGGTGAGCGTGAAGCGGGTGCGGGCGTCGTCCAGCGGGTCAAGGTCGAACCGCAACTCGGCGCCGCCCCAGGTGAAGGAGAGGTGTCGCGGGACGTCCACGGCGAGCACCGTGCCCGTGGAGTCCTCCAGGGCGGGGTCGCCGCTGAACTCGACCGTGCCCCCGGCGTGCAGCTCGATCTCCATGCGGGACGGGAACCAGTGGGCCAGTTCCCAGGGATCGGTCACGAACTGCCAGACACGGTCCACGGGGTGGTCGTAGGTACGGCTGAAGCGGACGGCCGGGCGGCCGTCGTCCAGCGTCAGGTAGGTGCCGGTGAGGTCGGTCATGGGGGATCAGTCCTTCGCAGCGGGGTCCTGGGTTCCTTCCGACGCCTGGTCGAGGCGGCGCCCCAGCGCGTCGAGGCTCTCGTTCCACAGCTTCCGGTACGGGGCCAGCCAGGCGTCGAGCTCGGCGATCGGGGCCGGGTCGAGGGCGTAGACGCGGCGCTGCGCGTCCTGCCGGACCCGGACCAGGCCCGCCTCTTTGAGCACCTTCAGGTGCTTGGACGTGCCGGGCTGGCTCAGTCCGCAGGCCTCCACGATCTCGCCGACGGGCCGCGGCCGCTCGAGGAGCAGCGCGATGATCGCGCGTCGGTGGGGATCGGCGAGGGCGGTCCAGAGAGAGGCGTCGGACATGGCTTCAATATTCCTCCTTGGTTATATTCCCGTCAAGGCATACACCCCTGGACCCTTTCCGCCACCCCCCTCTAGCGAAACGTTGCCGTTTCGCTGAAAGTGGTCTAGCCTCCTCGCGTACGAAACGGTTTCGTTTAGCTATCCGCTTCCTTCGGACGACTTCCCTGGAGTTGGTTCCCGATGTCCCAGAAGACCCTGATCGACAGCGGACCGGAGGGCGCCGTCGAGGCGCCGCCCGAGTCCACCGCCAAGAGATGGTGGATCCTCGCCGTCATCGCCCTCGCCCAGCTGATGGTGGTCCTGGACGCCACCATCGTGAACATCGCCCTGCCGTCGGCCCAGGCCGATCTCGGGTTCTCCGACGGCAACCGGCAGTGGATCGTCACCGCGTACGCGCTGGCGTTCGCCTCCCTGCTCCTGCTCGGCGGACGCATAGCCGACCTGTTCGGCCGCAAGCCCGCCTTCCTCATCGGCGTGGTGGGCTTCGGGGCCGTCTCCGCGCTCGGCGGCGCCGCGACCAACTTCGAGATGCTGGTCACCGCACGCGCTCTGCAGGGCGCCTTCGGTGCACTCCTCGCGCCGGCCGCGCTCTCTCTGCTGAACACGACGTTCACCGACGCCCGCGAACGCGCCAGGGCCTTCAGCGTCTACGGCGCCATCGCCGGCGCGGGCGGCGCGGTGGGCCTGCTGCTCGGCGGCATCCTGACCGATGCCTTCGACTGGCGCTGGACGCTGTACGTCAACGTCGTCATCGCGGTCGTCGCCTTCGCCGGCGGCTGGCTGCTGCTGTCCAACCACCGCGCCGCCACGACCTCCAAGCTGGACGTGCCGGGCACCGTCCTGGTCGCCGCCGGTCTGTTCTCCCTGGTGTACGGCTTCTCCAACGCGGAGACGCACGACTGGAGTTCCTCCGCCACCTGGGGCTTCCTGATCGCGGGCGGTGTGCTGCTGGCCGCCTTCGCCTGGTGGCAGACCCGCGCCGCGCATCCCCTGTTGCCGCTGCGGATCCTGCTGGAACGCAACCGCGCCGCCTCCTTCCTGGCCCTGCTGATCTCCGGCGCGGGCATGTTCGGTGTGTTCCTCTTCCTCACCTACTACCTCCAGCTGAACCTCGGCTTCAGCCCGACGAAGACCGGTGTGGCGTTCCTGCCGATGGTGGCGGCGCTGATGGTGGCGGCACAGCTCGGCACCACGACCCTGCTGCCGAGGATCGGGCCGAAGGCCGTTGTCCCGCTGGGCTTCGCGATCGCCGTCGCGGGCATGGCCTGGCTGACCGGGATCGGGACGGACTCGCACTACGCGAGCGCGGTACTGCCGCAGCTCATCGTGATCGGCGCGGGTCTCGGTCTGGTGATGCCGGCGGCCATGCAGCTGGCCACCGGCGGCGTGGCGGCCGAGGACGCGGGCGTCGCCTCCGCCGCGGTCAACGCCATGCAGCAGGTGGGCGGTTCGATCGGTACGGCCCTGCTGAACACGCTGGCCGCGAGCGCCGCGACCGACTACCTGGCCGGGAAGGACCCGACGAACAAGCTGACCCAGGCCCAGGCGACGATCGAGAGCTACACCACCGCCTTCTGGTGGTCGGCGGGCTTCTTCGCCGCCAGCGCGCTGATCGCCTTCCTGCTCTACCGGCGCGGGCTGCCGGAGCAGGACGCGGATGCCGCACCAGTCGTACACATGTGAGCGGCCTCGCCTGAACCGCGCCTGGTCCGAGGGGCCGCCGTCTGCAGGGAGACGGCGGCCCCTCTTCGCTTGGCCCCTTCACTTGCTCCTCTTCACTTGCTCCTCTTCGCTTGCCCCTTCGTCGCTTGGCGCCTTTTCGGCTTGACGCCCATTCGCTCGAATGTCGGACACCCTCGCTGACGTTGGACGGTGCCGCGAGTGGGTACCCACCGGTCCATGCGAATCAGCGTGGTGGATGTGGGATCGAACACGGTCAGGCTGGTTGTGGCGGACGCGGAGGGTGGGGTGCCGCTGCCGGTCCACACCGCCAAATGGCGCCTGAGGCTCTCCGACCACGTGCGGCCCGGAGGCCCCGTTCCGAAGGAGGCCGTGGAGCGGCTGGTCGACGCGGTCGCCGAGGCGAGCAGGACGGCGACCCGGTGGGGCGCGGCCGGCCCGCTGGCCTTCGCGACGGCCGTGGTGCGCAGTGCCCCGAACCGCCGGGAGGTGCTGCGTACCGTGCGGGCGCGGACCGGGGTCGCTCTGTGCACCCTGCCGGGCGAGGTGGAGGCCGAGTTGACGTTCCTCGGGGCCCGGCGCTGGATGGGCTGGCGATCGGGGCCGCTCGCCCTGCTGGACATCGGCGGCGGCTCGCTCGAGGTGGCCTTCGGTCGCGGCCGGCTGCCGGACTTCGTGGCCTCGCTGCCGCTCGGCGCGGGACGGCTGACCCATGAGTTCTTCGAGGGCCAGGACCCGCCGCCCCCGGAGAGGGTGCGGGCGTTGCGCCGCAAGGTCCGCCACCAGCTGAGAGACGTCGCGGCCCGGATCCGCTGGGAGGGACCCCGCACGGCGGTGGCCACCTCCCGCACCTTCCAGCAGCTGGGCCGCCTGTGCGGAGCCCCGCCCGGCCGCCACGGCCCGTTCGTGGAGCGGCTGTTGCACCGCCCCGACCTGCGGGAGGCGGTCGGTCGCCTGGCCGCCCTCCCGGCCGCCGAACGCGCCGCGCTTCCCGGCATCTCCGCACCGCGCGCCGCACAGAGCCTGGCCGGCGCGGTGGTGGGGCACACCGCGATGAAGCTGACCGGGATCAAGACGCTCACGGTCTGCCCGTGGGCGATCCGCGAGGGTGTCCTGCTGCGCCACATAGAGGACGGGGCGGCCTGGTGGGCGGAGGTCGCCCGCCGCAACGAGGAGGCCGCGCCGCCGGATCCGGTGCCGCTGCGCATCGCGCCCCCGACGAGCCGAACCGAGGAAGGAGACAGCCATGCCCGACGACCGGAACCGGGAACACAAGCAGCCCGAGACGGCGCTTGAGGAAGTCCTGCGCGAGATCGAGGACGCCGAACGGCGCACCGGGGACTCCGCCGAGCAGCGACGCCGCAGGGGCGAGGCCTCAGAGGCCATCACCCCCAACACGGACGCACAGGAGAAGTCCCAGGGCGACTGACCCGCGGGCTCTACGAGGGCGGCGCCGCCGAGGGCCGAGTCTGGAGGACCGCGCCACGCCGCACAGGTTGGCGGCATGGCCCGGCCCGTCCGTCCGTCTCCACGCCGGTGGGTGTCGCGGCACCGGCGGGGTACCCGGGGCACATGCCGTACGACCGCGCAGAACCAGCGTTGCCCTCCGCCCGGGGCCCGGTCTCGGCAGCCGTCGAGGAGTATCTGCTGGGCTCCGGACCGCTGCCGCGCCGGCACGACGTCGCCGGGTCGGCGGTGTACGGCGACGACCTCCAGCTCGCTCTGTACCTCTGCTACGAACTGCACTACCGCGGCTTCGCGGGCGTGGCCCCGGAACGCGAGTGGGACCCGGACCTGCTGCACACGCGCGCGGCACTGGAGCACCGTTTCCTGGCGGCCCTGCGTGCGGACACCGATGTCCACAGCGGCGTCGAAGAGGCCGTCGGGGAGCTCCTGGTCGAGCCGGTCGACGGCACGGGCGTCACCCACTACCTCCGCGAGGAGGGCGAACTGTGGCAGTTGCGCGAGTACGCCGCCCAGCGCTCCCTCTACCACCTGAAGGAGGCGGACCCGCACGCCTGGGTGCTGCCGCGGCTGTGGGGCAGGGCCAAGGCGGGCATGGCGGCGGTGGAGTTCGACGAGTTCGGCGGCGGCCGCCCCGACCGAGTGCACGCGCGGCTGTTCGCCGACCTGATGGCCGACCTGGGCCTGGAGACGACGTACGGCCGTTACCTCGACGCGGCCTGCGCCCAGGCCCTGGCCACGGTGAACCTCATGTCCCTGTTCGGCCTGCACCGAGCCCTCCGGGGCGCCCTGGTGGGCCACTTCGCCGCGGTCGAGATCACGTCCTCCCCCGGCTCCCGCCGCCTGGCCGAGGCGATGCGCCGCACGCACGCCGGGCCCGCCGCCGAGTTCTTCTACGACGAGCACGTCGAGGCCGACGCGGTCCACGAGCAGGTCGTGCGGCATGACGTCATCGGTGGTCTGCTGGCCGAGGAGCCGCACCTCGCCGCCGACGTCGCCTTCGGTATCGACGCCACCGGGCATGTCGAGGACCGGTTCGCCGCTCGGCTGCTCACGAACTGGCGGGCGGGACGGTCGTCGCTGCGCACGCCTCTGGACGCCTCGTCGGGCACGCCCCCCACTTCCGAACCCCTGGTGACTCCTGAATGCCGGGGTACCCGGACGGGGTGAACCCTCTGGTACCGCCGCTCGCCCTCCCGGGTGTGTACACCCCGCAGGAGGACACCGCCCTGCTGGTCGGGGCCCTGTCCGAGGAACCGCTCCGGCCGGGCGCGGACGTCCTCGACATGGGGACCGGGACCGGTGCGCTGGCCCTCGCGGCCGCTCGCCTCGACACCCGGGTGACCGCGGTGGACGTGTCCTGGCTCGCGGTGTTCACGGCCCGGCTGAACGCCTGGCTGACGAGGCTGCCGGTGCGCATCCGACGCGGGAACCTCTTCGCCCCCGTCCGCGACCGGTCGTTCGACCTCATCCTGACCAACCCGCCGTACGTACCGACGCCGGAGGCCGGGCGGCCGCCCCGGGGCGCCGCCCGGTCCTGGGACGCGGGCCCGGACGGGCGCTTCGTGCTGGACCGGATCTGCCGGGAGGCCCCTTCACGGCTGCGTCCTGGCGGCGTCCTGCTGATCGTGCACTCCGCGCTGAGCGACCCCGGCCGGACGGTCGAGGGGCTGCGCGCGGCCGGGCTGAAGGTGGCCGTGACCCGCCGTCGCCGGATCGCGTTCGGTCCGGTACTGCGCGCCCGGCAGGACTGGCTGCGCGAGCGCGGACTGCTGTCCCCCGCCGAACACAAGGAAGAGCTGGTGGTCGTCCGTGCCGAACTCCCCGTCTGACCCGCCCCGCCGGCTCACGGTGCGGCGCCGGGGTCCGATCCTGGTGGACGGCCCGGTGGAAGTGGAACTCGAGGACGGCACCACGGTGTCCTCCGACCGCTTCCGTGTGGCCCTGTGCACCTGCCGCCGCAGCCGGCGCTATCCGTGGTGCGACACCAGTCACCGGGACCGAGGCGACGGCCGCCGCGGCGAGGACTGAGGTATTCGACCGCTCGTGTCGGCCGCGAAGGCGGGCTTGAGGCCGCCGCCCGCGACACCCGCGTGCTGTGCCGGGCCGAGGCCCGGACCCTGCTGTGAGCCGAGGGGTCGGCGGGCGGCCCCACTCCGTCCGCCGACCCCCGGTGCGAGATCACAGGTCCCCGTGCCAGGGGCACACACACTCCCCAGCTGCGGGCCCCCCGGGAGGGTCACGAGGACCCTGCGATCCCGGTCCTCAGAACGCGAAGACGCTGCTCCCGTAGGTGGTCTTCACGCACTCGTTGGCGAAGGTGCGCTCATAGGAGACGCGCTGGCCCCGCCAGACACCGTCGACCGTGACCACCACGGGGTCGTACTCCTTGGTGCAGGCGACGCCGCCCCTGACCGCCAGGGCGTTCAAGTCCCCGTCGGCGGCGCGCAGTTCGGCACACGCCGGGTTCGCCGCCGGATGGGTGCCGGAGGCGGTCGGGGCGCAGGTCAGGGTGACGGCGCGGTGCGGGGTGGTGGTGGCCGCGCTCTCGCCGCGGCCCAGGGTGAGTACCAGGGCCGAGGGGGCGTAGAGCGTGGTCGGGGCGGTGGACGGGACTGTGCCCGGGGCGGCGAACGCGGCCCCGGTGAGGGGTCCGCAGACGGCGGTGGCCGTGAGACCGAGGGTCGCTGCCCAGCGCGCGGTGTTCCGCATTGTGTGCATCCTTCCGCTGAATTCGAGGGTGTGCCGTACCCGGCTCGATCGGTGCCGGAACGGCGAGCGCGAGTCTGCCGAGTCCGCCGCGGAAACTCACATCGACCCCACAGGTTTCAGTAACATTGCGTGTTGAATCAGTGGCGGGAAGTCACGTAATTCGAACGTTCCCACCCCTGGAGTGGGCGGTTCTTGATCGCCCGATCACGCCGGATGGCCGGATTTCCCCTGCTCGGCAATAGGCCTGAAACATTCCGCTTCAGCCGTCGGCGCACTCCCTCGCAACCCTTGCGTTCCGGTTCGATCGGAGTAATCGTAATTACATGATTACCAACGAACAGCATGAGAAGCTGCGCGGCTGGTTCGCCGGCCGCCTGCCGGACGATCTCTTCGAGGCTCTGGTCGAGGTGACGGCCGACCGCGAGGAGATCACCGTGATCGGCCGGATCCCCGAACCCCGGCTGGGCGAGGACGCCTCGGCCGCCGAGCGCGAGGCGGCCGTCCAGGGCCGGACCCAGGAGTTCCGGGAGCGCACCCGGGAGGCCCGGATGGCCGTGGCCCGCGAGGCCGAGCACCGGTTCGACCGGAAGGTCTCCTGGGGCGTGGAGTGCGGCGGACAGCGGGCCCTGTTCACGCATGTGGCGGCGCCCGTCATGACGCGGCTGCGCCAGCCCGAGCGCCAGGTCCTCGACACCCTCATCGCCGGCGGCGTCGCCCGCAGCCGCAGCGACGCCCTCGCCTGGTGCGTGCGCCTGGTCCAGCGGCACGCCGACGACTGGCTCACCGAGCTGCGGGACTCCCTCGAACACGTCCAGCGGGTGCGGGCGCAGGGTCCCGACGCCGAGCCGGAGGACACGCCGACCGACGACAAGTGAGGGAGGGGGCGTCCGTTCACCGCCTTTGCGTCCACGCCGTCACACGCCGACGCGTCCACCGCCGTCCCTCGCTGGAGCGGGCCGTGTACGGGCCCGAGGGCGCGCGGCTCGCCCGTACCGTCGACGTGCCGGTGCCGCCGATCACCGGGCCCGGCGCACCTGGTGACGAGGCGTCATTGTCAGACCCCTCCGCTACGTTGCGGGCATGACTCATTTCGTACTGGTGGCAGGTGCCTGGCTCGGCGCGTGGGCGTGGGACGAGACGGCGGCCGAACTGCGCTCGGCAGGCCACGACGTCCATCCGCTCACACTGTCCGGCCTCGCCGAGAAGCGGGGCGTGCCCGCCGGGCAGCAGACACACGTCCAGGACATCGTCGGCGAGGTAGAGCGCCTCGATCTGCGCGATGTCGTCCTCGTCGGACACAGCTACTCCGGAGTCCCGGTCGGCCAGGCGGCCGAGCGGATCGGTGACCGGCTGCGGCGCGTGGTGTTCGTCGACGCGAACGTTCCGGTCGACGGCGAGACGTTCCTCTCGGACTGGCCGAGCGACCATGTGCGCGAGGCGATCACGGCGGGCGGCGGCTTCTGGCCGCCGCTGCCCGCGCCCGAGTACGCCGGCCAGGGGCTGACGGACGAGCAGATCGCCCGGTTCCTCGACGGCGCGACACCGCATCCGGGAGCCACACTGACCGAACCGGCCGTCCTCACCCGTCCCCTCGGCGACCTCCCCGCCACGTACATCAAGTGCCTGCTCGACGGGGACGAGCCGAGGCCCGCCGCGGCCGAGCTGCTCAAGAGCGAGCACTGGGAGCTGGTCGAGATGGACACCGGGCACTGGCCGATGTTCTCCCGGCCCCGCGAGCTGGCCCGGGTCCTGCACGAGTCGGCCGCCCGATCCTGACTCCTGATCCGCCCCTGGTGGACGGGCTGCCGCCGGTTCGCCAGGATCGTCGGGACGGCGCTGCTCGACGAGGAGAGGCGGGGCGGTACGCATGGGCAAGCACTGGGCGGACTTCCAGTACGAGATCTACCTGAACGGGATGTCGGGTGCGGTACCGCGCCTGCCCACCGATCTGACCCGGCTGGAGGAGATGGCCGAGCAGCGGCTCGGCCCCGGCCCGGTCGGCTATGTGGCGGGCAGCGCGGGCGACGGCAGCACCGCCCGGGCCAACCGGGCGGCACTGCGGCGGCGCAGGATCGTGCCGCGCATGCTGCGGGACGTGCACGAGCGTGACCTGTCCGTCGAGCTGTGGGGCCGCGCGCTGCCCGCCCCGCTGGCCCTGGCGCCGGTCGGCGTGCTGTCGATCATGCACCCGGACGCGGAGCCTGCCGCCGCCCGGGCCGCCGCCGCGCAGGGCGTGCCGTACATCCTGTCGTCGGCCTCCAGTACGCCGATGGAGCAGGTCGCGGAGGCGATGGGGGACGCCGAGCGCTGGTTCCAGCTGTACTGGCCGAAGGACCGTGAAGTGGCCCGGAGTTTCCTGGACCGGGCGAGGGCGGCGGGGTTCACCGCGCTGGTCGTCACGCTGGACACGCCGCTGCTGTCCTGGCGGCCGCGCGACCTCGACCAGGCGTATCTGCCGTTCCTGCATGGCGTCGGTACCGCGAACTACTTCTCCGACCCGGCGTTCCAGGCGGGCCTGGCCAAGCCGGTGCACGAGGATCCGAACGCGGCGGTGATGCACTTCGTCGGGATGTTCGCGGATCCCGGCAAGACCTGGCCGGACCTGGCGTTCCTCCGGGAGAACTGGAACGGCCCGATCGTCCTCAAGGGCATCCTGCACCCGGACGACGCCCGCCTCGCCGCCGACGCCGGGATGGACGGGGTCGTCGTGTCCAACCACGGCGGCCGCCAGGTGGCCGGCTCGGTCGCGGCGGCCGACGCGCTGCCGCGGGTCGCGGAAGCGGTCGGCGATCGCCTGACCGTGCTCTTCGACAGCGGCGTCCGCACCGGCGACGACGTGTTCAAGGCCCTCGCGCTCGGCGCGCGGGCGGTCCTGGTCGGACGGCCCTACGTCTACGGACTCGGCCTCGACGGACAGCCCGGCGTCGAGCACGTGATCCGTTGTCTGCTCGCCGAGTTCGACCTCACGCTCGCCCTGTCGGGCCACGCCACGCCGACCGGCGTGGGCCCCAGCGACCTCGTGGAGGACCCGGCGTGAGCGGCCGTGGCTAGGCCCGCTCCGACAGTTCCACGGCCCGCGTCGACGGCGTCTGAGTGCCGGTGGCCGACAGCGAGCCGGGGCCGGCCGTCGCGGGTGGGTCGGTCAGCCAGCGTTGTCCGTCGGAGCCGTCGCGGACCTTGACGACGATGTCGGCGCCCGGGTCCTCGGTGGTGGAGGTGAGGGCGAGCTGCTCGTCCCAGCGGGGCAGCAACTCCCCCTGCACGGTGAGGTCGTAGCGCACGTCGTCCGCCCGCTTCGCCTTCTCGCCGGCGCAACTGCCGAGGACGACCACGCCCGCGTCCAGGTGCGAGTCCAGGCACAGGTCGGGGTCCGCCACGCTGCGCAGCAGTCCGTCGTCCTCGTACGACCACTGCTGGGTGGCCTCCGACGAGCATGCCGCCAGCTCGGTGCTGCCCCCGGCCTCGGGTCTGCCGGAGATGTCGACACACAGGTCGGCGGCCGCGTTGCGCAGCCTTGTGCGGCCCGGGACGGCGGGAAGCTGAGCGGTGCCCGGCGCGGAGGACGCCGTCGGCGGGGTCGTGCCGTTCCCGGGTGCCGCGCCGACGCCGCCGACCGCGCTGGTGGAGGCGGCCGGGTCGGCGCCGTCGTCGTCCGACCACAGGCCGGCGACGAACAGCGTCGCGAGCAGCCCGGCCGAGGCGAGGCCCACCCCTGTCAGCAGGGTGCGGGAGGAGAGCGGTCCGCCCGGGGTCCGGCGACCCGGCGCGGGGATCCCCGGCAGCAGACGGCGGCGTCCGCGGCCGTGCCGGGCGGAGCCGCGGGTGCGTGGCGTCTGCTGGGAGCGGCCGGGCCGGGTGTCGAGATAGCGCCGGGCGCCCCAGCCGAGCACCGCCTCGGCGAGCAGGACACCCAATCCACCCTCGAAATGGCTCAGTTGTTCGGCTGCGTTACGGCAGTGCCGGCACTCCCCCAGATGGTGCTGCACATCGGGCAGCAGGGCTCCGCCCCGGCGAATCGGAACATCGAGGAGTCGGTTGTAGAAGCGGCAATCCTTGGTCGGCGCGAGTTCTCGATGGGCATGTACACAACCCTCACGGAATTTTTCACGCGCTTGTTCGAGAGCTACCGACGCGGTGTCGGTATCCATGCCCAGGAGACCGGCGGGTACGGTTATGGGCTCCGCCTCCACCTCGACGTGCCACAGCAAACACCGGGCGAGTCCGGGAAGCGCGTGGAACGAACGCTCGGCCAACTTGCGGTTTTCGGGCGTCATGGACGTGGCCGCGCGCATACCGCGCCCTCCGGCCGGTTTCCCCAAATCCGGCAGGACACCTGATATTCGGTCCTCGGCCGACCACTCCCGGACGGTGTCCCGGACGGCCACCAGGAGCCGGGGACGTAATGCCACGCCGGGCTCGCCGAGGGCCAGCCGGCCGAGTACCTGGTGGTAGGCGGCAGCGGTGACCATGGAGGCGGTGTCCGCCGGGGCGGCGAGGCAGATCACCGCGTAGTCGTGAACCGACTGCCAGTGCCGCGCCATGAACAGCGCGACGGCCGGCCCGGCCTCACCGTCCGGACGGGCCCTCAGCGCGGCGCCGAGGCTCTCGTCGGATTCTTCGGAAACCCCGCCGGGCGGGGGGTAAGGCGGGCGAGGGGGGTGGGGGGTGGGCACTGAGTGGATTCCTTCCCACGGACATGGGACTCACAGAAGTCATGGCTGCCGAAAAGGAACCCGGATCTGCGCGCACCTTTTCGGCCGCGGTCGAGGGGAGCGGGAATTCACCAACATCCATCCGCCCCGGTTCCCCACGGAACGAATGCGGGCCGGCCCCTTACCCCCCACACCGGCTGTTCACCCTTCCACAAGTCACACATGACCAACAAGGCGCTTGGGCAACATCCACACCGTTGAAGGAAAGTCAGATACGGCGCCAACTCTGCGGACCTGCACCGGCTTTCACTCTCGCGCATGCGCCCCGTGCGAAACCCGCGCACGCGCCGGAGCGCAACGCGGGTCAGATCTGCCAGGAGCGCAGCCGGTCGGCCGCGCCGTACACATCGGTCTTGCCGGAGATCAGATCGCGCGCGAGGTCCACCAGGGCGCCGTAGGGCGGATCCATGCCGACGCCGCTGACGAACATGTACGCCACGGCCGTCGCGCACGCGAAGCGGGCGTTGGCCGACGGCAGGGGCTTGAGCAGGGCGAGGGTGTGCAGCAGTGCGGCGGCCCGCCAGGCGGGGTCGGAGTCCACGCCGAGGCGGGGCGGATCGACGCGGTGGCGGGCAACGGCGGCGACCAGGGCCGAGAAGTCGTTGATGGTGGGCTGGTCCGGCAGGACCTCTTCGTGTCGCTGGAGCAGCCAGGGCACGTCGATGTGGACGACGGGAGCCATCGGTCAGGCGACCCGCCCCTCGCTCTTGGCGCGCGGTTCGTCCTCGGGGAAGGCGGCCGCGAACTCGTCGGCGTGGGACGCGAAGAACCGGCGGAACGCTTCCGCGCCCTCCTGCAAGGCCCGGTGCCGGGCGATGTCGGCCGCGGCGGCCTCCCGCACGAGGGCCTTCATCGACGTACCGCGCTCCTTGGCGATCTGCCTCAGGTCCTCTAGTTCGCGGTCGCTGAACTCCACGTTGAGAGCTGGCATGCCCCTCACGGTACCGCGCGGGTACTTACTCGTAAATACTGGCAGGTCAACCCCATAGCACTGCGGTACCGAAGGGGTGGAAGCACCGTGTCCGATTCCCGCCGGACGCCGGGCGGACGGGGCAGCAGACTCGTAGACGAGACACGGGACGCACAGGACGAAGAAGACGAAGAACGAGGAAGAACGAGGAAGAACGAGGAAGAACGAGGAAGAAGGGGGGCGAGCCCCATGACCCTCACTACCGCCCGGGCCCACCGGCGGGTCGCCGAAACCGACTGGGCAGCGCTGGCCGCGGAGCTGGACGTGCACGGGTGCGCGCCGACCGAGCGGCTGCTTACGCCCGCCGAGTGCGGTGATCTGGCGGCGCTGTACGAGAAACCGGAGCCGTTCCGGACCACCGTCGACATGGCGCGGCACCGCTTCGGGTCCGGGGAGTACCGCTACTTCACGCACGACCTGCCGACCGCCGTCGCCGCCCTGCGCGAGGGTCGTGCGCAGTGCTCCTGATGGCCTGTGGTTCCTCGGTGCGACTGGGTATCACAGGGTGGCGCTCAATGTGATGCGATCAGGCTCTTGTGGCACTTTCCGGTGACTGTTCATCGTGAGGTGCGGGAGCGTGATGGTGCAATCGGTAGCGTGCGTATCACTGCGAGGCCGGTGAGAGCAGCAGTCACGATTCCGGTCTCCTTGAGAATCCGCCCCGTGCCCAGGAAGCGACGCGGGGTCCCCGCCCCGCCCGAGTCCACACCGGGCGGAAAGCGTCCGGCGGGGCGGATACCGCAGCCTCCGAATCGCCGCAGCCGGCGGCGCCACAGGCGGCAGGTACCGCACACGATGAGCACCCGCACCGCACCCGGCGGCGACGGCCCACGGTCCCACGGCAGGCGTCCAAACCCCGCCCAGCACGACGGACCACTTCCCGGCATCCAGGAAAACCCAGGATCGCCCAGGGAACCTCAGCTCATCAGCGACGCTCTCTATCCGCGGCTGACCCCTCGGGCGGCCGTACCCAGGGAGCGAGACGCTCCCCTGCGGCCAGATGGTCGCGCCAGTACCGGAAGACGGTGCCCGGGACGATGTCGAGTTGCCCGGCGGCGATCAGGCAGGAGGCGCGGGCCGGGCCGCCCGCGTCCGCTTCGAAGGCCAGGACGACGGGCGGCTCCTCGCCGGTCTGATCGGCGAGCAGCCATGTCTCGTCGCGGGTCGGTGCGCGGAAGACCGGATCCTGGAACGCCGCGGGGCACCGGACGAAGACCGGATCGCCGAAGACCAGTTCCAGGTGATGGGCGTAGGAGATGTCATGCCCGGCACCCAGGCGCAGCCTGCCCGCGTTCCACTCGACGACGTCCCAGTCCCACCAGGAACCCTCGGGGGGCTCGATCACCACGTGCCCTTCCTCGTCCGCAAGGCCTCGCTGAGACGTGGGTCACATTCTCCCGCCCCCTGTCACATTCGGACCCCCGCCGGCCCTCGCAGTAGTGAGCGCCACTGGGGAGGGCCATTCATGTCCGAGAGCACCACGAGCACCGTTTCCGACACCGACGACCCGCTGGGCGAGGCGACCGGTGTCTTCGTCGAGCACCGTGAGCTGTTGTTCGGCCTTGTCTACAACATGCTGGGCAGTGTCGCCGACACCGAGGACGTACTCCAGGAGACCTGGCTGTCGTGGACGGGGCGGGCCGGCCGCTCTCCCCTCGACGGGATCGCCAACCCCCGCGCGTATCTCGTGCGCGTCGCCGTCAACCACGCGCTGGCGCGGCGGGCCGCGATCAGCCGGCGCCGTGAGACGTACGTCGGTCCGTGGCTGCCCGAGCCCCTGGTCACCGGCGAGGACTCCGGGGAGGCCGAGGATCCGGCGGTGCGCGGCGAGTCCGTGTCGCTGGCGATGCTGGTGGTCCTGGAGTCGCTGACGCCGTTGGAACGCGCGGTGTTCGTGTTGAACGAGGTGTTCGGGTACGCCCACACCGAGATCGCCGACATCATCGACCGCACCCCGGCGGCCGTACGGCAGCTGGCGCGACGCGCGCGGGCCCATGTGCACGCCCGGCGCCCGCGGTACCGGGCGCATCCGCGGGTGCGGCGGGAGGCGACGGAGCGGTTCGTGCGGGCCGCGCTCGGCGGGGACATCGCCGAGCTCATGGAGATCCTCGCGCCGGACGTGACGGTGTGGACGGACGGCGGCGGCAACCGCAAACCGGCCGGGCTGCGCCCGGTGCACGGCCGCGACAAGGCCGTCCGCCTCATCAGCGGATACGCCTCCCGGGGCCGTCGCGCCCAGCGGCGGCTGAACCTGCGCTACCGGCGCGTCAACGGCGACGACGCGGCGGTGCTGTTCGAGGGCGGCTCGCCGTACGCGGTGATGGTCATGGACCTCACTCCCGAGGGCGATCAGGTCTGCGGCGTCTACATCGTGTCCAACCCCGACAAGCTCACGCACGTACAGCGGGAGGAGCGGTGACGACCAAGGGCGAGCGGGTCGCCGACTGGTTCGACGGACGGCTCGGCATCCACACACTCGGCAAGCGGTACCTGCGCAAGGTCTTTCCCGACCACTGGTCCTTCCTGCTCGGCGAGATCTGCCTGTACAGCTTCGTCGTGCTGATCCTCACCGGCGTGTGGCTGACGCTCTTCTTCCATCCGTCGATGAACGAGGTGACATACCACGGCAGTTACACCCCGCTCAACGGCGTCCGCATGTCGGAGGCGTACGCCTCCACGCTGGAGATCAGCTTCGACGTGCGTGGCGGGCTGCTGATCCGGCAGCTGCACCACTGGGCGGCGCTGGTCTTCGTCGCCGGGATGCTCACGCACATGATGCGGCACTTCTTCACGGGGTCGTTCCGCAAACCCCGTGAGATCAACTGGCTGTTCGGCTGGAGCCTGCTGTTCCTCGGCCTGTTCGAGGGCCTGTTCGGCTACTCGCTGCCGGACGACCTGCTGTCGGGGACGGGCCTGAGGTTCGTCGACGGTGCCCTGCTGTCGGTGCCGATCGTCGGGACGTATCTGTCGATGTTCCTGCTGGGCGGCGAGTTCCCGGGCGACGACATCGTGCCCCGCCTGTACTCGCTGCACATCCTGGTGATCCCCGGCATCATGGCCGCGCTCGTGGTGGCCCACATCCTGCTCGTCGTGTACCACAAGCACACGCAGTTCGCGGGCCCCGGGCGGACCGAACGCAACGTCGTCGGCGCTCCGTTCATGCCGGTGTACATCGCGAAGGCGGGCGGCTTCTTCTTCCTCGTCTTCGGAGTGCTCGCCCTGATCTCGGCCGTGGCGACGATCAACCCGGTCTGGAGTTACGGCCCCTTCCGCGCCGACCAGGTCTCCACGGGCGCCCAGCCCGACTGGTACCTGGGCTTCGCGGAGGGCCTGGTCCGGATCATGCCGGGCTGGGAGATCACCCTGTGGGGCCACACGCTGGTCCTCGGCGTGCTGATCCCGATCGTCGTCTTCCCGCTCCTGCTGGTGTTCATCGGCGTGTACCCGTTCCTGGAGGCCAGGTTCACGGGCGACGAACGCGAGCACCACCTGCTGGACCGCCCTCGCAACAGGCCGGTGCGTACGGCGATCGGCGCGGCCTGGATCAGCGTCTACCTGATCCTGCTGGCGGGTGGCGGGAACGACATCGTGGCGACCCGCCTCCACCTGTCGATCAACACGGTGACGTGGGCGGTCCGTGTCGGGGTGTTCGTGGTCCCGGTGGTGGTCTTCGTCGTCACCCGCCGCATCTGCCTCGGGCTGCAACTCAGGGACCGGGAGCTGGTGTCGCACGGTCGTGCCACCGGCGTGATCAAGCGGCTGCCGCACGGTGAGTACGTCGAGGTGCACCAGCCGCTCGATCAGGCCCGGCTCCACACCCTGACCGCCCACGAGCGGCCGGGGGAACTCGTGGAACGGAAGGTCAGCCCTGATCCGCCACGAAGGACGCCATCCGGGTCAGGGCCGAGTTCCAGTTGATGGTGTGCTCGTTGGTCGACCAGGACTGGATGTCGTCGATGAAGCAGAACTGGCCGACGCAGCCCTGGAGTTTGCTCTGTGCGTAGGGGTCCTGGATGCTCGAGTTCGGCCCGCCGGCGAGGGTGCCGTCGGGCGGGTTCGGCAGCTTCGGGTCGAGCTGGCGGGCGTACCAACGGCTGTGCTGGTTGTGGGCGTTGACCTCGCCGTAGCCGGTCACGTACGACATGTTCAGCGCGTTGCGGCCGAACATGTAGTCCATGCTCTGCAAGGCGCCGTCACGGTACTTCGCGCCGCCCGTGATGTCGTACGCGGTGGCGATGACGACCGCGTTGTGCAGGATCTGGTGGTTGGAGCCCCAGTCGTAGAGGTTGTCGGCGGGGGCGTACGGCATGCCGTACGGCTGTGCCCTGAGCGTGGCCAGGTAGCGGTCGGCGCCCTTGACGACGGACTGGCGGACCTTGTCCCGGCCGGGCAGCTTGCTCGGCACGGTCGCCAGGTCCAGCCGGGCCGCGGCCGCCGTCCTTGCCCAGTCGTAGCCGAGGGGGCCGAAGATGTCGGCGGTGTGGACGGGCGAGGTGAGGACGTGGTCGGCGAACGGCTTCTCCCCCGTGGTGAGGTACAGCTCGGCCGCCGCCCAGTAGAACTCGTCGGTGGCGTCGGAGTCGGCGTAGGAGCCGCCGCCGATGCCGTCGTTGGGGTCGGCGTACATCTCCGGGTGGGCGAGTGCCGCCGTCCAGGCCTTGCGGGCGGCCGCGAGGGCCTTGGCCGCGAACGCCTTGTCGTAGGGCTTGTACAGGCGGGCCGCCTGCGCCGCCGTCGCCGCCAGGTTCAGCGTGGCCTGGGTGCTCGGCGGGTGCAGCTCCCGCTTCTGCGGGTCGTCGCTCGGCAGCAGCGGCAGGCCCGTCCACTGCTCGTCGTGCATCTTGTGGTGGGCCATGCCGGCCAGCGGCTGCCCGTCGGGCACCTGCATCTTCAGCAGGAAGTCGAGCTCCCAGCGGACTTCGTCGAGGATGTCCGGCACCTTGTTGCCGCTCTCCGGGATGGCGAGCGAGCCGTCGCCCAGCTTGGACGGCTGCCCGGTGCGGGCCGTCAGGGATCGCTCGTAGGTGCTGAGCAGCTCCCAGGTGGAGATGCCGCCGTTGACGACGTACTTGCCGTGGTCGCCGGCGTCGTACCAGCCGCCGGTGACGTCGAGCGTGTAGTCGCAGACTCCGGGCTGACACGGCACGTTCGAGTCGCCTTGATTCGGCGCCACGTCGACGTGCCCGGCGGGGCGTCCGTATCCCGGCCGCAGGTCGTCGCGGATCTCGATGCCGCTGCGCTGCGTGTAGTAGTACTTCGCGGCGTCCAGGCGCAGCTTGTCGTAGGCGCTCGTGCCGATGTCGAAGGGGCGGCTGGTCTCGCCGTCCACGACCAGGGTGAGGCCGCTGCCCTGCTTCTTGTAGGCGCCGAAGTCGATCGAGTGGACGTTCTGCGCGGAGGAGGCGTCGGTGCCGCGGGGCACGGTCCAGCCCTGCGCGACCACGGCGCCGCCTGAGTTCTTCAGCTGCCAGGGCAGCTTCGCGGTCGCGTCGGTGACCAGCGTGGCGTTCTTCGGGCCGGCCGGCAGATAGGCGACCTGGTTGACGCGCACCCGGGGCCCGGTGTCGGGCTCGTACACCTCGGGCGGCACCCCGCCCAGCAGGGACACGTCGTCCATGCAGAAGCGGAAGGGCTCCGCGCTGCCGCCGAGCTGGAAGCCCACCTGGGCCTGCGTGACGTCGACGGGTGAGGTGAACGTGTAGGCGTACGAGTTCCCGGAGACGCTCAGCTGCGGGGTGACCTCGAAGTAGGTGTCGTAGGGGGCCACCGACAGACCCACGATCGCCCGGACGACATGCCCGTCGGGCGAACCGTTCGCGGTGAAGGCGAACTTGTACGACTCGCCCTTCACCAGGGTGATGTCGTTCTGGCCGACGGCGGCGTCCCAGCGGTTGGCGGTGCCGCCCGGCACGTCCGCGCAGAGCTGTCCGTCGGACAGGCCCGCGGTGACGTTGGTGGTCGCCCACCAGGGGGCGGTGGTGGTGTCGAAGGTGCCGTTCTTGACCTGTTCGACCTCCTCGGCGGCGGCGCCGGGGGCGGGAAGGCCCACGAGTGCCGCCGCCAAGAGGGCCGTCAGGGACAGCAAGGTGGTTCTGCGTCGTTTCACGTCTGGGCTCCTCGGGAGAGGTGCGGGCGACGCTCGTGATGGGAGCGCTCCCAGATGCGGACGCAGGCCATGCTTGTTTGAGGCATGACACCCCGTCAACGGTCCGGACGGGACTGGTTCCCGTCCGGACCGCGCGAGGTGGCCTCAACGGGCCGCTCAGCCGGCCGGAACCTCCAGCTTGCTGACGCGGACCGCGCCCTGGACCTCGCCCGGGTGGCGGCTGGTGAAGGTGAGCCGCAGCCGGGAGCCGCGGACGGCGTCGAAGGTGATCATCGTAGGCTCGTCGGAGGCGGTGGCCCAGTCGACGGCCGCCCCCTTCACCGGCACGTACCGGCAGCCGTCCCACACCTCGGCCTCGACGGAGGCGGGCAGGCTGTGGGTCGCGCTCAGTGTGAAGGAGACCTCCACGCGGTCGAAGGTCCTGCTCCGTCCGAAGTCCACGCAGACCCAGTCCTCGGCCCGGGCGCCGTTGAACGCGGGCAGCAGGGCGGTGGCGGCCTTGTTGAAGGCGTTGGACCAGCCGGTGGCCGGGTCGCCGTCGAGCATCGCGGCGGGCAGGGTGTCCGGGCGGCCGGAGTAACTGGCGTCCGCGTACGGGTAGTTCGGGGGCGCCGGGTGGTCGGGCTGGAATGCTGCCGCCGCAGTGGTCGCCGCCGAGCGGGCGGGCACGGTCCGCACGGTCACGGTGTCCGGCCGCAGGCCCGCCACGCGGGCGGCCACCTTCAGGGCGCCCGGCTTCGTTCCGGACCGTACGATCGCGAGCGCCTTGCCGTGGAAGGCGGTCCGGGTGCTCGCCTGGTAGCGCTCGGCGCTCTCCTCGCGGCCGTTGTCGAGCCCGGCGAGCGAGCCGCCCGTCACGTCGAAGGAGATCAGGTGCTCGGCGCCGGGCACCACCACCCCGCGGGCGTCGACGATGTCCGCGGTGACGAAGACCAGCGAACGGCCGTCGGCCGCCAGGGACTTGCGGTCGGCGGTGAGGCGTACGGCGTGCGGCGCCCCGGCCGTGCGCAGGACGTCGGTGGCGACCACCTTGCCGTCGCGGCGCGCGACCGCCCTCAGCTCACCCGGCTCGTACGGCACTTTCCAGGTGAGGTGGAGCTTGCCCGCGCTGCCGTTCGGGCTGGTGTAACTGCCGGGGTAGGGGCCGTCGGTGAAGGTCTTGTCGTCGCCGGTGGCCTCGGTGGTCTCCAGGTATTCCCGGCCGTCGACGGTCTTCTTGGTGTCGAACCGCCGTACGCCCAGGGACTTGCCGTTGAGGAACAGCTCGACGGTGTCGACGTTGGAGTACGCCCACACCTCGACCGTGTCGCCCTCCTCGTGGTTCCAGGTCATCGGCAGCAGATGGACCATGGGCTCGCTGATCCACTGGCTCTGGAACAGGTAGTACATGTCCTTCGGGAAGCCGGCCGTGTCGACCGCGCCGAAGAAGGAGGCCTTGACCGGGAAGACGTCGTACGGCGTGGGCTCGCCGATGTAGTCGATGCCCGACCACAGGAACTGCCCGGTGAACCACTTCCGGTCCCGGTCCTTCTTGTGGCCGTACTCGCCGCTCATGGTCCAGGAGGCGAGGTTGTTGTCGTACGACGAGGTCGCCCGCTTGCCCGGCGTGTAGTTCTCGCCCGTGTTGAGGCGCTCCGGTTCCTGGTAGGTGCCGCGAGTCGACGTCTCGGAGGACGACTCCGACTCGAAGAGGAACAGGTTCGGGTAGCGGGCGTGCAGGGCGTCCACCGACTTGGCGGTGTTGTAGTTGAGCCCGAGGCCGTCGAGCTTGGCGAGGATCAGGTCGCCCGGGGAACCCACGGCGGGCAGGCTGCGGTGCCGGTGGGAACCGATCACGATCGGGCGGGTGGCGTCGGTCGCCTTGACCGCGGCGATGAGCCGGTCCGCCATGGCGAGGCCGGCGGTGGAGGTGAACTCCGAGACCTCGTTGCCGATCGACCACATGATGACGGCGGGCGAGTTGCGGGCGGCCAGCACCATCTCGGTGACGTCCTTGTCGGCCCACTCGTCGAAGAACCGGCCGTAGTCGTACCGCGTCTTGGGGCTCTTCCAGCAGTCGAACGCCTCCACCATCATCACGATGCCCATCTCCTCGCAGACCTCGATCATCTCCGGCGAGGGCGGGTTGTGGGAGGTGCGGAAGGCGTTGACGCCCATCGACTTCATGATGGTCATCTGCCTGCGGATCGCGTCGATGCTGACGGCCGCGCCGAGCGCGCCGAGGTCGTGGTGCAGGTCGACGCCCCTGAGCTTGGCGTAGCGGCCGTTGAGGTGGAAGCCCTCGTTCGGGTCGATGCGGACGGTGCGAATGCCGAAGGGGGTGCGGAAGGTGTCGACCGTCTTGCCGGCGACGCGCAGTTCGGTTTCCAGGGTGTAGCGGTGAGGCGACGCGAAGTCCCACAACCTCGGCTTGGCGACGGCGAGTTCGTGGGTCTCGGTGGCCTGGTCGGTCACGGCGACCGTGGTCGCCGTGCGCGCGACCGTACGGCCGTCGGCGTCCTTGATCCGCGACCGGACCTCGACCTCGCTCACGGTGCCGGTCTCGTCGACCACCGAGGTCCGCACCTTGACCGACGCCCGGTCCTTGGTGATGTCGGGCGTCGTGACATACGTCCCCCAGCGCGCCACGTGCACCGGTTCGGTGACGACCAGGCGGGCCTCGCGGTAGATGCCACTGCCCGAGTACCAGCGGCTGCTGGGCAGCCGGTTCTGCACCTTGACCGCGATCACGTTCTCGGTGGTGCCGTCCGTGTGCACCAGGTCGGTGACGTCGAAGGCGAAGCCGGTGTAGCCGTAGGGGTGCCGGCCGACCTCGGTGCCGTTGCAATAGACGTGCGAGTCCATGTAGACGCCGTCGAACTCCACGGAGATCCGCTTGCCGGCGAGGGCGGGCGGCAGGGTGAAGGCGAGGCGGTACCAGCCGAGGCCTCCGGGGAAGAAGCCGGTGCCGCTGGTGGTGCCGTGCTCGGTGGTGGGCGTCTGCTCGATGCTCCAGTCGTGCGGAACCGCGACCGTGCGCCAGCCCGAGTCGTCGTAACCGGGCGCGGCGGCGTCGGCGTACGCGCCGGTCGGGTCGGTGATCCCACCCGGGTTGACCAGCGCGAAGCGCCAGCCGTCACGCAGGGCGACCGTGCTGCGGCCGGACGCGCCTGAGGCGGCCCCGGCGGCGTCCGCGGCCCACGCGGCCGGGGCGCCCAGGAGCGCTCCGGCCGCCGGCGCGGCCGCGGAGGCGACTAAGACCGATCTGCGAGTGACCGACATGGCGGCTCTCCCTCATTAGGGCCCAGAAGTACTCACAACTGATCGTGAACAAACAGATTCTTTCCGTTGGTCACACAGGGCCGTCAAGAGTGCGGTGACGAGCTTCTGCCCCAGGCGTCACATCGGCTGGATTTGCCTCTTGACCAGCGCCGGGCAGCGGCCCCGCGCGAACACGGGTTCCCGTCCGCGTAGGGCCGCGACGCACTAGGCTGAACCCCAGTGACACACCCTGTTCACTGTGAGTGTGCGCGATGGAGTGGCGACGATGAGCCCGGTGTACCCGTTCGACGATGCCGCGACGGCGCGGGCTGTCATCGACGAGGCGGGCACGCTGGTGGAGTGGAACGACGGTGCCCGTCGGCTCCTTGGCCACTCGGCCGCCGAGGTCGTGGGCCGCCCCGCCGCCGAGCTGCTGGCGGACGAGGGTGCGGCCGGCCGGACCTCCGTGTTGGTGCCCGACGGATCCCGCTGGGACGGCACACTCACACTGCGTCACCGCGACGGCTCGACGGTGTCCGTGTGGCTGCTCGCCCACCACAAACAGCCGGAGGGCGAGAACTCCGGCCACTGGCTGGTGGTCACCCCGCTCGAGAGCGACGGCCCGTACTCCCCCGACGACCCGCTGGAGAGGGCCGAGCTCGTCCAGTCTCCGTGCGCCATCGCCATCTACGACGAGCGGCTGAGACTGCGCAGGATGAACGCCGCCATGGCCGAGGTGCTCGGGCTGCCCGAGGAGCGGGTGCGGGGTCTGCGGGTGCCCGAGCTGAGCGGCAGACCCCAGAGCGTGGAGATCGAGCAGCATCTGCACCACGTGCTCACCACCGGCCGGGGACACGACGTACGGACGTATCTGCCGATCGGCGAGAGCGGCCGGATGAACGCCTGGCTGGCCCGGATGGCCCCGATCACCGACGCCGAGGGCCGGGCGCGCGGGGTGTGTGTCGCCGCCCACGACTTCACCGAGCAGTACATGGCCCGGGAACGGCTCCAGCTGGTGAACGAGGCCAGCATCCGGATCGGCACCACCCTCGACGTCACCCGCACGGCTCAGGAACTGGCGGACGTCTGTGTCCCCGGCCTCGCCGACTTCGTCAGCGTGGACCTGCTGGACCCGCCGGACTCGGACGGCGAGTCCACGGCACGGCTCACCGCGCCGATCAGCCTGCGCCGTGCGGCGCACCGGTCGATCAACTCGGGCAACCCCGAGGCCGTGGCCAAGCCCGGTCAGGTGGACGTCTATCCCGCTTCCTCTCCTCAGGCGGACTCCCTGCTGGTGGGTCACACCATCGTGGCGTCGATGGACACCGACGATCTCGCCGAGTGGCTCGCCTGGGACCCGGTGCGCAGCGAACGCGTCAAACGGCACGGCATCCACTCCACGATGTCCGTGCCGATCCAGGCCCGTGGCGTGACGCTCGGTGTCGCCGTCCTCTCCCGGTTCCGGCGCGCGGACCGCTTCACGCCCGACGACGTGCTGCTGGCCGAGGAGGTCACGGCCCGGGCCGCCGTCTGCATCGACAACGCCCGCCGCTACTCGCGCGAACGCGAGACCGCCCTCGCCCTGCAACGCAGCCTGCTGCCCCGCTCGCTGCCGCGCACGGCCGCCGTGGAAGCCGCCTCGCGGTACCTGCCGGCGGCGCGGGCCGGCGGGGTGGGCGGGGACTGGTTCGACGTGATCCCGCTGTCCGGGATGCGGGTCGCGATGGTCGTCGGGGACGTCGTCGGCCGCGGCATCCAGGCCTCGGCCACGATGGGCCGGCTGCGCACCGCCGTACGCACCCTGGCGGACATCGACCTGGCCCCCGACGAGCTGCTGACCCACCTCGACGACCTGGTCGTACGGCTGTCCACGGAGGCCGGCGGCGAAGGCAGCCCCGGCGAGGTCGGCGCGACCTGCCTGTACGCGGTGTACGACCCGGTGTCGCGGCGCTGCACGCTGGCCCGGGCCGGTCATCCCTCGCCCGTCATGCTCCCGCCGGGCGGCGCGCCTGTGGAGGTCGACCTGCCCGCCGGGCCGCCGCTGGGCCTGGGCGGGCTGCCGTTCGAGTCCGCCGAGCTCGAACTGCCCGAGGGCACCGTTCTCTCCCTGTACACCGACGGGCTGATCGAGAGCCGCGACCGGGACGTCGATGCCGGCCACACACTGCTCTGCGACGCCCTGGCGTCCTTCTCGGGCTCACTGGAGGAGACCTGCGACCGCGTCCTGCACGGACTGCTGACGCCGGGCGGCGCCCTGGACGACGTGGCGCTGCTGCTGGCCCGCACCCTCGGGCTGCCCGCTTCTCAGGTCGCCACCTGGGACATCCCGGCGGACCCGGCGCTGGTCGCGCCGATCCGCAAGCAGGTCGTCTCCCAGCTCGGCATCTGGGCCCTGAGCGAGGTGGCGTTCACCGCCGAACTGGTGGTCAGCGAGCTGGTGACCAACGCCATCCGGTACGGCTCCCAGCCCATCCGGCTGCGGCTGATCCACGACGCGACGACGCTGATCTGCGAGGTCTCCGACACCAGCCACACGGCTCCGCACCTGCGCCGCGCCAAGACGTGGGACGAGGGCGGGCGCGGTCTGCTGCTGGTCGCCCAGCTCACCCAGCGCTGGGGCAGCCGGCACACGGTCGACGGCAAGACGATCTGGGCGGAGATCGCTCTCCTCGACGAGGAGTGAGGGTGCGCGCCGTCGCCGACGGTCTGGTGACCGCCTGCGGCAACGGCGACGGCGCGACGAGCGCTCCGCACAAGCTGCCCGGGACGGCCCGGCCGCGCCCGCGTCCCGCAAGCACGCGCTGTCACGCCTCCGAGCTGCGCGCGTCCGTCGGCCGCGGGGCCTGCGCGGACAACGCGTCCGAGGCCCTTGGCGGTCTCTTACCGCGGCCTGCTTCAATGGCCGCGCTCGACCTGATCACGTCCTGAAGGATCCGCCCTGACCGCCCCGCTCGCCGAAGTCCTGTCCGTGGCGCTGCTCGTCGCCGTCCTCGCCTGGGCGGTGCTCCGCCCGTTCGGATGGCCGGAGGCGGTGATGGCGGTCCCGGCGGCCGGGGTGGCGATCGCGACCGGGGCGATCTCGCTGGAGCATGCGCGGGCGGAGGCCGCGCGGCTCGGGCCGGTGGTCGGTTTCCTCGCGGCGGTGCTGGTGCTCGCCCACTTCTGCGACGTCGAAGGGTTGTTCCAGGCGTGCGGGGCGTGGATGGCTCGCCGGGCGTCGGGGTCCCCCGAGCGGTTGCTGACGGCGGTGTTCGTGCTGGCGTCGGCGATCACGGCCGTACTCAGTCTGGACGCCACCGTGGTGCTGCTGACGCCGGTGGTCTTCGCCACCGCCTCCCGGATGGGCGTCGCCGCCAAGCCCCACGCCTATGCAAGCGCGCACCTGTCGAACACGGCCTCGCTGCTGCTGCCGGTCTCCAACCTCACCAACCTGCTGGCGTTCACGACGAGCAGGCTGAGCTTCACGCGGTTCGCGGCGCTGATGGCATTGCCCTGGCTGGTCGCGATCGTCGCCGAGTACGCGGTCTTCCGGCGCTTCTTCGAGCGGGACCTCACAGCGTCGACCCACTCCCCCGACCCCTCCGACGCTCCCGAACCACCGCTGTTCGCGCTCGTCACCGTCGCCTGCACGCTGGCCGGGTTCGCCGTGACCTCCGCCCTCGGCATCGAGCCGGCCTGGGCCGCGCTCGCCGGGGCGCTCGTACTGGCGGGCCGGGCGCTCGTATGGCGCCGGGCCGCCCCGCTCACGGTGGTGCGGGCGGCGGCGCCGTCGTTCCTGGCGTTCGTGCTCGCGCTCGGCATCGTCGTGCGCGCGGTGGTCGACCACGGCCTGGCCGACGCGTTGCGGCACGTGCTGCCCGGCGGGTCCGGGCTGCCCGCCCTGCTCGGCATCGCGGCGCTGGCCGCCGTACTGGCGAACCTGATCAACAACCTGCCCGCGGTCCTGGTGCTGCTGCCGCTGACCGCCGGGGCCGGACCCGGCGCGGTCCTCGCGGTGCTGCTCGGGGTGAACATCGGCCCGAACCTCACCTACGCCGGATCGCTGGCCACCTTGCTGTGGCGGCGCATCGCCCACGAGCACGGGCACGAGGTCGAGCTCAGGGAGTTCACCCGGCTCGGCATGCTCTCCGTGCCGGCCGCGCTCGTGCCCGCCGTGGTGGCGCTGTGGGCGTCGCTCAAGGTCGTCGGAGGCTGAACGGGTCCCGAATGACCGGTCAGCGGCGGCCGTCCTGGTACCCGTATCCGTTGTACCCGCCGTACCCGCCCCAGCCGTTCTGGTCGTACTGGCCGTTCTGGCCGTTCCACGAGCAGGAGTACGGGTTGTAGTAGCAGGACGCGTCGCCCGTGGGGTACGGGTTCGTCGGAGTCGGCGAGGGCTTCGGGGCGGACGGGGTCGCGGACGGCGTCGGTGTGGGCGTGGGCGCGGGTGTCTTCGGCAGCTCGGGGCTGGTGGGCTTGGCCTCGGGTGTCTTGGAAGGCGTGGCGCCCGCTTCCCAGTTGACCACCTCCATCTGGAGGTCCGTCTTCGAGGTGTCGATGACCCAGCGCTGGGCGGAGCCGTCGTCGCGGGTCTTCAGGACCAGCGCGCCCCCTCCGTCGGTGGCGGCCGGGGTCAGGGCGAGGTCCTGGCTCCAGCGCGGGACCAGGGTGCCCTGGAGGGTGAAGTCGTAGCGGACGTTCTTGGTGTCCGGCTTTTCCGCGCCGCTGCACGGGGCCAGCCGCACCGAGTAGCCGAGGTGGGAGTCCAGGCAGAGGTCGGGGTCCTCCGCGTTGCGCAGCAGTCCGTCGGGCTCGTACGACCATCGTTGGGAGGCGTCCGAGGAGCAGGTGATGAGCTCGGTCTCCGCGCCCTTGACGGCCTTGTTGCCGACGACGCCGACGCACAGCCCGGAGGTGACATTGTGCAGTCGGCCGCGCAGGGTGCCCTGCTCCGCGTCACCGGCGTCGGCCCAGGACGGGTCGGAGGTCGAGGTGCCCGAGTCCGCTCCGGGCTGCTCGGCGGCGCGGCCCTCGTCGGCCGGGCCGGTGCCGTCGGAGGAGTCGAGGGAGGACCACAGCACCAACGGCAGGACGATCAGGCCGCTCACGGTCATGACGGCCACGGCCAGGTTGCGGCGGGAGGCGCGCCGGGCTGCCTTGTGCGCCGAGCGTCGGGAGGCGGAGCGTGGGCCGCCGGTACGCGCGGCTGCGCGGGCGGCGGTACGGGGACCGGTGCGCGGGGCGGACGCCTCGGGGCGGAAGGTCTCGGTCCCGGAACCGAGGGGCTCGGAGCCGAGGGGCTCGGAGCCGAGGGGCTCAGAACCGAACGTCCCGGAGCCGAACGTCCCGGAGGCGAGAGTCTCGGAACCGAAGGCCTCTGAACCCAGGGGCTCGGAACCGAAGGCCTCGGAAGCCAAGGCCTCAGGACCGAAGGCCTCGGAACCGAAGGCCTCGGAAGCCAAGGCCTCAGGACCGAAGGCCTCGGAAGCCAAGGCCTCGGGACTCAAGGTCTCGGCACCGAAGGTCCCGCCCGCGACGGCCGAAGGCCGGCCCTCCGGCATGGGAGGGAAGGACGGGAAGGGCGGCAGTGCCTGACCCGAGGCGGTCGGGGGCTCGGCAGCCTCCTCGGCGAAGAAGGATTCACCCGCGATGGCCGGGGCCGGCGCCGGTGTCTGAGCCTCGTCGGGGACGGCGTGCACACGCGCGCGTGCTTCCTGATAGACGCGGGCACCCCAGCCGAGCACGGCTTCCGCCAGGGCGATGCCGAGACCCTCGTTGAACTGGTGCAACTGGTCGGCGGTGTACCGGCAGTGCCGACATCCGTCGAGGTGGCCGCGGAGGTCCGTGTCGATGTCGGCGCCGCCGCGCCGGTAGGTGACGTCCAGCAGCCGGAGGTAGTGCCGGCACTCCTGCTCGGGGGCGAGTTCGCGGTGGAGTTGGAGGCACTCCTCGCGCAACCGCTCGTGGGCGCGCCGAACTTCGACGCGGGCGTCCTCCTCGTCCAGACCCAGCAGGGCGGCGGGCACGCCGAGCGGCTCGGCCTCGACCTCGGTGTGCCACAGCAGGCAGCGGGCGGGCTGCGGCAGTCTCTGGAACGCCCCCGACAGCACCCGGCGGTCCGGCGATGGCAGCAGGCGAGCCGCGACGCGGTCCCCGCCGCCCTCGGTTCTCAGTTCCGGGTGCAGCAGTTCGCGTCTGCCGTCGGTGTCCCACTCCGCCGCGATACGGCGCACGGTGACGAGCAGATGCGGGCGCCATGCGGACGTCGGTCCGGTCTGCCGCAGGGATTCCCCGAAGAGCCTCGTGAATGCCGCGGTGGTGAGCATTCCCGCGGGACGCGGGCCGTCGGTGCACAGCCGTGCGTAGGCGAAGGCCGCTTCCCAGTGCCGGTCGAGAAGTTCACCGACGGGCTGGACCGCGGGTGTCGCCCCACTCCACTTCTTCAGTTCAGCGCTCAGTTGCTCGTCCGTGGCTTCGGACGGCCGAGCGGGAGTCGGGGAATTCGACAGGCCTGCGTCATGCACGGCGGCATTCCTCCCGAGGGCTTGCTTCATAAAGTCCATACCAATGGGTATGCGATCCCGTCGACGACGGGGCGGGCACACCCGCACATGGTTCGGCATCTCGAACGCCCGCCAGGGGCAGCTCTTTTGAAGCGTGAGGGACGTACGGGAGCGGCCTCGTACGCACAGGGGGAATTGTTTTGTCCGTGCGTCGACAGGGCACACCTTTGCACAGGCCACCGAGGCGGAACAAGCGATCTCACGGTTTTGTGCGTTATGTGCACGGCAGCGGGATTGACGAAACGTCAATAGCGATGCTTTAGGGATTGCCGCAGAATCGGCACGCTGAATGAGAATGACATTCACTTGGCTCCGCCCCAACCATTGAACTGCCACTCCACCGCACATTCGGCCGGTCCTGGCAGATCACCTTCCAACCATTGGGCCGCTTGCCCGGTAGGCGCCCGGCGGCATCCCGTAGCGCTCGCGGAAGACCCGGTTGAAGTGGAAGGGGCTGGCGAACCCGGAGGCCGCGGCCACGCGCTCCACGGACAGGTCGGTGCTCTCCAGCAGCCGGGCCGCGTGATGCAGACGGGCCTCGCGCAGCGCCCGCATCGGGGACCGGCCGAGCTGCTCGGTGAACAGGTGCGCGAACCGGGAGGGGGACAGCGACACGGCGGCGGCGAGCGAACGGACGGTGTGCGGGGCGCCCGGGTCGGCGGCGATCAGCTCCTGGGCCCGGCGCACCCGGGGGTCGACGCCGGGCGGCGGCGACGGCGTACGCGCGGCGCCGACGGTGAGCAGGACGACTTCCTCCAGCGCGCACAGGGCGAGTTCCCTGGCCGCGCTGCCGTGCGCCACGGCGACCCGCTCCCGGCCGTCCCCGGGTTCGGAGGCGGGCGGGGTGCCGGTCCCGGTCCAGCGGGCGTCGGCGAGCATGCGGCCGAACGCGGCCTCGATCCGGCCGTGGACGCCCGGGTGGGCGGGGGTGACGACGTACATGCCGTCGCCGGCGTCGTACGGCCGCAGCCAGGCGGGCCAGGACGGTCGGGACTGGCAGTGCACCCACCAGAACCGCCAGTGCGCCGCGCCCGGTTCGGTCCCGTAGTCGTGCCGGACGCCGGGGGCGAGCACCACCAGGTCCCCGGCGCCCGCCCGCGTCTCGCTCGCGCCCTGGCGCAGCCGACCGCGGCCACCAGTCGTCCAGGTGAACAGCCAGCTGTCGGCGCCGTGCGGCCGGTGCACGCCGTAGCCGGGGAGCTGGTCGAAGCGGCCGACCGCCACCAGCCCTGGGGGCGGGGCGGGATCCCCGGGCGCGGCAGCCTCGGACAATCCGTCAGCGGTCACGGGCATCCTCCTTCACCGTGCTCCCGCCTAGCCTGACGTATCGGAACCACCTCACCGAGGAGTGGAACGCATGACAGCCACGGATATCGGCGCCGCCGGCGCCCCCATCCTGCCCGAGGCCGAGCTGCGGCAGTTCCGGCAGGACGGCTTCACGGTCGTGCGGGGGCTGTTCGGGTACGACGAGATCGACCGGCTGTGTGCGGAGTTCGCGGCGCTGCACGCGGCCGGGCCGGTGCCCGGGCACTTCGAACCGCGCTCGTCCGCGGACCCGCTGCACCGGTACCCGAGGGTGATGCACCCCCACGAGATCAACGACCTCGCGCTGCGCGTCCTGCTGGACCCGCGGCTGCGCGACGTGCTGCGGACGCTGCTCGGCGAGGAGGTGCTGGCCGCGCAGAGCATGTTCTACTTCAAGCCGCCGGGTGCCCGGGGTCAGGCGCTGCACCAGGACAACTTCTATCTGCGGGTCGAGCCCGGCACGTGTGTGGCGGCCTGGGTGGCCTGCGACGTGATCGACCGGGTCAACGGCGGCTTGGAGGTCGTCCCCGGCACGCACCGGATGGAGGTGTTCTGCCCGGAGGAGGCGGACGCCGAACTGTCCTTCGCGCGGGAGTACGTGCCCCCGCCGCCGGGGCTCACGCCGGTGCCGGTCGACATGGAGCCCGGGGACGTGCTGTTCTTCAACGGCAGCCTGGTGCACGGCTCACAGCCCAACCGCACCGCCGACCGGTTCCGCCGCTCCTTCATCGGCCACTACGTCGGCCGTTCGACCGAGCGCATCGGGCACTACTACCGCACGCTGTCGATGAGCGGAGAGCGGGTGGCACTGCCGGAGAGCGAGGGCGCGGGTCCATGCGGCACGGAGTTCGCACCGAACGGGCCGCACTGACCCCGCTCCCCTCAGGAGTGGCCGATCAGGAGTGGCCGACGATGGGCCGTGCGGTGTAGGGCTGCTCCAGCTCCTCGATCTCCTTGTCGCTGAGCTCCAGTTCGACGGCGGCCACCGCGTCCTCGATGTGATGGGACTTGGCCGCGCCGACGATCGGCGCGGCCACCGTCTCCCGGTGCAGCAGCCAGGCGAGGGCCACCTGGGCGCGCGGGACGCCCCGGTCGTTCGCGATACGGGTGACGGCCTCGACGATCGTGCGGTCGCCCTCCTGGTAGAGGCGGCTGCCGAAGTTGTCGTTGGAGCTGCGTTCGGTGACGGTGCCCCAGTCCCGGGTGAGCCGGCCGCGGGCGAGCGGGCTCCACGGCAGCACGCCGACTCCCTGGTCCGCGCACAGCGGCAGCATCTCCCGCTCCTCCTCGCGGTAGAGGAGGTTGTAGTGGTTCTGCATGGCGACGAACCTGGTCCAGCCGTGCCGCTCGGCCGTGTACTGCATCTTGGAGAACTGCCAGGCATACATCGAACTGGCCCCGATGTAGCGCACCTTGCCCGCCTTGACCAGGTCGTGCAGCGCCTCCATCGTCTCCTCGACGGGCGTGTGCGGGTCGAAGCGGTGGATCTGGTACAGGTCGACGTAGTCGGTGCCGAGGCGGCCCAGACTGTGGTCGATCTCCGCCATGATCGCCTTGCGGGACAGCCCGGCGCCGTTGGGTCCGGGCCGCATCCGGCCGTTCACCTTGGTCGCGAGCACGATCTCGTCCCGGCGCGCGAAGTCGGCGAGCGCCTTGCCGACGATCTCCTCGCTGGTGCCGTCGGAGTAGACGTTCGCGGTGTCGAAGAAGTTGATCCCGGACTCCAGCGCCTGACGGATCAGCGGACGTGACGCCTCCTCGTCGAGGGTCCACTCGTGCACGCCGCGGTCGGGCAGGCCGTAGGTCATGCAGCCCAGACAGATCCGTGAGACGTCCAGGCCCGTCGAACCGAGCTTCACGTACTGCATCGTTGCCGCTCCTGCCTTCGGGGGGGGTGGGTACGAAGGGGAGCGTACGGCGTCGTGCGCATTCCGTGTCATACGTGACTTCGCCAGGCCCTGGACGGCACCCGCCCGTTGACGTGCGGCTTCCGGTTCGTAGACCGGCAGCGGCACGCGGAGGGAGTCGGGTTGCTGCCGGTGACATCCGCGACCGATTCCGCCGGCTGCCGGCCGGCTCCGCGCCGGAGCTCACCCTCTGACTCGGCCCAGCAGATCCAGCGCCCGCTCCCACCCGAACTCCGGCCGCCTGCCGTCCTCGCCCACCTCGCCGGAGTACGGCTCGCCGAAGCGGACGCCCATCCCGCGCAGCCGTACGAGGCTGTCCTGGTAGGCGGGGTGGGCGGCCAGCGCGTCGGCGACGCACGGCAGGACGGCGACGGGGACGCCCAGGCCGTGCGCCTCGCACAGGGTGGCCACGGCGAGGGTGTCGGCCAGGCCGGCCGCCCATTTGTTGAGGGTGTTGAAGGTGGCGGGCGCGACGACCACGGCGTCGGGCGGCGGGAAGGGGCGCGGATCGCCGGGGCTGCGCCAGGCCGAGCGGATCCGCCGTCCGGTCTGCGCCGCGACGGCCTCCGTGTCGAAGAAGCCGTTCATCGCGACGGGCGTGGCGATGACACCGACCTCCCAGTCCCGCTCGTGGGCGGCGGTGATCAGTTCGCTGACGTCGGCTGCGATCCCGGCGGCGCAGACGACGACGTAGAGGAAGGGCTTCCCGGCCTGTTCGCTCACCCGGGAACCCTACTCAACCGGCAGATGCGACCGGCCTGTTCGACCGGCCTATTCGACGGGAATGGACAGCCCGCGCTCGGCTTGCGGCCGCGGACCGAAGATGCGCCGCTGTCCCTCCTCGATGGGTACGTCGTTGATGCTGGCCTCGCGACGGGTCATCAGCCCGTGTTCGTCGAACTCCCACAGCTCGTTGCCGTACGACCGCCACCACCGGCCGTCGGCGTCCCGGCACTCGTACTGGAAGCGGACGGCGATGCGGTTGCCGTCGAACGCCCAGAGGTCCTTGCGCAGCGCGTACTCCCGCTCGCGCGCCCACTTCGCGGTGAGGAGGTCGACGATCTCCGCGCGGCCGGTGACGAAGGTGTCGCGGTTGCGCCACACCGAGTCCTCCGAGTGGGCGAGGGCCACCTTGTGCGGGTCGCGGGTGTTCCAGGCGTCCTCGGCGGCCTGGACCTTCTGCCGTGCGGTCTCACGGGTGAAGGGCGGCAGGGGCGGGCGGTCGGTCATGTCATCCTCCGTGAGCCAGCGGGGAGAACGAGCGTTCTCCGGCACGGCTGCTACGGTAGGAGAACGTTCGTTCTCGCGTCAAGGAGTGGTCGTCCATGGACAGCGCGGTCGCCCGGGAGCGGGTGCTGGACGCCGCCGAGGAGCTGTTCTACGGGCGGGGCATCCAGTCCGTCGGTATGGACGACATCCGCGGCACGTCCGGCGTCTCGCTCAAGCGGCTCTACCAGCTCTTCCCGGCGAAGGAGCAGCTGGTCGAGGCCTATCTGGAGCGACGGGACGGACGCTGGCGCGGGCGGCTCGCGGCGTACGTGGAGCGCGAGGAGGACCCGGAGCGGCGGATCCTGGCGGTCTTCGACTGGCTGGAGGAGTGGTTCGGCGAGGACGGGTTCCGCGGGTGCGCGTGGATCAATTCGTACGGCGAACTGGGCGCCACGTCAGCCCTGGTGGCGGCGCAGGTCCGGGCGCACAAGGAGGCGTTCGGCGCCTACCTCGCCACCCTCGTGGCCGACGCGGGGCGGTCCGCCGCGCTGGCCGGGCCGCTGTTCCTGCTCGCCGAGGGCGCCATGGTCACGGCGGGCATCACGCGCAGCACACAGCCGGCCGCCCAGGCACGCGAGGCGGCGCGGCTGCTGCTGGAGTCCCGTCCGTCAGGCCGGACAGGTGCGGCAGGAGGCCGGTGAGGGGCAGCTCGGCGGCGATGAGGTGGAGGTTCTCCGGCGCCACTCCACCTGTGTCCGGGTCGGCGTAGGCGCAGGGGAAGGTGGGCACCCGCCGCGGACCGGCTGGTGTCACTGCGGCCCCGCGTCTTCGGCAGGATCCGCCGGACAGCCCTGGACCTGCCGGAGCCGGAGGTCAGCCCACTGTCTCGGACACGGTGATGGCGCCGACCGGGCAGGCCCTGGCGGCCTCCCGCACCATCGGGTCGCCGCCGCCGTCCTCCCTGCCGGGCAGGAGGGTGCTGTAGCCGTCGTCGTCCTGGGTGAAGACGCCCGGGGCGGCCAGGGCGCACTGGCCGGCGCCGACGCAGACGTCCGTGTCGATGTCGATATGCATGAACGGAAGCCTCCTATCAGGTCACGGGGAGTTCCAGCATCCCCTGGACCGTGTCGCCCGTTTCCACGCGATCGGCACTGGTGGGTGCCGGGTCGCCCGGCGTCCATGGTGTCGGCCGCCGTCGCGCTCACCGGCTCGGCGGGCGGGCCCTGCGCGATCATCGCGTCGAGGTGTTCGGCCACGGTCCGCTGGCTGCGCGGGAGCACCCATGGGGCGACGACAAGTTCTGCCAGATCGGTGGCTGCGGCAATCCGGCAGCAGGAAAAATTCGTTTGTGGCCCCATCGTCCTCGCCCGCACCATCTGGCCATGCCGACGATCGAAGTTCTTCTGCCGCTGCCCGCCACCGCCGTTCTGCCGGGGCGCCTCCAGCAGAAGCCCTGCCGTCCCCGGAGGCCGACGCTTCCGCGCTCGTGACCGCCGCGCTCCTCGCGGGGCTGCTCGCTGGATACGGCATCGCCGTTCCCGTCGGCGCGGTCGGGACCTACCTCGTCTCTCTCACCGCTCGTACGTCCCTGCGGACCGGTGCCTGCGCCGCGCTGGGTGTCGCCACCGCCGACGGCGTGTACGCCCTGGTGGCCACGCTCGGAGGCGCGGCCCTCGCCGGCGCGCTGCGGCCGGTGCTGGTGCCGCTGCGCTGGGCCTCCGTCCTGGTGCTGGTCGCGCTGGCGCTCTGGGGCGCGGTCACGGCCGTACGCCAGTACCGGCCCCACCGGCTCGCCACCCGCTCCGACCCGCCGCCCCCGAGCCCGGCACGGGCGTTCCTGGGGCTGCTGGGCATCACCCTGCTCAACCCCACCACCGTGATCTACTTCGCGGCACTGGTCCTCGGCACGGACGCCGAGGACGCCGTACGGCCCCTGGAACAAGGGGTGTTCGTTCTGGCGGCGTTCGCCGCGTCCGCGAGCTGGCAGCTGTTGCTCGCCGGGAGTGGCGCGCTGCTGGGCCGTGCCTTGACGGGCCACCGGGGACGGCTGGTGACGGCGCTCGTGTCGAGCGCAGTGATCATGGCGTTGGCCGTGCGGATGGCGGTGGATCCGTCGTGACCGGGGACGAGGGGGCGCCGGGATCACCGTACGGCCCGGGCCGGCACGCCGATGGACCGCCGGCGATCACGGCGTGCAGGCGTGGGCGGCGGCACGAGTGGAGCGGTGCGTGGCGGCCCTCTTCCTTCTTCCTTCGGCCGGCTGTCGTACGGGGTCGACGCCGTCTGTGCCGGGTGCGACCCGTCGAGGGGCGATCACGCGTGAAGTAATGGCCTGGCGGTACCCGTTGGGGGCCGTAGGGGAACAAGGTAGGGATGAATGCCACACGCACTGGTGTTCATCTACGGTGCAAGTCAGCCGTAGTCGACGACGATGGGACGATGCCATGCCACTTGAGGGCGAGTACGAACCCAGCCCGACGCAGTGGGTGCGCGAGCAGGTGGAGCTGTACGAGAGCTCCGGCGGCACCAAGGGGACGACCCTGATGGACACGGGGATGCCGGTCATCCTGTTGACGACCCGGGGCGCGAAGAGCGGCAAGCTGCGCAAGACACCGCTGATGCGTGTCGAGCACGAGGGGCGGTACGCCGTCGTCGCCTCCCTGGGCGGGGCGCCCAAGCACCCGGTCTGGTACCACAACGTCAAGGCCGATCCCCATGTGGAGCTGCAGGACGGGCCGGTGAAGCAGGACATGAGGGCCCGTGAGGTCACCGGCGCCGAGAAGGCCGAGTGGTGGGAACGTGCCGTGGCCGCGTACCCGCCGTACGCGGACTACCAGAAGAAGACGGAACGGGAGATACCGGTCTTCGTGCTGGAGCCGACGGACGGCAACTGAGCCTTCCTGAAAAAATTCTCGCCCGGGGACGCATGGACCCGCGTCCGCCGGGCACCCGAGCGTCAGGCCCCGCCGCGTTCCCCCGTCGCGGCGGGGCTTTCTCGTGCCTCGGCCGCGGGCCGGTCGGTCACGTCGAGGAAGATCTGGTCCGCCTCGGCGATCGTGCCGGCGATGGACCGCTTGATGCGCACGGCGACCTCCTCGACCCGCTCGCTGTCCAGGCCGGGCACCAGGTCGATACGGGCGGCCACCAGCACAGAGTCCAGCCCCATCTTCATCGTGAACAGCGCCTCCACGCTGTCGATCTCGGGCTGCGCCTCCAGCAGGGCGCGGATCCGGCGGCTGGACTCCGGGTCGGCGGCCTCCCCGATCAGCTGGTCGCGCGCCTCACGCCCCAGCCGGTAGGCCACGTAGACGAGCAGCGCGCCGATCGCGAGGGAGGCGGACGCCTCCCACACGACCTGCCCGGTGGCCATGTGCAGTGCCATGCCGGTGATCGCGAGGGTGACGCCGAGCACCGCCGTGCCGTCCTCGGCGACGACCGTGCGCAGGGCCGGGTCGCGCAGGCCGTCCGTGCCCCTGCCCTGCCGGTGCGCCTGGTACAGGGCCCGGACCAGGGAGACACCCTCGGCGAGGAGGGAGACGCCCAGCACGATCAGGCCCGCCACGTATCCACTGAGCTTCTCCTCGGAGCCGCGGCTGAGGGCCTCGAAGGCCTGGAAGAAGGAGAAGCAGCCGCCCATGACGAAGATCCCGACGGCGGCGAGCAGTGACCAGAAGAACCGCTCCTTGCCGTAGCCGAAGGGGTGGCGCCGGTCGGCGGGGCGGCGGCTGCGCCGCAGTGCGGCGAGCAGGAAGACCTCGTTCATGCTGTCGGCCACGGAGTGCGCGGCCTCCGACAGCAGCGCCGGTGATGCGGCGACCAGGCCGCCGACGGTCTTGGCGACGGCGATCAACAGATTCGCCGCGAGTGCGACGAGCACGGTGACGCGTGTCCTGCGGTCCGCCTTCCTGTCCGTCGCCGACGCGGTCTTGGCCGAGGGGGTCGTGGCCGATCGTGTCTTGGCGGGCTCGTTCCTGGATGTCCGGTTCGTGGATGTGCCGCTCACCTTCGCCGACTGCCCCGGTCGGTACGACTCACACCGTGCCGTCGCCCGAAAACGGGGAACGCGTTCACCAGGACAGGCGCAGGTCTGGGAGGAAGCATGGACAGCGCGAACAGCGCGAACAGCACGAACAGCGCGGACGGCGGTAACAGCGCATACGGCAGGAAGACGTTCAAGCGGTCCAAGAGCCATTTCACGGACCGGGTCACGTCGGACGGCCGGGACGGCTGGCCGGTGGAGCCCGGCCGCTACCGTCTGGTGGTCAGCCGTGCCTGTCCGTGGGCGAGCCGGTCGCTGGTCTCCCGGCGGCTTCTCGGTCTGGAGGACGCGCTGTCCGTTGCCATCGCCGACCCGATCCAGGACGACCGCAGTTGGCGTTTCACCCTCGACCCCGACGGCCGCGACCCGGTCCTCGGCATCCGCTACCTCAGCGAGGCCTACGACCGGCGGGAGAGCGACTACCCGGGTGGAGTGAGCGTGCCCGCGATCGTGGACGTGCCCAGCGGCAAGCTGGTCACCAACGACTACCAGCGGATCACCCTGGACCTCGCCACCGAGTGGACGGCCCTGCACCGGGAGGGTGCGCCCGATCTGTACCCGAGGGCGCTGCGCGAGGAGATCGACGCGGTGATGGCGGACGTCTACGAGGACGTCAACAACGGCGTGTACCGGGCGGGCTTCGCCACCGGCCAGGAGGAGTACGAGGCCGCGTGCGCGGGCGTCTTCCGGCGCCTGGAGCTGCTGGCGCCCCGGCTGGCCCGGCAGCGCTATCTCGTCGGCGACACGATCACCGAGGCGGACATCCGGCTGTTCACCACCCTGGTCCGCTTCGACGCCGTCTACCACGGCCACTTCAAGTGCAACCGCTGGAAGCTGGCGGAGAACGAGGTCCTGTGGGCGTACGTCCGCGACCTCTATCAGACGCCGGGCTTCGGCGACACCGTCGACTTCGACCACATCAAGCGGCACTACTACCAGGTGCACACCGGCATCAATCCGACCGGCATCGTGCCTCTCGGGCCCGATCTGTCGGGGTGGCTGACGGCGCATCACCGGGAGGAGCTGGGCGGCCGGCCGTTCGGCGACGGGACACCACCCGGGCCGGTCCCCCCGGACGAGGAGGTCCCGGCACGGGGGCGGCCCTGACCGACGAAGGAGACGTACATGGCCAAGAAGAAGAAACTGAAGCTCCCCCTCGCCTACCAGCCCATCGGCTTCGTGCTGGGCTGGTCGAGCGGCTGGCTGGCGGGGCTCGCCTTCCGCAAGACGTGGATGGCTATCCGGCACGAGGAGGACGCGCCCGACGCGCTGGACCGGGACCGCGGCTGGGGAGAGATCCTGCTGGCCGCCGCGATCCAGGGCGCCATCTTCGCCGCGGTACGCAGCGCGGTGGACCGCACGGGCGCGAAGGCCATCGAACGCAAGACCGGTGTCTGGCCGGCCGGCGAGAAAGGCGGGCGCGACTGACCGCGGACGGCACCTCTGCCGGGCCCGGGGTTCGTTGTCCTCGCCCCGGCCCGGAAAGGTTTGCGGGCCCTGCCCTACCTGGGCGCGATCTGCAGGGTTCCGCCCCTTGCCGGACAGCGACGTGCGCGGCACAGCACTACCCGGAAGCCGCCGCCATTGGAGTGCGGCCCGGCTTGGGGGGTGCGCGGCCTACGATCCTGCTGCCCGGCCCTGCCCGGCGGGCGGCCTGCCGGCCGGCGCCGCTCGGCGGGTGGGGCCTGTGGGCCACGCGGCACCTTTGCCCGGCGACGCGACCGGGCGCACGGCCCACGCCCCCGGCCGGCGGGCGCCACCTACGCCCCCCCGGCTGCCCACTGGACGCACCTTGCAGCGCGCAGCCCCGCTCGCCCCGGACACCGCCGGCGTTGCCCAACCAGCACGACGGGCACACGGCCCGGCATCTAGTGCCGCGGCAGGCAACGTTTGCCCGTTAAGGAGCGGCGTCCGGTGCGTGCTCTCGGCGTGCCGGCCGGAAGCCCTCGTACTGGACGTACTTGGGCTTTCGGCCGGTGCGGCGAGAGTGCGTGCCGGACGCCGCGACGGGGCGAACGTTGCCTGTCGGGGCACTAGTGCCGCGGCAGGCAACGTTCGCCCCGTCGCGACGCCCGGCACGCTCCCCCACTGCCCTAAAGGCGTGGGAGGTGCCCCCACTCGCCGCACCGGGCACAGACCCAAGTACATCCAGTACGAGGGCCTGCGCCCGGCACGCCGAGAGCACGCGCCGGCTGCGGTCTTTGGCCGCTGCGCGGCGGGCGCTCCTTGACGGGCAAACGTTGCCTGCCGCGGCACTACCCCCTCACTGGCCGCGACCTCGCACCCCGCCCTGCCCGACACCAGGCCCGCGAGCCCCAGCCCTCCCCAGCAGACACACGCCACATCGCCCGCCCAGCACAACGGCCACACGACGCCCCACACCCAGCCCCACCAGCCGCGACCTGCGCAGGCGCCCGGCCGGCGGACGCGCGGCCTCGGCTCGGCGGGCGTAACCCTGCAGACCTGTGAGCGCCCCGCCTCAGCGGCCGTGGACCCACACACCCCAGACCCGGCTCACCGCCGCATTCCACAAACCCCAAATCCGGCCCAGCGAGCGCGGTCCCCCGGCAAGCCCAACCTGCCCGGCTCAACCCTGCTTCGGTGCGGTGGAAGTGGTGAGGCGCAGCGTGAAGGAGTGGCCTGACGGGTCGGAGTAGCCGCGTTCCTCGTGGGGGCCGGGTGCGTCCTTGGTCTCCAGTGGGCGGCCACCCAGGCCGACCACCTTGCGCTCAGCGTCGTCAAGGTCCTCCACCAGGAAGTCGAGGTGGGCCTGGAGGGCGTTCTCCGGGCGGGGCCAGCTCGGGGGCGTCGCGTTCATGTCGCGGCGGAAGGCCAGCCGGATGCCGTCGGCGCCCCTGATCTCCACCCGGTTGGCGCTCTCCTCGGTCTGCTCGGCCTCCAGCAGCTCCTTGTAGAACTCCGCGAGCTTCTCGGGGTCGGCGCAGTCGAGCACGACGACACCCGCTTTCACCAAGGCCATGTCTCCTCCGAAAGGTCCGCGGCGCGGGGCGCTCGTGTCCCGCGCCCTCCTCCTTGCGGATATCCCGGCCCGGCCGATTCAGTCGGCGACCAGCCACTCTCCGTCTCGCATCAGCTCACGCCCGTCCAGCTCGTTCGCCTCCCGCCAGGCCTGGATCCGGCGGGGCCGGACGCGGAAGTACAGGTAGGGCGTGGAGAGCTGACGGGGATCGAACCCGGTCCTGGCCGCGAAGAGGTCGGCCTCCTCCTCGGGCAGCTCGGCCGGAGTGAGGGTGTCGACCGTGCCCTCGACGATCACGACGTCGCGGGTGGGCCCGATGCCGAGGCGTGCCATGCCGGTCGTCCTGAGGTTCCGGCCGGTCGGGCTGGTGGCCGGGGTGGCCAGGAGCAGGGACGAACCGTCCCAGAGGAAGGACAACGGGACGAGGTACGGCGCTCCCCCGTCGCCGTCGGCCGTGGCGACCCACGTGTCCTCGTCGTGCTCCAGACGGTGCAGGGTGTCCTGCTTGCGCTGCTTGGCGGGGCGTGCGGGGGGTCGGGACATCGGCGGTCTACCTCCTGGCGCGGCATCGTCACGACCTGTGATGCCGTCTCAGGTGAGGGGCGACGCAGTATACGCAGCTCAACTCGCTTGAGCAGTAACGGATATCACGGTCAGGTCACAGTATAGATCATTTACGCTCTGGGCAGCCTCGTACCGCTTCTCGGTTCAACTTTCGGCCACAGAAGACCAGTTCGAGTGCGCAGGCGGTCAACTCGACCGTCTGATCGCAGGGGTGGGGGGTCTCTGCGCTCCGTCTCCCGAAAGGAAACGCATGCCTCAGGACGTCAAGTTCGGCCCTCCCTTCGACACCCCCGTCAGCAGACCTGTGGAGTACACCCAGGAGCGCCTCGGCCGACGACATGGTCGTCCTGATGAACTGGTTCTCCCTGGCCTTCCTCTTCGACGACCCGTTCGACGCCGACCGCCGAACCGCCTGACGGGCCGCGAGTGCTTCCTGATCAACACCGCTGAGGCGGCGACGCAGGTGCTCGTCTTGTAACAGGAGTGCTTCGACAAGGGCGGGCCGTTCATGGAAGGCCGGCGGTGTCGACGATGAACCTGCCGTGGACGAGCGGCTCACCGCGTTCGAGAACCCTTCCTCGGCCGTCAACGCAGCAGTCGTGTCCCTCGCGGTCGTTCGCAGCAGGAGCCGGAGCCGGTCGCGTGAGTCCGGCTGTTCAGCGAGGCCGTCGCGGATGGTGCGGAAGATTCTCGGACACGACCGGCCGGCAACCACGGTAGATCGACTTTATTGTCATGACCACAGCTTGATGGAGATCTGTGTGAAATCTCGAGTCGTAGGTGCTGTCCAGAGGGCGTTCGCCGACAGCTGGCTCGCGGCGCGGCCAAGCGCCCGGCTCCAGCCCACGGAGGCGGGGAACACCCTGGCCCACCTCTTGCTGGAGCGAATAAAGGGGAGCACGGAGGAGTACCGAGCGTGCCAGAACGCCGCTCAGCAGCGGCTGGACGCACTCGGATACCCCCACTCCAGCACCACGCTGCAGGTGGAGGGAGCCTTCCATCTGGCGCGGCCCGCGTTCCTCCCGCCCGACGAGAAGGGCTACGCCAGGTTGAAGCACCTCGACACCGGCCTGCGCGTGATCGAGGCAGCCTTCCCCCAGGTCAGCACCGATATTGAGGTCTGCCGACTGACCTGCATGATGCTGGAAGGGGCCTGGAGGAGCCGGGCACTCATCCCGCCGCGCGAGGAGGAGCAAACAACCGTCTGCGCCTGTCCTCTGTGCCGTCGGCTGCCCACGCCCCCCGCACGCACGCTGGATGACTACCGTTGGCGGCAGAGCGCCGGTCGTCCCCTCACCGTCAAGACCTGGCCGAACCGCCGGGAACTCGACAGCGTCCTGACCGGTGGATGGTCCTGGACCCGGCAGATGAACGACCTTGAACGAGATCTTGGCCACCGTCACCGCTTCGAAGACGACATGCTCGTCTTCCACGAATACAAACGCGTGATCGACACCATCGATACCACGCGCCTCACCCAACACGTCGAAGGCCGCTTGGCCGATGATTTCAGCACCAACAGCGCACGAGCCCTGATCTGCGGACTCTTCGCAGCCCATAAGCGATCCGTCGACGAGTACTGGCTCCAACAGCACGACGCAGGCAGCGTCACGCTCCCCCAGACCAACCCACTCAGCCAGAGCACCTACTCACTCCTGCAGATGCTGGACTGCCTGTTCTGGCACGTCGCCCCCGACACCGAACTGTGGCAGGAAGAAAACCTCGCCTCCCTGCTGCTGTGCCGCGTCATCGACGACATGGCCGATGTACGAGCCGACGCCCTCACCGGCGAGATCAGCAACTTCTGGCTCGCCGACATGCCCACCCACACCAAGGCGCTCTACGCTGCCTGCGCCATAGCCCTCGTCAAGTACGGCTGCATGCCCGAGGCGCACAGCCCGATGTGGAACACCTGGCTGATGACCACCACCATCGTCTGGATGGGGCTCACGGGCCGCCACGCCCTGTGGTTCGACGGCATCACCCAAGGCCTCCCCTCGGCCGAGGAGTGCACGCTTTGCGACCTCCAGCCCAACGCATGCACCGGCATCCTCACCCACGGCACCACCCTCACCATCGCCCCGCGGCCCACCACACCAGCACTGAGCCCCCGGACCGCCGAGCTATCCGCACGCTGCCGAGCCAAGTACCCCCGCACATGGCCCCTCTTCGACGCCGAGCTCCATGCCTTCGAAGCACTGCACGGCCCCTGGTACGGCAACACCGACAGCGCATGGGAGATCTTGCGCCGTACCTACATCGCCGCCGTGGAGGCATCCAGCGCGGCACCGTCGCCGGACCGCGCTCGTCATGTCCAACAGGACGCCGGCGTAGTCGGATCCGAAATGTTTCACACCCTGCACGACCCTCGAACCGGGAGGGAAGACACCACTCTGCTCGCCTACATGTTCGGCTGCGCCCACCCGCATTTCCTCTGGAACGCCACCGGATACCGTCCCACGGGCGTCGTAGGCGACTGGCTCGACGGCTGACAGGCGGTGGCTGTGTCGCGCGGACCGGGACTTCCCCCACGTGTACCGAGTATGCGTCTGTCGGAACGGTTTGGACAGGTGCGATCCGGCCCGTCCGGGTGACGAGTGGGCGCTGGTCACCGGCCGCTACGCCGCGGCCGAGGAGGGCCCGGTGGCCTCGGCCGACCGGCCGGGCGCGCCTCGGTGGACGGCCTGTCGGCCGTGTGAGGAGACGGCGCTGCCCGGCCGGAGGTCCGGCCGGGCTGCGGTGGTGTCAGACGGAGAACTCGACCGGCAGGCTGTCGAGCCGGGACTCCCAGGTGGAGGCGGTCGAGGAGAGCTCCTCCGACGACACGGCCAGGCGCAGGTCCGGCAGCCGGTGCAGCAGGACGTTCACGCCGATCTCGATGATGGACTGGCCGATGTTCTGCCCCGGGCACTCGTGCGGTCCGGCGCTGAACGCCAGGTGCGACTGGTTGCCCTGCAGGGCGACGGCCGAGTCGGGCCGTACCTCCGGGTCGAGATTGCCGGCGGCCAGGCCCAGGATGAGCAGTTCTCCCTCCTGGATGTGATGGCCTCCGAGCTCCAGGTCGGCGGTCGCGAACCGGCCCGGCAACACCGACAGCGGCGGGGTCTCCCACATGACCTCCTCCACCACCGAGGAGATGTTCATCTGCCCGCTGACCAGACCCGACAGCCGGGCAGCGTCGGTGAGGACCAGTTGCAGGACGCGGGCCAGCAGGTTGCTGGTGGTGGTGTGCGCGGCGATCAGCACCAGGCGCAGATGGCTGACGACCTCGTCGTGGTCGAGGCCGGCCGGGTGCTCCAGCAGGGCCGTGGCGAAGTCGGAGCCCGGCTCGGCCCGCTTGCGCTCGGCGAGTTCCGCGAGGATGTGCATGATCCGGTCGTTGTGCTCGAGGGCGCCCTCGCCGCCTTTGAAAACGTGGGCGCACGACTCGACCAGGCGTAGCCCGTCCGCCGTGGGAAGGCCCAGGATTCGGGTGAGCACGAGCATCGGCAGGTGTTCGGCGTAGTCGGCCACCAGGTCGGCGCGCCCGGCGTCGGCGAACGCGTCGATCTGTTTGTTCGCGAAGTACGTGGCGTGTCGCCGCACGCCGCGGCTGGACGCCGCGAGCAGCCCGTCCGTGACCGCGCCGCGCAACCGGCGGTGCGGTTCGCCGTCCTGGGAGACGCAGTCGGGCCGCCAGCCGACCATCGGGATCAACGGTGACGTCTCGGAAACACGCCCCTCCCGCCAGTCCCGCCAGATCCGCGCGTCCCGGCTGAACTGGCGCGGATTGTCCAGCACCCGCCGGTTGTCGCGGTAGCCGAGGACCAGCCAGGCGGGGACGTCACCCTCCAGCAGCACCGGCGCCACGGACCCGTGCTCCTTGCGCAGCCGCTCGTAGATGCCGAGCGGGTCGGTCGCCGCCTCCGGCCCGTACAGCCGGGCGAGATCGGCCCCGCCGTGCGCGACCGGGCAGCCGCGTGGGGTGTCGGGGCCGTTTAAGGTCTGGTCGCTCATCGGGACTCCAGTGCGACGGCGGAGCGTTCCTTCAAGTGACGTATCAGGGCGACGAGTACGTCACGGCTGGAGGCCCGGTCGCGGGCGTCGCAGGCCACGACCGGGGTGTGCGGGGAGATGTCCAACGCGTCCCGGATCTCTTCGATGGGGTGCTCCTTGGAGTCCGGGAAGACGTTCAGGGCGATGACGAACGGGACGTTCTGCCGCTCCATCTCCTCGATCGCCCGGAAGCTGGAGGCGAGCCGGCGGGTGTCCACCAGGACGACCGCGCCGAGCGCGCCCTTGAACAGGCCGTTCCACAGGAACCAGAAGCGTTCCTGGCCCGGCGTGCCGAAGAGGTAGAGCACCAGCTGCTCGTTGATGCCGATCTTGCCGAAGTCCAGGCTGACGGTGGTCTCCGTCTTGTCGGCGACGCCGATGAGGTGGTCGACGCCGGCGCTGGCCTGGGTGAGGGTCTCCTCGGTGGTGAGCGGCTTGATGTCACTGACCGAGCGGACCATGGTGGTCTTGCCGGTGCCGAAACCGCCGGCGATCATCACCTTCACCGAGCGGGTGCCCCCGGCCTCCGGGCCGCCGGGATGGTCAAAGCCTTTCAAGTCCACTGAGTACCTCCTCAAGGAGCGCGAGGTCGGGCCCGCGACCCGCGTGGTGCGCCGGGATGGGGTCACGGGCTTCGACGCGGCCTGCCTCGAGCAGATCCGCCAGCAGCACCGCGAGAATGTTGAACGGCAATCCGAGGTGGGCGCCGAGTTCGGCCACGGACAGCGGGTCGCGGCAGCGCCGGAGAATCTCCTCGTGCTCGTGCTGCATGCCCGGGAGGGGGGCGGCGCGGGAGACGATGAGGGTAGCCACGTCGAGACTCGACGCCGAACCGCCCGGTCCGCTACGTCCCCCGGTCAGGACGTAGTAGCGCTCGAGACCGGACGGGTCCGTGGGCCGGCGGGGAGCACTCATCCAGAGTGCTCCTCCAGGCGCGGAGTGGTGCCGAGGAGTTCGCCCATCCTGCGGGCGAGATCCCTCATCTGGTGTCCCAGCAGGCCCTGGTCGAGGCCTTCCCTGGCGAGGACACCGAGATACGTCTCCACACCCGCGCGAACGACGAAGAGGTGGCCGCCGTCGACCTCGATCATCGCCAGCCGCAGCTGCCCCGCGTATTTGGGGAACTGCTCGGCCACCGGCTGGGCCAGCGCCTGCAGTCCGGCCACCACGGCCGCGAAACGGTCCACGTCGTCGGGGTCTTCGGCACCGTAGGAGGTGATGGCCTTGCCGTCGCTGGAGGCCACGAGGGCGAAGCGGATCTCCGGGATGGACTCCACCAGATCGCGCAGCGCCCAGCTCACGTCTGTTCCCTGTTGCGTCATGGGGGCTAGTCGCTCTCTTCAGTGCGGGGCTCTGCGGACTCGCGGCCGTCGGCCGTACCGTCTGCCTCCGTGGGCTCGCGTCCCGCGGTGGCGAAAGCGGCCAGGCCGGTGAAGGACGCGTCCGGCGGGACGGCCAAGACTCCCGTCTCCTCGGTCCGCTCGGTGCGCTCGGCCGACTGGTGCGACACCTCCTCGTTCCGCTTGCTCCTGCGCCGGGGCAGTCCGCCGGGCGTGGTGTCCACGGCGTCGGTCGTCTCGACCTCGGTCTCGACGGCGGCCGGTCCACGGGACGGAGCCGCCGCTGCGGCCTGGGTCACCGGGGCGGTGGCCGCGGGGACCGCCGCGGGCAGCTGGCTGAAGTACTTGTGCGGTACCACGACGACCACGGAGGTACCGAGCCAGGGCGAGTCCGCGAAGGTGACGCGGATGCCGTAACGGCGGGCGAGGGCTCCGACGACTCGCAGGCCGATGCTGGCGTCCTCGGAGATGCCGCCGATGCCCGGGCCGGTCCCGGTGCCCCCGAGGGCGTGCTCGGCCTCGCGCCTCTTCTCCTCGCTCAGGCCCTTGCCGGAGTCCTGGATCTCGATGCCGACGCCGTTGGGGACCTCCTTGCCGGAGACGACCACCGGCTCGGTGGGCGGCGAGTAGCGGGCCGCGTTGTCGAGCAGGTGGGCGAAGATCAGCGTGAGGTGGTCCACCAGGCCGCCGTCGACGCCGAGTTCGGGCAGCTGGCGCACCTCGATCCGGTGGAAGTCCTTGATCCGGCCGATGCCACCGCGCACCACGCTCAGCAGGCGCTGCGGCTCCTGCCACTGCCGGCCGGGCCGGTCCGAGCCGCCCAGCACGCCGATGCTGGCGGCGAGACAGTCGGCGGGGCCGATCTCCTGGTCGAGTTCCATCAGACCGCGGGCGACGGCCGGCAGGCGTCCGTGCTCGCCCTGCATCTCGTGCAGGCGACCGCGGAGCTTGCTGGTCAGCACGTGAATGCGGTTGCCGATGCTGATGACGGCCTGCTCGGCTGAGGTCGACCGGTTGAACTCCTCCTCGACGCCGATCAGGGCGGTCCTGAGGATCTTGCGGAGTTCGGCCTGGAGGTCGGCGTTGACCTTCGCGCACTGGTTGGTGGTGGGCAGGAGGTCGTCGATGGCCTCGCCCTCCCGCAGGCGCTTGAGCGCGTCCGGCAGTTGCTCGTCGGCGAGGCGGGCGACGGCGTCCTGCTGGTGCGCCAGCTGCTCCTGCCAGACCTCGGCCTGGTCGGTGAGCTGGGTCTCGTAGGACTTGGCCTGGTCTGCCAGCCGTTCCTCGTACGCCTGGGTCTGCTCGGCGATGCGTTCCTCGAAGGTCCGCGACTGCTCGACGAGTTGCACCTCGTAGGCGCCCGCCTGGTCGGCGAACTGCGCCTCCTGGGCGGCGCGTTCGGCCGAGTACTTCCGCTCCAGCCCGGCCACGTGCTGCTGCCACTGCTGGGAGTGCTCGGCCTGCGAGGTGCGGAAGGAGCTCTCCGCCCGCTGCAGTTGGCCGCGCGTGCGGACGAGCAGGCGTACGCACACGGCGCCGGCCGCCGTCGCGGCGGCACCCGCGACGGCCACGGTTATTCGCTCGGAGCTCATGAACGTGGCGGTAACCGTCCCGCCGCCTAAGGCCAGCGGCAGCAACCACCAGCTGTACCAGGCGACAGGGGCCCGCGCCGCCGGGGGCGGAGTGGCGAGTTCCATCTGCATCCTTCGAGCAACACGATCGAACGGGGGGGGTGGGCAAGGGGGACCGCACTCATGAGTACGCACCACGAGAGGAGCGACCGCTTATGCGTCAACTCGCAGCGCCGAACGGGAGCTTATCGGGTTTGATGCTGAAAGGATCAATCTGAGGGTCCAGGCGGACGTGAGGGTTCCGTCACTGCCCGCCAGGAACCCACACATCGACAAATGCCCTTACTTACCTGCGGCGTTGTGCCGATGGCCGCCAACCAGGGGCTCTACAACGGTTTCCTCGCGGCGGGCCTGCTCTGGGGCCTGATCGCCGCGGATCCGACCGGCTTCCGCGCCCAGGTGTTCTTCCTGTGCTGCGTGGTGGTCGCGGGCGTCTACGGCGCCGCCACCGCGAACCGCCGCATCCTGTTCGCGCAGGCCCTACCGGGCGCGCTCGCCCTGGGCGCCGTCCTGCTCGCCGGATGAACCGGGAACAGCCCGAGGATCCGCGGGCCGCGCGCACCCGGGCGCGGCTGCGTCGGGCCCTCCTGGACGAGTGCGCCGAGCGCCCCCCTGTCCGGGGTCGGCGTAGCCGCGCTGGTGCGCCGCGCCGGGGTAGCCCGAGCCACGTTCTACCTCCACTACGACGGCTTGGAGGCACTGGCGGTAGAGGCCTGCCCGGACGTCGTACGGGAGGCTGTGGAGGCGCTGCACGCCTGGCGTGGACGGCCCGACCCGGTGCACGCGCCGCCCGCGCCGGCGGAGTTCTTCACCACGCTCGCTCCACATGCCGCGCTGTATCGGGCCATGCCGGCCCCGGGCGGAGGTGGCCCTCTCGGCCGCGTGCTGCACCGGGATCTGCGCGCCTACAGTCTGCGTGAGCGCGAGCTCGCGGGGGCGGCGGACGCCCCGCTGGTGGCTTCGGCGGTCGCCGCCACGTTCGCGGGAGTGCTGGCCGACTGGCTGCACGGACTGCTCGACGCCGGCCCCGAGGACATCGCCGATCAGGTCTGGCAGTTGCTGGTCGCGCTGCACGCGAGCCGGTGACGGGTCACGCGCAGGCCACCGTCTCCCGGGTCCGGGGCCAGGCCTCCACACCGTCAGGTGTGCGGACGTACGCCGTGGATCGGTCGTCGGTCAGCCACAACTCCCGGTCGTCCAGGCGGTATCCGGTGTCGTGGGCGTCGTCGGGCATCCGGACGTCGCCGTCGTACGGGGCGGTGAGCATTTCGCTCTCGAACACGCTCTTGGGATCGCGGACGTACTGGCTGCTGTCCTCACCCCGGCCCAGGTACAGGAAGTGGGCGCTCTGCCAGTCGCAGTGTTCGGGTCCGGCGTAGCTGCTCACGGTGGTGGTCGGGATCCGGTTCCCGTCCTCGTCGGTCCAGATCTCGGCCTTCCAGGAGTCGGTGACACTCGCCGGGAGTTCGGCCGGATCGCAGGCGGCGTGGCTCTCCGGGCCCCAATCCGGCCGGTTCTTCCGGTCCTTGGCGACGACGACCGCGACCTTGGTCCTGCCGTCCACGTCGAAGGAGTACAGGACGCGGCCGTCCGCCTCGCGTTCCACGCGGTAGCCGGACCGGGGGATCTCGCCCTCCAGGTCGAAGTGCAGCTTCAGACCCTCCTCGGGGGTCGATCCGCCGTCGCCCTCGCCCCATTCCTCGCCGCTGCCGCCCGCGTGGACCGGCCCGTCGCACTCCAGCGCCCGCCCCGCGGCACCCGACCCGGTGAGCACGGCCCGCTCGTCGTCCTCGTCCACGGCCTTCATGGGCACGTACAGCGGCCCGCTGTAGGGCGTGGCCGGGGGTGTGCCCCCGACGACCACGTCCTCGACCACGTCCTCCTCGCCGCCTTCGGCACCGCACCCCGTGGCCGCCATGGCCGTCAGTACCGCCACCGTCACGAGCCCTCCGCGCATCCCCACCCCTGTTCTTCGGCCGTTGCTCTGATCCTCCGACGCGGCGGCGACGCGGAACGTTCAGCACAGCCCGGGGTCAGTCGAGTCTGGTCTCGGGGATCTGCACGTTGATCAGTCCCCCGGAGCGCGGGTCGACCGTCAGGCCCCGGCCGGGCTTGCGGTTGCGCAGATTCGCGTGGGTCAGGCGAACGCCCAGGATGTCGCCTTCCATCAGGCTCTGGGGGTCCAGCAGCACGCCCCTGCGCTGCCGTTTCAGGGCACCCAGCCAGCCCATCGCACTGGCCATGGTGTCTCCCGTGGCGGCGGCGGCCACTCCGATGCCACGCTCCCTGCCGGATTCGACCAGGGCACGAAGGTCCCCTTCGATGTCCGGCAGGGTGAACAGGTCGGCGTCGTCGACGAGAACGACGCGGGGATCGCTGCCGGTCCCCAGAGCGGCGGTGAACTCCTGTGCTGTGGGCGTCCGTGTCGTGAGCAGCTGTACTCCCGGATGCCCGTCCAGGGCGCGCAGCGGCGAGTCCCGTGGGGTGAGGACGACGAGCCGGGTCCCGGAGGAGAGCAGGGAGACCGCGAGGCTCGCCAGCGTGGTGCTGCGGCCGGAGCCGGGTGGCCCGGCGATCGCCAGCGTCGGTGGGGAGTCCGCGAAGTCCACGCCCACCGGAGCGACCTCGTCACCGCCCAGCCCCAGCAAGCCCCACATGGGCCGGCGGAACTCCTCGGCCACCTTCTCGTACGCCTCGGTGAAGGCCACCTTCGCGGGCAGCGAGCCGATGCGCACGGGCCGACGGGCGGCGGGCAGCCCCGCGTCGCGGCGGGTGGCCTCGGCGCCGATCGCGCGCAGGGCCTCCGCCTGCTCCTGACCGGATGCCCCGGGCCCGAGCAGGGCCACCTGGATCTCGGTGCCTTCGGAGATCCAGCCCTGTCCGGGCCTGATCACGTCGGGCATTTCCTGCCAGCGTTTGCCCACGGCCTGGTACTCGGTGCGTTCGTTCAGCCGCAGCAGCAGCTTGTTGTCGTTGAGCGAGGCGGCCCGTCCGGCCAGCAGGGCGCGCTCGGACGTGGCGACGACGTGCAGACCCGAGGCGGCGCCTTCCCGCAGCAGGCGGTTGAGCTGGTCCATCTGCCGGCCGCCGTTGTGCTCGGCGATGAGGTCGACGAGCGCGTCCCAGCCGTCGATGAGCAGCAGGACGTGTGCGGGGCGGGCTGCCGTGGGGACGATCTCGCGCAGCTCCGCCAGGTTCGCGGCGTGATGCTGCGTCAATTGTTCCTGGCGCCGCTCCAGTTCCGCGTCGAGCCGGGCGAACAGCCGCTCCAGCCGTTCGAGGTCGCTGCGGGGCACGACGGCTCCGCAGTGCGGCAGCACGCCCAGGGCGGACAGGGCGCCGCCCGCGAAGTCGATGCCGTACAGGTGCACGTCCGCGGCCGAGTGGCCGCGGGCCAGCGCCCCGGCGATGGTCCGCAGGACCTGCGACCGGCCGGAGCGCGGGATGCCGATGACGTACAGGTGCCCGAAGGTGTCGAGGTCCAGCTGGACCGGCAGTTGGGCCTGCGATTCGGGAAGGTCCGACAGGGCCCAGGGCACGGGGGCGAGCCGGGTGCCCTCGGTCGGTTCGGGCTGTGGCAGGTCGTCGATCAGCACCTTCTGGTCGATCGGAGGCAGCCATGGACTGGGCTGCGGGGCGCAGCCGACCAGTTCCGCCGCCTCGTTCAGCGCTTCGACGAGGGCGTTGAGGTCGGTGGGCAGTTCGTCGTCCATGGCGGCGACGGCGGGCTCGTCGACGGGCCCCGGCAGCCCGACGGCACGGCCGAGACGCTGCCACGGCAGTTCGGTCCCCCACATCTGCGGGGTCTCCTCCCCCGTGGCCCGCTGCGGCTGCGCGGCCGGTTCGGCCCCGGGCCGGGTGGCTCCGGCGTACGCGGTCTGGAAGGGGACGACCGTTCCGTGCCCGAGGCGGGCCAGGGCCCGGCCGGGGGTGTTCGGGGAGATGCTGACCGCGTCCTTGGTGTCGATGACGTCCTGGCTCTCGGCGGCGTCGGTGACGCGCAGGGCGATCCGCAGGTTGGTGTTGGCGCGGATGTCGGCGCTGACCACGCCCGCCGGACGCTGGGTGGCGAGGATCAGATGGATGCCCAGTGACCGGCCGCGCTGGGCAATGCTCACCAGGCCGGGGATGAAGTCCGGGATCTCCCGGTACAGGGTGGCGAACTCGTCGATGACGATGACCAGCCGGGGCACGGGCGCGAGCCCCGGGTTGCGGCGGCGCATGCCCTGGTACTCGGGCAGGTCCTTGGCCCCGGCGGCCGCCAGGATGTGCTCGCGGCGCATCAGCTCGGCGGACAGCGAGGTCAGGGCACGCTGCACGAGGTGGCTGTCGAGGTCGGTGACCATGCCGAGGGTGTGGGGCAGCTTGACGCAGTCCTTGAAGGCGCTGCCGCCCTTGTAGTCGACGAGGACGAAGGTCAGCTCGTCGGGCCGGTTGACGGCGGCGAGCGAGGCCACGAAGGTCTGCAGCAGCTCCGACTTGCCGGATCCGGTGGTGCCGGCCACCAGGCCGTGCGGACCGTCCTTCACCAGGTCGAAGGCGGCCGGGCCGTCGTAGCCCGCGCCGATCAGCAGCGAGTTGGACGACGACCGCTCCGTCCAGCGCGCCGCGATCATCCGGCCGCTGGGCTCCGGCAGCCCCAGCAGGTCGAGCAGGCCGACGCTGTCGGGCAGGCCCTCGGAGGCGTCCGGGGTGACGTCGTGGATCGGCGCGATGCCCCGGGCGAGGCGCTCGCACCAGGCGGGTTCGACCAGGTCGGGGCGGATGTGGGGGACGTCGGGCTGTCCGGTGCGGCGCAGGGTCAGCCGCTGGTTCTCGTAGCGGACGACCGCGGTGCACTCCTCGGGGAGGAGGCGTTCCTCGTGGTCCAGGCAGAGGGGGAAGATCCGGACCGCCGGGCCCTCCTTCAGGATGGAGACGACGCCGGGGACGTCGCGCAGGCGGCGGGCGCCGTCCATCACGACGAGCACGTCCGGTTCGCTGAGCAGGGCCTTGCTCATGGTCGACTCGGTGGCCCGCTGGCGGGTGCGCAGGGTGGCGACCAGTTCGGCCACGCGGTTGGCCACCGTCTCGGGGTCGTTGCCGATGAGGGTGGCGGCTCCCCCGCGGGATCCGGGCAGACCGTCCCGGGAGTGCGGCAGCCAGCAGGCCCACTCCCAGGACTCCTGGGACGTCTTGTCGGTCAGGATGACGATCCGCAGGTCACGGGGGGTGTGCAGGGTGGCCGCCTGGGCCGTCATCCATCGCGCCAGGGCCTGGACCGGACCGGTCTCCCCGGCCAGGCCCACCACTGCGCACTGCTCCAGGTCGACGCTGACGGGAGCATCCGGGATGGACCAGTGCACCGCTGTGTGGTTCTCCTCGCGCGCCGAGTCGTCGATGCCCAGCAGGGACAGCTGCTCGGCGGTCCCGATCCGCAGGGCGAGGTGGTCCGGGTCGCCGCGGCGGCGCTCCCACAGCCGGTGGCCCGGGCCGACCGCCCACAGTCCCGCCAGCGCCGGGTCGGGCGCGCTGTCGGTCCGCAGCCGCTGCTCCTTGGCGACCCGGTACCGGACGTCCTCCTCCAGGGAGCCGCGGCGCAGCCGGTAGACGCGGCACTTCTCCTCGTAGTCCTTGCGTGCCTGGCGCCGCCCGCTGAAGTGGTTCGCCGCCATGATCAGCGGCGATACGAGCATGAAGACCAGGTAGTAGTACGAGTTCCAGAAGAGGACCATGGCGATGCCCATGACCATGGGGGCGAACGCCATGATGAGGGGAATGGGCCGGCGCCCGGGCTGCTCGGGGGGTGCGGGCAGCCGGAATCGCTCGGGCGCGAGGTGCGGCAGCATGCGCGGCGGGCGGTTGTAGTCCAGGCCCCCGCCGCCCTCGGACGGCACCACCGCGGCGTCCCTGCGGGTCGGTTCGGCCGACCGCAGCAGGAATTCGCCGACGGCGAGCTCGGCGCCGAGGGGCCAGGACTCCCAGCCGTCGGGGAGGGCGACGGTGCCCCAGGAGGCGTCGGTGTCCTGCTCCTCCTCCGCGTCTTCGTCCTCGTCCTCATCCACGAGGGGGAGCAGGGGGAGGTCGGGCTTGCCTCGGTGTTCCGGCGGCTCCGGGACGGACAGCCGGGCCGTGCCGTCCGCCGGCAGCTCCACGATGGCGGATCCGTCCGGGCGTACGGCGACCCGTATGCCGTCGGCCGGAAGGCCGCGTCCCTCCAGCGGTACGGCGGAGCCCTCCAGGGGGCCGATGCCGTGGGTGCCGACGCCGAGGGCGTACACCCGTCCGGCGTCGGGTCCGCCCACCACCTGCAGTTCCACGAGCGGTGAGTGGTCGACCCGCTGCGGCTGTGGCATCCCGGAGCGCTCGGGCCCGTACTCCGCACCGGCCTGCGGAACGGGGGCTCCGAGGCCGATGACGCTGCCGTCCATGACCGGGGTGGCGGCCAGCGGCGCCCCGGGAGGCAGTACTTCGCCTTCCAGGTAACAGACCGGCGCGGAGGGTGCTTTCGTCGTTGCGGATCCCGTGTCGCCGGCCCGCATCCGGACCAGGTGTTCGGCGAATTCGCGCACGGGTGTGGAGGCGTCGGCGCTCAGCATGACGTCCTGACGGCTTGCGGGGTCGCCGTCGGTAACGGTGGTGATGAGAAGTTTCACGTCTCCCCTTCGGTTCTTGGGGGTGAGCAAAGGGAGTGGGGTGCGTGGCGCGGAACGCCGTACGGCTGCGGGCTACTCGTCGCCGGTGGAGGACGCCTGGTTGGGGCGGGTCCGGGCGGTGGTCGGTTCGGACAGCAGGTCCGGGCCGGTGAGGGTCCGGGCCGGGGCGGCCGGGGCCGCGAGCGCGGGTTCCTCCGTGAGCTCGTGGGGTTCCGGCGCTCGCCGCTCCGGTTGCGTACGCGGTTCGACGGCCGGCTCGACCGGGCCGCGCCGCTCGGGTGCGCGGCGCGAGCGACGCCGGTCCACCCGTACGGCCGCGGCGACGGCCCTGCTCAGCGGGGCGCAGTCCGCGTACAGGCCGAGTTCCGGGGCGGTGACCCGGCCCCGGGCGTCGACGCGGAGGGCCCAGCTGTGCCCGGGCACCGGGCCGTCGACGAGACAGACGACGGTGCCGGAGGCGGCGAGCGCTCCCAGCTTCCGGGCCTGTTCCCGGGTGGGGTCGGCGCAGACCACGACGCCGGTGGTGGCGGTGACCGCCTCCTCCGACTCCTGCGAAAACGTGTCCTGCAGTTCCCGCAGCACGGTGTCGAGCCGCTCCCCGTGGTGGTGGGGGTGAACACCGTCCGTCACGGTCACCGAGGCTCCGCTGCCCGGCCGGTCGAGCTGGGCGGCCAGCGCGTGGAGCAGGCGCGTCCGGGCGGCGGAGTCGCCTTCGACGCTGATCATCCGTGGCCCGGCGGCCAGGTCGAGGTGGACGCAGGCGTCGTCCGCCATGCCGACGGCGACGGGCAGCGGCCGGACCCGGGCGCCGGCACGGGGCACGGCGTCGGGCAGCGCCGCCGTGTGGTCGCCGGTGACAGAGTCGACGGAGATTTCCGAGTTGTCGAGTTCCAGGCACCAGGACTGCGGACCCGGTCCGTCGTCGGTCTCCCACGGAGCGGGGGGTTCGGGCAGCCGCCGGGCGGCTATCTGCACGGCGGCCCACCCCGGCTGAGTCCGCAGCCCGTAGGCGAACGCCCCGGGCGCGGTGCCGAGGGCAGCCCCGGCCGCGTCCAGCAGCCGCCGTACGAGTAGTCCGGCGCGGGGGTCGGACAGCTGACGGGCCAGGGTGCGAACCCCTCGGCGGTGGCGCCGGTACGCGCGCAGCGGCTCACCGAACGCCTGCCGGGTCAGGGCGAGCTCCCTGGCGACGCGTCGCCGGCACCGCCGCCAGCCGCCGTGCTTGCGTACGACGTGCCGCAGCAGGAGGAAGAACAGCAGGAGCACTACGACGGCGACGAGGATCACCGTCCACACCGACTTGTCGGGCTTGGCCAGCGCGATCAGGTGCCCGGGCCCCCGTGCGCCCGCCGTCATGCCGCCACCAGCATGTGCCGAAGGTGGCGCCGGCGCAGCTCCCGCAGGGCGTGGTGGGTGCGGGACTTCACCGTGCCCGGCGGTATGGACAGGGCGTCCGCCGCGTCCGGGCCGGTCCAGCCCAGCACGTAGACGTAGAACAGGATCTCGCGATGAGGCTGGGAGAGGCGGGAGAGGGCGTTCACGAGGAAGCAGCGGTGAACCGCCTGGCTGATCGGGTCGACCGCTTCGGCGTGGGTCTCCAGAAGCTCCTGGTGGAACTCGGGGCGCGTCTGCTCGCGTCGGGTCCAGTCGACCACCAGGTTGTGGGCCACCCGGAACAGCCAGGCCCGCGACGCGGACCAGCCCGGTGGCTGGTCCGCGGAGCTCAGCCAGGCGCGCAGCAGCGTCTCCTGGACGAAGTCCTCGGCTCGCTGCCGGTCGCCGCGCAGCAGTCCGCTGACGTAGCGCAGCAGCGGGCCGTGGTGCCGTTCGTAGAGCTCACGGACAAATCCGTCGGCGGTGGGAGCGTTTGCACCACGTCTGTGAGAGCTCCCGGCGGCGCGGGAGCTGGTCGTGGGCGTTCTCATGGGTGCCTCCCCCAGTGCCGGCGTCGCTGTCGTGAGCCGGTCGGGTAGTGCGCCGCGCGTGCGGCATAGCTGAGCAGGGTGATTCGGGGTATTCCCCGGGGTGACCAGCACGTTCACGAACGGAACGAGCGGTTCCTATTGGGGCGTGAGTCTATGTGCGCTGATCCGACTTGCAAGAGGCTTCGAGGTGAACGTGGAGTTCTACATGAGAACGTGACCAGCGCATATAGGACGACATGCCCCAAGGGGTGCCGGCCCGGATGTTCCTCCGGGGCGGCACCCCTTGGACGTGCGGGACCCTCGGTCACCTGCTGGGGGGCATGCTGTTCCTGATCTGTTCGTCCGTCTTGAGGAAGTTGTCCTTGACCTGCCGGTACTGCTGTGCGAACTGCGTAATGTTCGTCACCGCCTCTGTCACCGACTTGTTGAAGGCCGTGTAGGAGTCCTCCAGCGCCTGGCGGCTCGCCGGCAGCACCAGGCCGCTGTCGAGCAGGGTGACGACCTCGTTCTGGAGGCTCTGGAGCTGGGGCACCAGGGTGTGGTGGACGGCGTTGTCGAGCTTGGTGGCCGTGGCTTCGACCATCTCGTCGTCGATGTGGAGCTTCGCCATGATTCCTCTTCGTGTTTCTGTCCGCCGGTCGTGACCGGCCGGCGCACGTGGTGATGGGTGGAACCTCCGGCGCACGACCGGGGTCGCAGCAGTCCGGTGGGGCCCTGCGGGCGCCTGGGTAGGGGGAGGGGGGCGCCCGCAGGGAGTCATGGGGTGACCTGGTCGGCCTTCCGTTTCTCCTCGGGATCGAGCCCGGGTCCGACCTCGTCGTACCACGCCTGCCGAGGAATGCTGCTGGAGTCCGTCAGCTCCCACGGGTGGACGTACGTCGTGCCGTCCTCCCGGCCGTAGACGCCTCTGCTCCAGAACTCGAGGACGTTGCCGTTCGCATCGGTGACGTAGCGCGTCTGGGAGTGATCGTGGACGCTCGTGATGACCTTGGTGACGGATCCGTCGGAGGCCTTGTAGGCCGACACGGTGGTCTGTTTGCCGGACTCGTCCGGCTGGAAGGTCCTGGTGGTCTCGGTGTAGGTCTTGCCGTCGTTCGGACGCCCGGTCTCGTCGACAACGGGGGTGTCCACCCTCAGGTGGGTGGGGAGGCGGCCCAGCCATGTGTTCTGGGGGTCGTCGGTCGACACCTGGAGTTCCCATTCGCCGCCGCCGGGCCTCTGTTTCCAGATCTGCAGGATCTGATCGTCTTCGTTCGCGACGTAGCGGATCGGGGACCCACCCTCGGGGTTGGTGATGACGTGGGCGTCGGCGTCCATGACCACCTTGGTGACGGAGCCGTCGGAGCCGCGGGTCACCGTCCGGTAGTCGCCGTCTCCCAGCAACTTGGTGGTGGTCTCCTCGTACCGGAGGCCGTTGTTGTTGGTGATGGTCGTCGTCGTCTCGACGGGCTGGCCGCTCTTGTCGAGCTTGATCTCACCCTTGTCGTCGAGTCGGTACGAGACCTTGATGGTGCCGTGGTCGGTGACCCGCTCGAACTCCTTGGGCACGGGCGGCGGCTCCGCCTCCGGATGCGGGTCCTGCCCTCGCCTGATGTACAACGGGTCGGGCTTGCCGCTCTCGGGCTTCCACGGCGCCTGCTTCTCCAGTTCCTCGAAGGCCTCGGCACGGTTCTTCTGGAACTCTTCCTCCCGCTGCCCCAGCGCCTCGTCGTCCTTGCCGAGCTGCTTCAGCGCCTCGTCGTTGGCGCCCTGGTCCTTCCACAGGGCTTCCTGCTCCTTCTGCAGGGCCTGCGACCACGGCTGGAAGCGGTCCTGATCCCTGTTCAGGGCCTCGTGCTCCGAATCCAGGGCGTCCTGCTGCTTCCCCTGCTCCCCTGCCAGCCTTTCCCGCTCGGCGCGGTGTTCCTTCCACAGGGCCTTCTGCTCCCCGAGCAGTTCGTCCTGTCGCTTCGCCAGCGGCTCCTGGTCCTTGATGAGCGCTTCCTGCTCGTTGTCCAGGTCCTGCTGTCTCCGCGTCAGGGGCTCGAACGCCTTCTGTTCCTCCTGCTGCCTTTTCTGCAGGTCCTCCCACTTCTTCTGCAGAGGTTCACCCTGTTGCTTCCACAGAGTGTCCTGTTCGGCCGTGAGGGCGTCCTGTTTCTTCTGCCAGGCATCCAACTCGGCCTGCGTGACATTCTTCTTGCGCAGCAGGGCGTTGCGCTCGGCCCAGAGGGCTTCCTGCTTCTTCTCCAGGGATTTCTGCTTGGCGTCGTAGCTGTCCTGTTCCCGCTGCAGGACTGCCTGCTGCGCCAGGAAAGCGGCCTCCCGCTTGTGGCGTAGGTCCAATTCCTCCCGCCACAACGCCTGTTGCTTCTTCTGCAGCTCGTCCTGGCGTTTGAGCAGCGGCTCCTGCTCCTTCGACAGGGCCTGGTACTTCGCGTCCAGAGCGTCCTGTTCGGCTTTGAGTGCCGCCTCCTGGCTGTTGCGCCGGTCCAACTGCTCACGCCACAACGCCTGTTGCTTCTTCTGCAGCTCCTCCTGGCGTTTGTCCAGCGGCGCTTGCTCCTTGTCCAGGACGTCGTTCCTCCGCGCCAGTTCCATTTGCCGCAGCTGGAGCTCTTCCTGCCTTTTCTCGAGTGCCGCGCGCTTCTTCGCCAGCTCGGCCCGCTCCTGCCGCAGGCGCCTCTCCTGGCCGGCGTACCTCATCCGGAGGTCGTCGGCCTGCACCTTCTTCCGCTTGGCGTCCATCCGCTGCTCGTAGGCCTTGACGTCGGCCTCGGCCTGCTGCCGTTGAAGAGTGGCCACCTGCTGGGCGGTGGAGCCGGCGACGCTCGCGTCCGCGTCGTAAAGGGTCTTGCCGATGTGGTCGAGCAGATTCCCGAGGTCGGTCAGGACCTGCCAGGCGTCATGAAACGACTTCCGCCAGCCGTTGTAGAAGTCCGAGAGAGAATCGGCCGTCTGCTGACGGGGGCCGATGTCCGAGCGCGGAAAATCACGCTTCTCCTTCTCTTTCCTTTCCAACTCATCACGGAGATGCCATACCCGCCGCGCAAGTGCGTACATCAGATCGTAGTCGACCGTCATTCGAGCCACGTCTTCCGTCCTTCCTTCCGGTCCTCGGCGGCGAATCATTCCGTGATGCGTGGTCGCCCTCGCATCGGGTCGCCCTGTAGACGCAGATGGGGATCCGCACGGTTCAAAGGAATTTCGCGCACTTCCCACTGACCGGTAAGTATGTGGCGTCCATCACTTCGGTGAACTGGTTGCTGTTCCATTTACGTCACCAGGAAGTCAACCGCGTGAACGCGGCCGACCCTCGCGTCCTGAACAGCTTGGAGGACCCTGTGGCCAGCCCGGACGACTGGAACAAAGTTGGTTACGACGGAAATCCGGTCTCGGGAAACCCCGACGTCCTCGACGACGTCGCCGTGGATCTTCGCGGACTGGAGCGTCTGGCCATCGAGGTCGACGTCGGGCTGGCCGCCATGCTGCGCACCTCGGAGAACGGGGGATTCGAGGGCGAGACCGCGGACGCCCTGCGCGCTTACGTCAAGGACGAGCTCAGGACGTTCATGCTGCACGTCAGGACCTCGTTCCAGGCGGCGGGCTCGGCCGTGGAGCGCTACGCGAAGGCGCTGAGGGAGTCACAGGGCAAGGCCGCGGGTGCCGCCAGACGGGCCGGCGAGGTGGCCATACCCCCGGCGGGAATCGTCGGCAAGAACGCCCCGCCCCCGCCGGAGCTGACCGCCGCCCGCAACGACGTGGCGGCGGAGGTCGATTTCATCGAGACCGAGGCGAAGATCCTCGAGGAGGCCCTGGATTCTGCGAGGGACCTGGTCACCCGGCCCGTCAAGAAGATCAAGAAGAGCTTCTGGAAGAAGTTCGAGGAGGTGCTCTGGAAGACCCTGGAGGTCCTCAGCATCGTGGTCTCGATCGTCGCTGTCATCTTCGGGGGCCCGCTGGGGCTCGTCGCCCTGGGCCTCGCCACGGTGCTGTTCGTCAAGGCCGTGGTGGACTTCGCCATGGGCAAGCTCGACGCCCTCGGCCTGGGTCTGGCGTTTTTGGGCATTCTCTTCCCCTCGACCAAGGGCCTCACCTCCTTCACCAGAGCGATGCAGTTCCTCAAGACCGGAGGGAGGCTCATGGTCGGCGGAGCGGGCAGGGGTGCCTCCGCGCTCGGGCGCACGCTCCTTCAGGGCGGCAAGCTGCTGCTCTCCCCCAGGACGTTCGCGAGCGTGGTCGGCCAGAACTTGCTGAGCGTGTCCCGCGCGACGGGCAGATTCGTCTTCTCGGCCATCCCCCGCGGCGCCGCCACCACGTGGCGGGTCGGTCGCGACGTCGCCACCTCCATGTGGCGGCAGTTCACCGGAGGACTGGGCCGCGACTTCGCGAGGACCACCGGTTTCCTCGGTAGCACCAGCAGCAGAACCATGCGGCTGAGCGTCTTCGCGACGCTCGCACTGCCCCGGGTGCTGGCGCACACGTTGCTGCCGCTCACGTACTTCGAGATCGCCAAGTTCGGCTGGAGGGGCGCCGTCCGCATGGGCGTCCTCGAGCGCGGCCTGGGCGTACGGCCTTCCACCGTCCAGTCCCTCTCCAGGACGGGCAGCGGCGTCGGCGACATCACCTCGCTGAGGGGCAAGGATCCGGTCCCGTCCGGTTCCGGCGGGGCATTGGACGACATGACCACTCCCCACCTGGTCGTTCCCGGCACCCCGGCCTGGGACGACGCGATGGACGGTCTGAACGAGATCGCGGCACGGCCGCCCGTCACGTCGGCCCTTCCCTCGAGCATGAGCTCCCTGCCCCGCACTTCCGACATACCAGGAGGAATGCCCAGGGGAGCGCCCGGCCGGGTCCCGGTCGTCCCCGACGACCTGCTGGAGCGCATGGCCCTGAACGACCTCGACGCGTCGGGATCCCGTTGGGGCAACGTGTTCCAGAGGCAGAGCCTCGACACGCTGGGCACGTTCCACGGCGGCCCGGTGCCGACCCAGCTGTTCCGCAACCTCGTCGACGACCTGGACCAGCTGGGCGCACCCCTCCAACCCGGGCGAGGCCCCCTGCTGTTGGAGGCCCCGGACAACGCGGTCACCCGTCTGCGGGAGCTGGACGACGTCCTGGGTCTGGAGCGCACCACCACCGGTCTGCTGAAGCCATTCGACGACGTGTCCGACCTGGCGTCCCTGAGCATCGACGGCAAGCTCGGCGGTCTGACCGAAACCCAGCTGCTCAAGATCCTCGACGGTGAGATCGACCTCGTGAACGTCACCCCGGACGGGATGATCCTGCGCATCGGCAAGACCGATCCGGTGGACGTCCAGGTCAGCCTGAAGGACGAGGTGACCATCCGCGTCCTGGAACCCCAGGAGAGCGGTGCCGGGCTGCCCCCGCTCATGACCAGGATGACGGACTCACCCGCCCGGCTGGGCATCGGACTCGACGACCTGGCACGGCTGATCCCGGACAGCACCGGCGGCATGCGCCAGATACGTGAGGTGCTCGGAATGAGCCCGGCCCGGACCGACCTCGCCGTCAAGCCGGTCACGCCGCCTCAGACCGGCTTCCCGCCGCTGACCCTGCGGGAGATCATCACGGGCGGGGAGGTCGGCAAGATCGGCGCGGACCGCTTCGAGGCATGGGTCCGTCTGCAGAACGCCGAGATCAACCTGGACACCGCCGGCCGGGAACTCACCAGGCTGACCCAACTGCCCGACGCGCCACCGCTGAGCCGTGCCCAGGCCGAACTGGACCTGAACGCCGCGGAACTGAACCGCAGCCAGGTCCGGATGGACCTCGGCAGCCTCGGGATGAACCTGGACACGGTCAGCCAGGACATCACGTCGATGCTGACCCGCTTCGACGGTCCGCCGGCAACCCTGCCGAACACCACGCCGGTGACGTCCGCCGTCACAGGTGACCTGCCGGTCGGCCCCGTGGCGCACGGGCTGGACGGGGCCGCCGGGTCTGTGGACAACATCCGCCTGGTGGACACGGTGAAGGCGGGCTTCGAGGTGAAGCCCGCCTCCGTCGAGCTGCGCACCCTCGCGAACACGAACGCCGCCCTGCCGTCGGCGCCTCTGAACGCCGCCGGACGCGAACTCCCCTTGCTCGGAACGGACCTCGGTCCGCCGGCCCAGGTGCGGCTGGTCGTCACCACCCCACCGCCCGGCGCCACGCTGACCGGCAAGACCTTCGAGCTGATCGGTGCCTCGGACATCACCGGCTCGCTGAAGATCGCCCCGACCGAGGGAATCCTGGCCGGACGTCTGCCGAACGGCTTCACCCTCACCGACCTCGCGAACAACCGCTTCCACTTCGACGAGGCCCGCAACCTGGTCTACCGCGACGTGCCGAACCCGGACGGCGCCGGATTCCTGCGGCACACCGAAGGAGCCGCGCCCGGCACCGAGCCCGTACGGCTCGACGAACAGGGCCGCCTCACCAGTCTCTTCCGCTTCGAGGCCGGGGCCGGACCGGAGCCCGGCCAGGCGCCGGCGCACTGGCTGGTGCGGCAGGACTCGGAATTCACGCAAGCCACGATCAAATCCGGTATGAAGACGCGGCTGACCGACGACGGTCTCGTCCCGGCCAACCTCGACGGCAGCATCACACCGCTCCAGGCGGTCTCGACGGCCAACGCCAAGGCCTTCAAGGAGAACAACCCGTTCACCGCCTTCTCCCCGCCCGGCAACATCGTCAAGAGCTACGGCAACCAGGAGATCGGACTCGATCTGATCGCTCTCCGAAAGGACATCGCCGCCGGCGCCGAGCACGTCAGGAACGTCGAGATCCTGCCCACGACCAAGGTCCAGGAGAACATCCTCAACGAAATCCGGCTCAAGACAGGAGAGCCCCGACTGGACGTCCCGTCGACGTTCAGCCCCAGGACGAGCAACAAGGAGATCCAGGAGTTCCTGACCCAGAACGCCAGTGTCAGCAAGGGCATGGCCACCAAGATCACCGCCGACATCAAGGCCCTGATTCAGGTGCGCCAGGACAGCACCTGGCTGATCAAGGGAGCCATTCCCGCGAAGTACCTGACGGGCCCGTACGCGACGGCCGACTCCCTGAAGTTCGTACCGGCCCCGCCGACCACTCCGCTCGCGGCCTCCACCGACGTCCTGGAATCGGCCGGCCGGGCCTCCGGGTCCGCGGCTGGCGGGGACTCCCTCCAGCTGACGCTCAAGTCGGACGACTTCTATATGTCCGAGGTCCAGCTCGACGATCTGCGGGGGGTCAAGCTCGTCCGGCAGGACAACTTCTTCACGACCGCAGTCGACGCCAAGGGGCTGCGCAAGTCCCACTTCGACCCGGACGTCGGCATCGTCCCGGCCAACCCGGAGGGCAGGACCACGGCCCTCCAGCACGTCACGGGCTCCGAGAACGCGGCGCGGAAGAGCAACAGCCCCTTCACCTCCTTCGCCGTCGTCGGCAGCCCCAAGATCTACGGCGACTTGGAGGTCACCCTCGATGTCTTCAAGCTGGGCCAGGACATCAAGGCGGGCCGAGTGCAGAACGTGGCGATCCTCCCGGCCCACGACCTGCGACGGCTGATCTCCGAGCAGATCGAGTTGACGATCAAGAAACGCCTCGACTTCCACTCCGCGCTCACCGGCGACAGCCCCCGGCAGGACGTCCTCGCCTTCCTCAAGAACAACGACGTCAACCTGGTGGGCAAGGGCGGCAAGGACCTGATCTCCAAGATTTCCTCGGACGTCCGTGTCCTGCTGAACACCTCCCGTGACCAGGAGTGGCTGATCAAGGGCGTCATTCCCAAGAGCTATCTGGAGGGCCCGTACCCCAGGGCCACGGCGCCGGCCGGTACGGGTGACGCGCTGTCGGCGGCCAATCAGCGGGCGATGTGGATCCGGGACCATCATCCGCAGGCCTGGCGGGAGTTCACCGGCGGATCCTCCCCCGTCGACCTGCACGCCTCCGCCCCCTCCGCTCCCGCCGACTCCGCTCTCCCGACGCCGGAACCGCGCCTCGACGTGTCGCGGGTGCCGAACCAGCCGCTCCGGCTGACCGACGGCGGCAACCCCACCACCGACCTCACCACCCTGCACGGTTCCCGCGGACTGCCTCCCGTGCAGGAGGTCCCCGGATCCACGGTCCGGGAGGTGCCCCTCTCCGGCGTGGGTGACCTGCGGGGACTGGCGATCCGCAGCACCGAGATCCCGGCGAGCGAACTCGGCCCCGCGTCGGTCCGCATGGAGGTCGTCGACCTCACGGCACCGGGTGGACCTGTGCGGCTGCCGGACGCGACGGTGACCGCACGCGAGAGTGGCGGCTTCACCCTCATGGGCCGGCAGGGCGGTGTGCGCTGGCAACTCGACAGCGGCGGCCACCTGGAGTTCCGGGAACTGCCGCTGAACGGCACCGACTTCTCCCTGCGCTTCGACATGGGGGGCTCGCACGCGATGCCCCAGGTGGTCGGCAAGAACGGGCTGCCCGTCCCGGGCAGTACCGTCATACCGCCGGCCCGGGACGCGTCCGGTGCGATCAACGGGCTGACGACAGTGCGGGTGCCCCTCGCGGGGACGGGCACGGACGCCCTCCACGGCGTGTTCCGGTTCGACGGCAACAGCATGCTGCGCCAGCAGGAGCTGCCGCTCACGCTGCCCGGTCTCGACGGCCCGTCCGGGCTCGGGGTCAAGGTGACCGTCACCCCCGGTGCGGGCGGATCCGCCACGAAGACATTCGAACTGACCGGCCCTCCCCATCTCACCGGTGCCTTCAAGCTCGCGCCCACGGACAGCGCCCTCGCCGGCCGGCTGCCGGGCGGGTTCACCGTGACCGACACGATCACCAGCAGCCGCTTCCACTTCGACGCGGACGGCCGCCTCGCCTTCCGCGATCTCCCGGCCCGGGACGGCTCCGGCTTCGTGCGCTTGACCGACGGCGCCGCACCCGGCACCCCTCCCCTCCGGCTGGACGAGCTCGGCGGAGTTCCGGAGGGCCTGCCCGGTGGCGGCTCCGCGGGCGGGATCGCGGACATCTTCCAGCGCACGCTCGACGAGGCGACCGGCACGCCGAGAGCCTCCGACGCCCCGGCCGTGGACCTTCCCCTGACCCGACTCGGCGAGCTGGACGATCTCAGCGGTACGGGCACGCCCCGCACCAGCTCCGTCTCGAACCTCGACGATCTGCCGGAGCTCGACGACGCGGCCATCCGGGCGGCTCTGGAGGAGCACTGGCAGCTGGTGGACGACTACCAGCGGGCCGGCGGCCGGTTCGCCGACGAAGCCACCGCACCGCTGTCCAGGTTCGGCCTGGGCCAGGACCTCCCCGACGACCCGCTGCGCCGGACGACCGCGCAGGCGCCCGTGGACCTCCGGCAGGGAGCCGCGACCGCCCTGCGGGAGTACCTGAGCCTGCCGCCGGCCACGCGTCTTGAGGACATGGGAAGCGGCGTCGGCCGCACCTTCGGCGACTTCACCGTCACGCCGACCCCGCACGGTGGCCCCGGCGGCAGCCACTACACCGTCACCCACACGCCTTCGGACGTCGTCACCGGCTTCGGCCCGGACGGCGAGCGTCTCTACCAGGAGATGCTCCTGAGTGGCGGCCCCGGCGACCTCGACGGGCTGCGGCTCGGGATCACCGGCCGATCGGCCGAGGACGGGTCATGGGCCCCCCAGTCCTTCGAGTTCATGGGTGCCCGCACGGCCGACGACACCCTCACCGTCACGGAGCTCGCTCCGACCGCCCCGGCGGACCTGCGCGGCGGCTTCACCGTCACCGACGCGTCCGGTGCCGTGAGGTGGCACTACGGCCCTGACGGCATCCACACCGTGCGGGACGTCCAACTCCCCGGCTCCCGGGGCCTGTTCCGCTTCGACGCCGACGCGCCCGACGGCGTACCGCAGGTGCTCGACACGGCGGGCCGGCCGTCCACGGCACTGCGCGTGGAGCGGCTCGACGACGGCCGCCTCGCCCTGTCCCCCACCGGAAGAGCCGCCCAGCCGCTGGAGCGGGCGGTGTTCGACGCCCGGGGCACCACGCTGCTGGAGGAAACCCTCGCCATCCGCGGCAAGGGCGGCAGACCGACCGGGGAGTACTGGAACATCGACCACGCGGCCGGCAAGGCCGTCCGCACCGGCGCCGACGGCACCCCGTTCGCCGGCATGTTCGACATCGCGACCGTCGAGAGGTCCGGCACCGGCCAGTTCAGGCTGACCAGCACGAGCCCCGGCAAGGTGACCCTCTTCGAACGCGAGGTGCTCGCAGGCGGCAACACTCTCCACGTCGACGTGAACCGCTCCGGACGCGCCCGCTGGACCGAGTTCGACAGCGCCGGGAGCCGGTTCCGGCACGGCGAGCGGATCGGGGACGTGGACCAGCGCACGTTCCACGACGTACCGGCGGGTTCCCCGCGTCTGCTCAACAACGTGGACGTCAGGATGTACACGAAGGCCCTGGACGGTGGTCTCGTCCGCGCCGAGAAGGGGGCGGACGGGCACTGGACGTGGCAGCGCTTCGACAAGGGCGGTGCCGAAGTGCTGTCCGGCGACCGCCGCTGGAGCTGGAACCACGTCGCGTTCAAGGACACCTTCCGCGATCCGGTCACCGGCCTGGACGCCGTGGCCCAGCGGCGCGGCCAGACCTGGCCCTTCGACGGTCTGCACGGTTCCCGGATGTACCAGGAACACGCGGTGCTGACGGGGCACGCCCCCGCCGGAGCCCGGGTCGACCCCGGCGACTACACCGGCCAGTCCCCGTCGAACGCGCAGATCGAGCGTAGGGAGGCGTTGTCGGACGGCGGCAGTCTGGTCGTCAAGCGGTTCGCGGACATGCGTCCGCCCGCCTTCTTCTGGAAGGGGGCGGCCGGACGCAACCCGTTCGAGGGCTTCCTCCGCGACCTGTTCGGCGGTGAGTCCCTGAACCGGGTCAGCTTCTGGACCGAGACCGCCGCCGACGGCACCAAGGTGACCGGTGTCCGGCTCAACCCGAGCGGCTCCGACTGGGTCGACTACGACCAGTACGGCCGCCTCGTGCGGGAGAGCCGGAAGCTGGAGAACGGCCACGTCATCGAGGTGGGACGGAGCCTGGAGGACCCCACGCGCTGGGCGCCGGTCCCCGAGTTCCGCAGCGGCGGCTCGTACGAGCTGCACTGGAAGGACCTGACGAGCGGGCAGGCCGGTACCCGGCACGTCGACGGCATCGGGCGGTGGCGGGACCTCTTCACCGACGCCCGGGGCATCGAACGGGTGCAGCTGCGCAGCCAGGGCAAGGGCACCCGTGAGTACCTCTTCGACGCCCCCTCCACCGAAGATCTCCGCCTCCACGACGACGCGGGCCTCTGGGTCGACAAGAACGCCCAGCAGCACATCTCCGGCCGCCGCGACCTGGTGGACGGCAGGATCGTGGAGTCGTCCGGCAGCCCCTACCGCACCAAGTGGACGTGGAAGGCCTACGACCCGGGCGCCCCGGACACCCTCGTCGCCGAGGGCATACGCAAGCAGAACCGGGGGTCGATCTACACGCGGCCCTGGGACGACTCGTTCAGGGACTTCGACCTGGGCGGCAACCTCGTCCGCGAGCGCAACGCCACCGACACGGGAAGCTCCTGGATCGACGCGGTGAAGGCGGACGACGGCAGCTGGAAGTGGACCAAGCGGGCCGCCGACGGCACGGTCCACTCGGAGGGCGTCCGCGTCTTCGACGACGTCAAGACCGGCCGTTGGCGCGACCTGGTCGACGGCCACGAGGTCAGGCGGCTGGTCGGCGACCGGGTCCGCGAGTTCGACTACGAGATCGTCATCCCCGAGCCGCCACCGACGCCCTCCGCCCGCCTCAGGAGTGGAACGCTGCGCGACCTGCTCGACGACTCCACCCGCCACAGGAGTAGAACGCTGCGCGACCTGCTCGACGACTCCGCCCGCCACTTCGAGGCGCCGAGCACGGTCCGCGTCGACCCGGACGTCTGGAAGGAGTACGAAGCCGGCAAGGTCTTCCGTGAGAGCGTCGCCGTGGACGGCTCCCCCGGCCGATACCGCCTGTTCGACAAGCAGTGGGGCCAGTGGGTGGAGCTCCAGAACGGCCACTTGGTCCAGTGGCAGACCATCGACGGACGGGTCTGGACGACCGACGCGTTCGGCCGCCTGAGCGCCTCCGGCCCCGCCAGGCTCCGCCAGTTCCTGGCCGGCGGCCTGCCCGGGGTGGGTGGCGAGGTCGGCCTGCCGGGCAGCCGGGGCTGGGCGATGATCGGCCGGGAGGTCGACTTCCGCGGTATGGACGTCGAGATCATGGGCCACCTGCGGGAGATGCAGGACGTGTGGCACGCACCGTTCACCGGCGTGCGGGGCGGCGAGGTCGTCGAGATGCCCATGTGGCAGCGCGAACTCCGCAGTGGGCTGTTCACGTTCACCACCGGATTCGTGACCGACTTCGGAGCGAACCTGGCCATCACCGCCGCTGTCCAGAACGGCGATCTCAAGCGGGCCGACTACTTGAAGGCGCTGCTGTCCGGCGGGGTCGGCGGAAGCTTCAACAGCGGGCTCACCCTGCTGTACAACCACACCCGGCTGGGCTGGCTGAGGACCAGCATGGGCGCGAGGGACTGGGGCGGGCACCCCAACCAGACCCTCACCACCCAGACCGACACATGGGCGACCGAGTTCAGCGCCCAGGAGAAGGCCACCCGTTGGCGCACCGCCACCTACGCCAACACCTTCGGCGTCGGCACCTCGGCGCTCAGCGCCTTCGTCAGCAACGCCATCAGCGCCTCGGTCTTCGGCGTCAACGGGCACGACACCAAGGGCCTGGACGCGCTGGTGACGGGCGGGTGGGGCGCCCTGGGCGCCCTCTACGGCGGCGTGAGCACCAACCTGGTGAGGAACGGCTGGCATGCGGCCGCCGGGGGCAGGGTCTTCCACAAGGGCGGCCTCACCGAGTTCGGGGTGAACCTGGGCGAGTCCGCGCTGAGCCGGTACCTCACGTGGCTCTTCAACGAGCTGGACGACAACGACGGCCACTTCAACCTGCCCAACGCCGGACGGTCCTTCCCGCCGTCCAGCAGCACGTCTGCGGCCGGCACACCTCCGACGCCGCCCCAGCAGCAGGATCAGCCACCCGCCTCCGACCCACCCGCCGCTCTCACCGATGAACTGGAGCTCCCGTGACCGCCTCCGCCCCCGCCACCGTGCACCGGGTCGCCTCCAGGGGCCGCGGCGCCCACCGCAGCATCACCTCCGCTCTGCGCGCCGCCGCCGACGGTGACGAGATCCGTATCGCCCCCGGCGACTACGTCGAAGTGCTCGTCCTGGACCGTGCGGTGTCCCTGCTGCCGGACGACGGGCCGGACCACGCCGTACGGGTGCTCGCGGCGGACCCGGGCCGTCCGGTGCTCGAGGTCACGGCGCCCGGCGTCCACGTCGGCGGTATCGCGTTGACGGGGCAGGACCCCGGGCTGCCCGCCGTACTGGTGACCGGGGGAGGCCTGGAGCTGGACGGCTGCGAGATCTTGGGCGGTCGGGTCGAGGCGGGCTCAGACGCGTCGCTGACGCTGCGCGGCTGCCGGGTCTCGAGGGCCGCCCTCGCAGGTGTGCACGCCAACACCACCGGCCCCACCGAGCTGGTCGACACGGTGGTCGAGGACATCGACGGCACGGGTGTCGTCCTCGGCTCGGCCGCGTCCGCTCAGGTTCTGGGGCTGACGGTCGGCCGGGTCACCGGCTCCGGCGTGCGCGTCCGGGGACGGGCCAGGGCGGTGCTCCGCGACTGCCGGATCACCTCCCCCGGCCGCAGTGGGCTGCTGGTGGAGGACGACGCGGCCGTGACCGCGCTGGACTGCCGGCTGGCGGAGACCGGCGCGGAGGGCGTCCGGGTGCTGGGGAGTTCTCCCCGTTCCCAGGAGGCCAGGGAGCGCCCACAGGCCGCGGACGGCGGGGTGTTGCTCGCCGACTGCCAGGTGCTGGGCACCGGCTCGGACGGCGTGGCCGTCTCCGGTACCGGTGACGTCCTGCTGTTGAACTGCCGCCTGCGGGACGGCGCCGGACCGGGCGTGACGGCCGAGGACGACAGCAGGGCCGTCCTCGTGGACTGCCAGGTGGACCGGCCGCACGGCTCCTGCCTGGTGGCCCGGGGCGCCGCGCGGCTGTCCGCGGAGGGCACCTCGATGCGCGGCAGCCGGGCCAACGGACTGCTCGCGGGTGACCGCTCCCAGGTGACGCTGGCGTCGAGCGACGTGCGGGACTGCGGTTTCAGCGCGGTGCACGCCTGCGACGACGCCCGGCTTACGCTCACCTCATGCCGTATCGGGGCCACGCCCGAGCACGGCGTGCGGGCCACCGACCGGGCCGAGCTCACCGTCGAGGGCGTCCGCATCAGCGACTGCGGGCTGTCGGGCCTGCAAGTCGACGCCGCGGCAGGGGCCCGGGTGCGCGGCTTGTCGGTGGTGCGGGGCCGCACCGGCATCAGTGCCGAGTCCACCGGGACGGTCGTCCTGGAGGAGTGTGACGTCACGGAGGCCGAGCGCGCCGGGATCACCTGCGGAACCGGCACGTCTGCCGTGCTGCGGGACTGCCGGATCAGCGGCACCGGCACCGCGGGGCTCGTGGTCGGAGAACGCGCCACGCCCAGCATCGAGGACTGCACCGTCCGCGACGCCACCGGTTCCGGTCTGGTCCTGGGTCCGGCGGCGGAACCGCGCGTCAAGTCCGTCACCGTGACCCGTACCGGCAAGAACAGCCTGTTCGTCGGAGAGAAGGCGCGGGGCACCTTCGAGGACTGCGTCTTCGCCGGGGCCGGCACCGAGGGCCCGGCCTTCCCCGCCGTCCACGTGTCGGCCGGGAGCGCGCCCGTCCTGCGCGGCTGTCTGGTGCGGGACACCGAGGAGGACGTGGCCGCGGAGAAGGGAGCCCGTCCGGTGTTCGACGACTGCCTGTCGCGGAACGTGACGAATCCGGCGCTGCCGACCGGCCCCAAGGAGGCGCTGCCGTCCACCGCGGGCGGGGACGCGGCCGCCGGGACCGGCGCGCGGGAGACCGAGGCGCCCGCCGAGGACACCCTGGAGGACCTGCTCGCCGAACTCGACGGGCTGGCGGGACTGGACCGCGTCAAACACGACGTGTCGTCCCTGGTGAAGCTGATGCGGACGGTGCGCCGCCGCGAGGAGATGGGCCTGGCCGCTCCCCCGCTCAGCCGCCACCTCGTCTTCACCGGCAACCCGGGCACCGGCAAGACCACCGTGGCCCGGCTCTACGGACGCATCCTCGCCGCCGTCGGCCTGCTCGACCGCGGCCATCTGGTCGAGGCCGACCGCTCCGCGCTGGTCGGCGAGTACGTGGGACACACCGGCCCGAAGACCACCCGTGTGTTCCAACAGGCCAAGGGCGGTGTCCTCTTCATCGACGAGGCGTACTCGCTCACCCAGTACGCCGGGACCAACGACTTCGGCCAGGAGGCGATCGCCACTCTGCTGAAGCTCATGGAGGACCACCGTGACGACGTCGTGGTGATCGTGGCCGGATACCCCAAGGAGATGGAGGTGTTCGTCCGCTCCAACCCCGGTCTGGCCTCGCGCTTCACCCGCACCCTCCTCTTCGAGGACTACGGCTCCGCCGAGCTGGTCAGCATCGTGGAGCACCAGGCGTCACAGCACCAGTACGCGCTCACCCCGGCCGCCCGCGAGGCGCTCACGGCACACTTCGACGCGGCCCCCCGGGGACGCGGATTCGGCAACGGGCGCGCGGCCCGCCAGCTGTTCCAGTCCATGACGGAGCGCCAGGCGTACCGCGTCGCCGAGCTGCCCGAAGCCTCCGAGTCCGACCTGATGACGCTCATGCCGCAGGACGTCCCGTAGGCCCCGGGCCTGGCGTCCCGCAAGCCCTCACCGCCCGCAAGGCTCTCTTCCTAAGGACCCGTTTCATGCCGCAGCAGCCCCCCGTCCGCCCCGCCCGCTCGGAGGGCGAGTTCGCCGAACTGTTCGCCCGTAGGGCGCGCACTCCCCTGCGCGGATTCCTGCCCGGCCGCAGGGTCTGGAACGCCGTCGGCGGTTCCGCGGTCACGGTCCTGGTCATCGTCGGGACCACGGCGGTCGTCTCCCGCATCGACTTCGGCAGCGATCCCCAGAAGGTGACCACCGCCGCCGAGAAAACGGTCCCCGCGAAGGAGAAGGCCACCACCGACCGCGGCAAGCCGGCCGCCACCGCGTCCTCGGACTCGCCGAGCGGGGAGAACGCCGACAAGGAGCCCGACGTCGTCTACCTCCCCGGCTCCGGCGGATCCGGCGGCTCCGGGGGCGGCACATCGGGTGGAGGGTCCGGCTCGGGTCAGTCCGGTACGACCGGTGACCGGAGCACGAGCGGGGACGAGCAGCAGGACTCCTCGTCACAGTCGTCGGGCTCCACACAGCCGGCGTCGACCGGCTTCCTCTGGTCCGACGGGAGCCTGGACTCCGCGGACGACAACGGCTACTGGGACCAGAGCATCGTCACCGTGAAGTCCACGAAGACGCTCAGCAGTCTCAAGGTGGTCGTCAAGATCATCCAGACGGGCGGCGTCGCGAGCACCGGCACCTGGACCTCCCTCGGCGACAAGGTGACGGTGGCCTCCGGGGCGACCAGCAGCGAGCTGGACTACGTGGTGACACTGAAGTCGGGAGTCACGCTCGGCCCCGGCACCTACGTCTTCAAGTTCCAGTACAACCACGACCAGGGCCGCCGTGACGCGGGCGGCGACCGGTACAACGTCACCGCCACGACCACCTCGTCCGACAGCGAGTACAGCAAGGGCGGTTTCTGAACACCTCGGCCCCCGAGCCGAGGCTCGGGGGCAGACGTGCCGTGGGCAGACGTGCCGTGGGCAGACGTGCCGTGGGCAGACGTGCCGTGGGCTCAGAACATGAGCACAGGCTTGATCGCCTTGCCCGCGCCCATGTCCCGCACCGCCTGGTCGATGTCCTCGAACGGATAGGTGCTGATCAGGCGGTGCAGCGGGAGCCGCCCCTCCTTCACCAGCCGGACCAGGGCGGGGATGAAGGTCTGCGTCTCGGCGTCGCCGAGGGTGAGACCGACGACCTGCTTGCCGCCGAGCAGCCCGTTGACGTCCAGGGCGACTTCGGTGCCGAACGGCGGGGCACCGACGACCACCACGGTGCCGCGGGCGGCCAGCGCGTCGACGCCCTGACGCAGGACGGCGACGCTGCCCGTGGTCTCCACGATGCCGTCCGCGCCCTGGCCACCGGTGATCTCCGCGAGGGCCTCCCCGAGGTCGGACTCGCCGGCGTTGACGGTGTGCGTGGCGCCCAGCTCGCGTGCCAGCGAGAGGCGTTCGCCGACCCTGTCGACGGCGACGATCGTGGTGGCGGGGCTGAGGGCGGCGGCCATGACCGCCGACAGGCCGACGGCTCCGGCGCCGAGGACCACCACGGTGCTGCCGGTGACCGGCTTCAGTACGTTCCAGACGGCGCCGACCCCGGTCTGGACGCCGCAGCCCAGCGGGGCGATCGACTCCAGCGGTACGTCGGGGTCGACCTTGACGAGGCTGCGCTCGTCCACCAGGGCCCGCTCGGCGAACGAGGACTGGCCGAAGAAGTGGCCGCCGAGCGGCTCTCCGTCGCGGCTGATGGTGCTGGTGCCGTCGGCCCGGCGGCCGCCGATGAGGTTCAGCGGCAGCCAGGTGGCGCAGTACGCCGGGTGACCGCCCCGGCAGTTGCGGCAGTCGCCGCAGGAGGTGAAGGACAGCACGACGTGGTCGCCGGGAGCGACACCGGTGACGGCCGATCCGACGGCCTCGACGACGCCGGCACCCTCGTGTCCGAGGACTCCGGGGAGGGGGAAGGGCAGTCCGCCGCCTGCGACGCCGAGGTCGGTGTGACACAGGCCGGTCGCCACCATGCGGACGACCGCCTCGTGCGGTCCGGGCTCGTCGAGCTCGACGTCACTGAGGGTGAAGGGCGCTCCACCGGACTCGACGACGGCGGCGCGGGTGGTGAGGGACATCGTACGAACTCCTTGGTGGGCGCGCGCTCAGTCGAGCGAGACGACGACGGACTTGACCTTGGTGTAGCCGGCGAGCGCCTCGGGCCCGTACTCGCGGCCGAAACCGGAGTCCTTGACCCCGCCGAAGGGCACGGCCGGGTCGAGCATCGCCCAGTCGTTGATCCAGACGATGCCCGCCTGGAGGCGGTCGGCGACGCGGTGGGCGCGGGCCAGGTTGGTCGTCTGGACGCCCGAAGCCAGGCCGTACGGCGTGGAGTTGGCGAGCGCGACGGCCTCGTCCTCGGAGTCGAAGGGCTGCACGGTGAGGACCGGGCCGAAGATCTCCTCCTGGACGACGCGGGAGTCGTTCGGCAGGTCGGCGATCACGGTGGGCCGGTAGTAGTAGCCGCCGTCGAGATCGAGCCGTTCGCCGCCGCAGACGATCCGGCCGCCCTCCTTGCGGGCCAGCTCGACGTACTCCTCGACCTTCTTCAGGTGCTTCTCCCCCGCCATCGGCCCGACGACCGTCTCGGGCAGGCGCGGGTCGCCGACCGGCACGCCGGGGACGGCGTCGGCGAGGATGCCGAGCAGCGTGCTGTACACCGAACGCGCCACCAGCAGCCGCGGGCCGCCCATGCAGAACTGGCCGGTGTTGAAGACGAAGCCCTTGATGACCGCGCCGACCGCCTTCTCCAGGTCGGCGTCCTCGAAGACGACATGGGCCGCGTTGCCGCCGAGCTCCATGGTGACGGGCTTGAGCGCCTCGCCGGCCACGCTCGCGGCGTGCCGGCCGACGGCGGTGGAGCCGGTGAAGGCGACCTTGTCGACGCCGGGGTGTCTCAGGAGCGCGTCGCCGGCCACCGGGCCGGTGCCGGTGACGACGTTGACGACGCCGTCGGGCACTCCGGCCCGCTGGAGCAGCCGGGCCATGTACAGGGCGCTGAGCGGGGTCTCGTCGGCGGGCTTGTGGACGATCGTGTTGCCGGCCGCGAGCGCGGGGGCGAGCTTGGAGCTCGACAGGATCAGCGGGAAGTTGAACGGCGTGATCGCGGCGACCACGCCGAGCGGTCCGCGCCGGGTGTAGGCCAGGGCGTTCATCGGGGTGTCCCGGGTGGCGCCGTCGAGGGTCTGGGCGAGGGCGGCGTTGAACTCGTACTCGTCGGCCGCGGTCAGCACGTCGACCGGACGGCACAGGGAGATCGGCTTGCCGACGTCCAGGCTCTCCAGCTCGGCGATCTCCTCGACGTTCTCGCGGATCAGCTCGGAGACGCGGTGCAGCACACGGCCGCGCTCCCGGCCGCTCAGCCCCGACCACACGCCGCCGTCGTAGGCCTCGCGGGCGGCGCGTACGGCCGCGTCGACGTCGGCGGCGCCCGCCGCCGCGACGGTGGTGACGACCGCGCCCCGGGACGGGTCGACCACCTCGGTGCGCGCTCCGTCCGCGGCCTCGCGCCACTGTCCCCCGATGAACAGCTGTCCGGGTTCGATCTCGAAGGTGGTCATCACCGCTCCTCAGCATCCTTGCCAAGATTTCAATGAACAGGATTCCTGTTGGTTCGCAGTCTCTTTACAGACAGGTTTCCTGTCAATGCTCTAGTGTGAACTCATGCCCGACACTCAGGCAACCAAGGCGTCGCCGTCGCTCCTCTACATGGTGAAACAGGTGGAGCTCGTCGTGCGCTCCCACCTGGACGAGCTGGTCAAGCCGTCCGGCATCACGGCGCTGCAGTACACCGCGCTCACCGTTCTGGAACGGCACGACGGACTGTCGGCCGCGCAGCTGGCCCGGGACTCGTTCGTCACCGCCCAGTCGATCGCCGATCTCGTACGGTCCCTGGAGAGCCGCGGGCTGGTCCGCCGGGAGCGCAATCCCCGCAACCGTCGCGAGCTGCTGATCCTGCTGACCGACGCGGCCCGCGAGCTGCTCGCGGAGTACGAGGGGCCGGTGCGGGAGCTGGAGGAACGGATGGTGCGGGACCTCACGGCGCACCAGACCCAGCAGTTCCGACAGGCGCTCACCAAGGCCTGGCACGCCCTGTCGTAAGACGACCGTCGCAATTCGAAGACATATGTCAATCGAACATGCTCAAATTCACTCCACCGAGGGTAACTTGCAGGACGGGGAACGGGTTCGGGCCCGGTGACGCGCGGGAGGGGATGTCGTCGTGCAGCAGGAACCCGCACCGCTGACCCGGCACCTGCGCGTCCACCAGGACCGGGGACACACGGTGCTGGAGTTCCGCGGCGAGATCGACATCGCCGCGGCCGTGGAGATCATCCCGTACCTGGACCGGGTGACCGGGCGGCCCGACGTCCGCCTGGTGATCGACCTCAGCGGTGTGGAGTTCTTCGACTGCTCCGGATTACGTCTGCTCCACCGCGCCCGCGCCCGGGTGCTCGACAACGGCGGCCGGCTGCTCCTGGTCTGCACGCACCCGCTCACCCTGCGGGTCCTGCGCGTCACCGGACTGTCCCGGCTGCTGCCCCCGATGCCGACGGTGGACGCGGCCCTGAGCCGGCCCGAGGCCACGTCCGGCTCCCTCTGACCGCCGTCCTGAGGAGCGCCGTCCTGAGGAGCGCCGTCCTGAGGAGCGCCGTCCCGGCTATTCGGTTCGCGGCGCGTCGAACAGGGCGCTGACGGACTCACCGTTGTGAATACGGCGCACGGCCTCGGCGAGCGCCGGGGCGACGGTCAGGACCCGCAGCTTGTCCGTGCGCTCCTCCTCGGCCACCGGCACCGTGTTGGTGCACACGATCTCCAGTACGTCGGGCTGCTCGCCGATCCGCTTCAGCGCGCGGTCCGCGAACAGGCCGTGGGTGCAGGCGACCCTGATCGACCGCGGTCCCAGCTCCCTCAGACGGTCCAGGAGCTCCAGGACGGTGCTGCCCTTGGCGATCTCGTCGTCCAGCACGATGACGTCCCGTCCGGCGACCTCGCCGATGACGGAGTTGATGCTGACCCGGTCGTCCGCGAACCGCTGTTTGGCGCCGGCGGCCACCTGGGCACCGAGCATCCTCGCGAACGCGGCGGCCTCCTTGGCGTTGCCGAGGTCCGGCGAGACGACGGTGGTCTGTGTGAGGTCGTACTGCCGGAAGTGCGCGGCCAGTTCGCGCAGCGCGTGCAGGTGGTCGACCGGGACCGAGAAGAAGCCGTGGACCTGCGGCGAGTGCAGCGTCATGGCCAGGACGCGGCTCGCGCCGGCCGCCACCATCAGGTCGGCGACCAGCCGGCCGCCGAGGGAGATGCGGGGTGCGTCCTTCTTGTCGGAGCGGGCGTACGAGTAGTGCGGCATGACCACGGTGATCCGGCTCGCGGACGCCCCGCGCGCCGCGTCGCACATCAGCAGCAGCTCCACCAGGTGCTCCTGGACCGGCTTGACCAGCGGCTGGATGAGGAAGACGTCCCGCTCCCGGCAGTTGGCCTGGAGCTGCACCTCCAGACAGTCGTTGGCGAACCGGCTGACCCGGGTGGGACTGAGCGGCACGCCCAGATGTGCACAGACCTCCTCGGCCAGCTCGGGGTGGGCGCTCCCGCTGAACACGGCGATGTCTCGCACAATCCGCTCCTCGCATGATCATTCCGGCTGCCGGGGCTCATGCTACGGGCCCCGCGAAAACCGGTTGCGGACCGTCCACGGGGGCGGGCCATGATGTCCACGTCCGTGTTCTCTCACGTCAGGATCCCTCGCATGCGCCGACTCCTCGAAACCCTCCGGTACTCCCACTGGACGACGGCTTTCGAGGACACGACCCCGCATGCACACCCTGAACATCGGAATTCTGGCCCACGTCGACGCCGGTAAGACCAGCCTCACCGAGCGGCTGCTGTTCGACCACGGAGCGATCGACCGGCTCGGCAGCGTCGACGCCGGTGACACCCGCACCGACGACGGGTCGATCGAGCGGCAGCGCGGCATCACCATCCGCTCGGCCGTCGCCGCCTTCACGGTCGGCGACACCCAGATCAACCTCATCGACACCCCGGGGCACTCCGACTTCATCGCCGAGGTCGAGCGCGCTCTGGAGGTCCTGGACGGTGCGGTGCTGCTGCTGTCCGCCGTGGAGGGCGTGCAGGCGCAGACGCGGGTGCTGATGAGGACACTGCGGCGGCTGCGGCTGCCCACGCTCGTCTTCGTCAACAAGATCGACCGGGCGGGCGCCCGGTCCGAGACTCTGCTCGCCGACATCCGGCGCAGGCTGACCCCGCACGTCGCGCCGCTCACGGGCGTGACGGACATCGGCACCGACCGGGCCCGTGCGACCCCCCTGCCGCCGGACGACCGACGGCTGGCCGAGGCCCTCGCCGAGGTCGACCCGGACGTCCTGGCGGCGGTGGTGGACGGTCCGGAGCCCACCGCGGACGACCTGGGCACGGCCCTGGCCGCGCGCACCGCCGACGGCTCCTTCCACCCCGTCTTCTTCGGCTCCGCCCTCGGCGGCCAGGGAGTCGCCGATCTGGTCGAGGGCGTGGTCCGGCTGATCCCGCCGGCACTCACCGCGGAGGGCTCCGGCCCGCGCGGCACGGTGTTCGCGGTACGGCCGGGGCCCGGCGGCGAGCGGACGGCGTATCTGCGCCTGTACGACGGTGAGGTGACCCGGCGTCAGCGCCTGACGTTCCTGCGGCGCGAGGCCGACGGCCGGACCACCGAGGTCACCGGACGGGTCACGGGGCTGGAGGTCGTCGGCCGGCCCGAACCGCTCACCGCCGGGAACATCGCGGCGCTCACCGGTGTGTCCGGCATCCGCGTGGGCGACCGCCTCGGCGCGCTCCCGGACCGGGCCCCGCAGTTCGCGCCGCCGACGCTTCAGACCCTGGTCCGGGCCCGGCACCCCGAGCAGGCCGCGCCGCTGCGCTCCGCCCTGCTGGCCCTCGCCGACCAGGACCCGCTGATGCACGCCCGCCCCGCGGCCTCCGGCGCCACCGCTCTGCTGTTGTACGGCGAGGTCCAGATGGAGGTGCTGGCGGCCACCCTCGCCCAGGACTTCGGGATCGAGGCCGACTTCGAGCCGGGCCGCGTCCGCTTCCTGGAGCGGCCGGCCGGGACGGGTGAGGCCTGGGACGAGATGCCGTGGCACGACCGCACCCGCTACTGGGCGACGATCGGGCTGCGGGTGGAGGCGGGACCGCGCGGCTCCGGCGCAGTGTTCACGTACGAGACGGAACTCGGCGCGCTCCCCCGCGCCTTCCACCAGGCCATCGAGGAGACGGCCCACGCGACGCTGACGACCGGGCTGGACGGGGCGCCCGTCACGGACTACCGGGTCACGTTGATCCGGTCGGGTTTCTGCGCGCCGATCAGCACCGCCGCCGACTTCCGCGGGCTCACGCCGATCGTGCTGCGCCGCGCCCTGGAGCGGGCGGGGACGCGGCTGTACGAGCCGTACCACGCCTTCGAGGCGGAGGTACCGCTCGACGCGCTGGCCCCGGTGACGGCCCAACTTGCCTCCGTGGGCGCCGAGTTCACGGGGACCACGGGCGGGGCGACGGCATGGCTGATCACGGGCGAGCTGCCGGCCCGGCGGGTGCGCGAGATCGAGCTGCGGCTGCCCGGGCTGACGCACGGGGAAGGGGTGTGGTGGTCACGGGCCTCGGACGACCGTGAACTCAAGCCGCACTGACCTGCGTTGGGTCCCCTACCAGGACACCGGCAGCCGTCGCGGACTGCGGGTCATCTGCCCCTCGCGCCATTCGATGGTCTCGGGAGTGAACTCGGCACGCAGGCCGGGGAATCTGACGGCGAGACTGTGCAGGGCAAGGCCCAGTTCCAGACGGGCGAGCCAGGCGCCGAGGCAGTGGTGGGGGCCGGCGCCGAAGACCACGGTGGGCGAGGCCGGCGGCGTGAACAGGTCGGGCGGGCCGGGCGGGAAGACGTCGGGGTCGCGGTTGGCAGAGTTGATCTGGACCGCGACCACACCGCCCGCCGGGATGGTCACGCCGCCGATCTCGACGTCCTCGACGGCCCGGCGGATCAGTCCGGGCAGCACCCTGCCCTCGCTCAGCGGGACCGTCCGCAGCAACTGCTCGACCGCGGTCGCCGCCGCCTCCTCGTCCTCGGCGAGCCCCGGCCAGGCCGCCCGCCCGTCGGTGAGGAGGTGGACGACGATGTTGCCGAGGGCGGTCATGGTGGTCTCGTGTCCGGCCACGACCAGGCCCAAGGTCAGCATCACCAGCTGCCGTTCGTCGACACCGAGGTCGTCCCCCGCCGCCACCAGCCCGCTCACGAGGTCCTCGCCGGGGTCCTTGCGCCGTTCGGCGACCAGGTCGGCGGCGAAGATCCCGAACTCTCGCATGGCCAGGCCGACTTCCTCGGCGGTGTGCGCGCCGCCGGACAGGGCGTGGTCGGCCCAGTGCCGGATGCGTTCCCAGTCCGCGTGGTCGAGTCCCATCAGACGGGAGATGACCGAGACGGGCAGCGGGCGGGTGAACCCCTCGACGATGTCGGCCGGTCGGGGCCGCTGCCCGAACTCGTCGAGGAGGGTCTCCACCACCGACGCCACCCAGGGCCGCCAGCGGGCGATCGCCCGGGGCGTGAACGCGCGCTGCACCGTGCCGCGCAGCCGCTGATGCGCGGGGCCGTCCTGGTTGAGGAGGCCGTCCGGGGCGTCCAGCAGATTCGGTACGACGAGCAGGGGCGGGGCGTCCTGCGCCTTCAGGGACCGCCGGTCGAACCGGGGGTCCATCAGCACCTGCCGCACCTCGGCGTACCGGGTCACGAGCCAGACCGGCGTGCCGGTGGCGAGGGCGGCGAGCCGGGGTGGTCCGGGCTCGGGGAAGGTCATGTGGTGCATGGGGCACAGGGGCCGGGAAGTGCTGTCTGCGCTCATCCGGGTCTCCAGAAGCGCCGGTACGGACAGCTGTCCACGCTAGTGCGCCCTCCCTGCCTCCGTCAGCGGCACCAATCAGCCAACGGGACGGTCTGGCAAGGCCTTTGGAGGGCATGCGCATCAGTAGGAAGGAGGGCCGTCGCCATGACGACTCCCATCAGGCGCATGTCCAAGGGCATGCCCGGCTGGGCGAAGGTGGTGAGCGCCGTCGTATTGGTGCTCGTCGTGTTCTTCGCCGGCATCCGGCTGAGCGTGCTGCCCGGCCTCAAGGACCTGTTCGGTACGCAGACGCACGACCGTTCCGGTCCGGCACTGCTCGAGTCCATCCAGGACATCAGCCGTTACGACGCCGCCTCCGGCAACTTCCAGGTCGTCGTGGACCTGGAGAAGGACGCCAAGTTCCTGCCCGACGCGATCCGCGGCTCCCGCACCCTGTACGTCGGGGCGGGCACCGTCGACGCCTTCGTCGACCTCGGCAAGGTCGGCGAGAGGGACGTGACGGTCAACGACGACCGCACGTCCGCCACGCTCCGGCTGCCGCACGCCGCACTGGGCAAGCCGGCCCTCGACACCGACCGCTCCTACGCCGTCTCCAAGCAGCGCGGCCTTTTCGACCGCCTCGGTGACCTCTTCTCGGACAACCCCAACAGCGAGCAGGCCGTGCAGAAGCTCGCCGTCCGGCACATCAGCGACGCGGCGAAGGAGAGCGAGCTGACCGAGCGGGCCGAGACCAACACCACGAACATGCTCCAAGGGCTGTTGCGTTCCCTCGGCTTCAAGGAGGTGAAGGTCAGCTACGCCGGCTGATCAGGTGCCGAGGACACCCGGCAGGGCAAGGGCGCCGAGCACCGCGCTCCCGACCAGTACCCAGGCCACGTAGTCCCCGACGTGGCCGGACTGCAGGCGCCTGAGGGGCAGCGCCCACTGCGGTGGGGCGAGCAGCTTCGGGCGGGTGACGGCCACGGCCGCGAGGCCCACGGCCAGCGCGGTCGAGGCCAGGCCCAGCAGGATGCCGACGGGGGTCCAGTGCACGGGGGCGACCTCCCCCACTCTCGGCTTCGCTCGAGCGGGGGGACCCCCATCCCCGCCGGACCCGGCTTCGTTCACGGCGTGCGCCACGACGTCGGCGAAGCCGGGTGCCGGCCCGACGGCGAGCGCCCCGGCGAGCAGCACCGCGGGGACCGCCGTCATGGTGTCCGGGATCCGGCCCAGCCGGTGCCGCGGGCGCGGCGGTGGGCGGCGGTGGGCGGAGACCTGGGGCCGGTACGGCCGGCGCATAGGCTCGGGCTGCGAGTTCCGTACGGTTCGCGAATGGCGCCCGGTGTGCGGGGGGCGTTCCGTACCCTGTACCGGGACCGGACGCCGTACCGGGACCGGACGCCGTACCGGGACCGGACGCCGTACCGGGACCGGACGCCGGCACAGGGGCTCAACGGGCCGGTGGGGGCCGGGCGTTACGTCGAAAGCGTGTATGCGGCCGGCTGACCGGAGGAACGAGAAGGGGCGTACGCAGGTGGTGGACTCCATGGACCCGGTGGAATCGGTGGCTCCGGTGGCCCCGGCGAGATCGTCGGACGCCTGGCAGCGTGCCCGGCGTGTCCTGGAAGAGGCGCGCGTGGACCCCGGCCGCCTCGCTCGCGTCCGCCCGCTGTCCGGCGGCACGTACAACGCCGTCGAGGAGCTCCTCCTCACCGACGGCAGCCGCTACGTGCTGAAGGTCGCGCCCGCACCGACCGCCCCCGCCCTGCGGTACGAGAGCCGACTCCTGCTCTCCGAGGCCGAGTTCTACCGCGGGGCCGCCGAGGCGGGTGTCCCGGCGCCGCACGTGGTCGATGTCGGCGAGGAAGCCGCCGTAGGACACATGCTGATGACGGCGTGCCCGGGCGAGACCTGGGACGATTCGCCCACGGAGGTCGAACAGGCGGATCTGCGGGCGGAGTTGGGACGCCAGGTCGCCCGCCTTCACCGGGTGACCGGGCCCGGCTTCGGCTACCCGTCCGGTGCCCTCGGCCCGCTGGCCCCCGACTGGTGTACCGCTTTCACCGCGATGACCGACGCGATCCTCGCCGACGCCCGCCGGTACCGGGCCTGGCTGCCCCGTCCCGCCGACGAGGTGGCCCGTACGCTCCGGATCGCCTTCCCCGCCCTGGACGAGGTCACCACCGCGTGTCTGGTCCACTTCGACCTGTGGCCGGGGAACATCCTGGTGGACCGGCCGGCGGCGGGGGAGGAGCCCCGTATCGGCGGGCTCATCGACGGGGAGCGGATGTTCTGGGGCGATCCGCTCGCCGACTTCGTGTCCTTGGCACTGTTGGGGGACATCGAGAAGGACGAGGCATTCCTCGCGGGCTATCGGGAGGCCGGTGGTCGGGCCGAGTTCGACGCCCCGGCCAGGCTCCGCCTCGCCCTCTACCGCGCCTACCTGTACTTGATCATGCTCACGGAGACGGTTCCGCGGGCGGTCGATGCCGGACAGGAGCAGTGGGTCCAGGAGAGGGTCGCTCCGGAACTCGTCGCGGCCCTCGACGAGATCGAGGACTCCGCCTGCTGACCCGCTCCCGCCCGGAGGCACGGGTGCACGGACGTGCGGCCGTGCGCCCGTGTGGAAGCGGGCACCGCACCGACGTTTCGCTGGTGATCGCGGAGGTACTCGCGTGTCGCCCGACCGAAGCGAAGGGAGTTCGTCGTGGTCGACCACCGTCACGAAGCACCCGGTGACCCCGTTCCTCGGGACCTGCCGGACCAGCAGGCAGACGCGGGCGAGGACCCCTGGGAGGTCACTTCCGACCGAGGGGAGGGGGACAGCGGCGACGCCGAGGAACCCGAAGAGACCACCGAGTCCACCACCGACGTCCCCGACACCGACGAGGCGGGCACCGGCAGGCAGGGAGCGCCGCACTCGGGCTCCGTGCACCCCGAGAACCCGGTACCGGACGAGTCCTCCGCTTGACCTCTGTGCGATGACCTGTGGGTGACTTCCGTCAGCCGACCTTGCGGCCCTTCATCGGTTCCGTCCTCGTCCCCGCGCCCTGCTGCACGCCCTGCAGGAACTCCTCCAGCACCTCGGTCGCCGTGTGCTCCGGGCGCCAGCCGAGTTCCGTACGCGCGCGCGTGCAGTCCATCAGGGGCAGCCTGAGGACCGCGTCGAAGAGGTGCGGCGAGGCGGGCAGCAGGTGCAGGCCCCACGCGGCGGCGATCGCCGAGCGGGCCGCGGTGCGCGGCAGCCGTACCGGACGGGCGTCGAGCATCTCGCCGAGCAGTTCCGCGTCGACCGGCGGTTCGCCCGCCAGGTTGAAGGCGCCGCGGACGTCGGAGTGCACCGCGAGCCGGTACGCCTTCGCCGCGTCGTCGGTGTGCAGCGCCTGGACGCGCAGGCCCGGGATGTCGGGCAGGAACGGCAGCAGCTCCGGCCGTGCCAGCGGGCCCGGCAGGAAACGGCCGCCGAAGATCCGGCGCTGCTCGCTCGCCGACTCCCGCTTGAAGAGGAACGCCGGCCGCATCCGCACCACCCGGACCCCTGGGTGCTCGCGCTCGAAGGTGTCCAGGGCGCGCTCCAGGTAGGCCTTCTCCCGGCAGTACGCGGCGTCCGGCCAGCCGTGCGTCGGCCACGACTCGTCCACGGCCTGCTCCTTCGGCCCCGGCGAGTACGCGCCGACGGACGACGCGTGCACCAGCGCCGGCACGCCGGCCGCGGCAACCGCGTCGAACACCCGCATCGTGCCGAGCACGTTGGTGCGCCAGGTCGCCGCCGGGTCGTGCGTCGGCTGGAACGCCCAGGCCAGATGGACCACGGCGTCGGCGCCCTCGAACTCCTTGACGAGGTCGGCCTGGTCGGACGCCAGATCGATCCCCGACCAGTCCGTCTTCGCAGGCGCCCACTCGGGGATCCGCCGGGCCATGCCCAGCACGGACCCCACCTCCGGGTCCTCGGAGAGGAGGCGCACCAGGCTGGTGCCGACGTTGCCGGTGGCGCCCGTGACGACAATCCTGCTGCCCGTTGAAGTGGTCACCTTCGACTCCTTACGGCCGCTCGGTCGACGGGGGAGTGCCCCGAGTACCCCGGCCGGAGGCGATGCACGCGGCCTATGAGTGTCTTCGTCGAGGGGTACCGCCCGCCGGTCCTCCAGCGCCGTTACTTCGAGAGTTCCGCGGACGCACTGCGTGCCGAGCACCCGGACTGGTCCCCCGACCGGCTCCGCTCCGCGGCCGGCCGGTACGTCTCCCCGCCCGAGATCGCCCCGCACACCGCGGGAGCCGCCGCGGACCTGACGCTCGTCGACACCGCCGGCCGCGAACTCGACCTCGGCACCCCCATGAACGCCACCCCGGAACAGAGCGACGTCGCCTGCTACACGGCGGCCGTGGGCATCACCGACGAGGCATGGGCCCACCGCGCCGTCCTGGGCGAAACCCTGAGCGCGGCGGGCCTCGTGAACTACCCCACCGAGTGGTGGCACTGGTCGTACGGCGACCGTTACTGGGCCCTGGCCACCGGCGCGCCCGCCGCGCTCTACGGACCCCGCGCGATCGACGCCTCCTGCTGAAGGCCTCCCAGAGGCCGCCCGACGCCTTCCAGACGCCGCCCGACGCCTTCCAGACGCCGCCGGACGCCTCCTGGACGCCGCCGGACGCCTCCTGGACGCCGCCGGACGCCTCCTGGACGCCGCCGGACGACTCCTAGGCGAACGCGTTCACGCCCGTCCGCTCCGCCGACAGGTCCCACAGGCGGGCCGCCTGGCCGGGGTCCACGGCGTGGTCCTTGACGCCCTTGCGTTCGCCGTCGGCCGGGGCGGGCTCGGCGATGTCGCAGTCCTCCAGGTACACCCCGCCCAGGCCGGCCAGCTGGGGCGACGTCGCCGCCCAGACCTGGGTGGCCGCGCCCTGCTCGGGCGTCTTCATGCCCTCGACGTCCAGCGGGTTGCCGTCCTCGTCGATCCAGCCCCTCGCCATCATCTCCTCCTTCGGCAGGTGCCGCTGGAGCGGCGTGAGGATGCCGCCGGGGTGGAGTGAGAAGGCCCGTACGCCCCGGTCCCGGGCGAGCCGGTCGAGCTGCACGGCGAACAGGACGTTCGCCGTCTTCGCCTGCCCGTACGCCTCCCACTTGTCGTAGCCGCGGCGCCAGTCGATGTCGTCCCAGCGGATGCCGGAGAAGTGGTGGCCGCTCGAGGACACGGAGACCACGCGGGAGCCGCCGGGCTCGATCGCCGGCCACAGGCGGTTGACGAGAGCGAAGTGCCCGAGGTGGTTCGTCGCGAACTGTGCCTCCCAGCCGGGTCCGACCCGCGTCTCGGGGCAGGCCATGATCCCGGCGTTGTCGATGACGAAGTCGAGCGTGCGGCCAGAGGCGAGGAACCGCTCGGCGAAGGCGCGCACGCTGTCCAGGTCACCGAGGTCCAGCTCGTCCACCTCGACGCCGCCGAGGCCGGCCAGTGCCTCCCGCGCGGCGCCGGGGCGGCGGGCGGGCACGACGACTCTGGCGCCGGCCTTGGTGAGCGCGCGGGTGGTCTCCAGGCCGAGGCCCGAGTAGCCGCCGGTGACGAGGGCGAGCCGTCCGGTCAGGTCGATGCCGGCCAGGACGTCGTCGGCGGTGCTCCGGGCGTCGAAGCCCGAGCCGATTTTGTGCTGTGCGGTGTTCATGCCCGGAACGTTAGGAATTGGAGCGCTCTCGAAGTCAAGCCGCCGGGCCGCCCTGTCCGATGGACAACACGGCCCCCCTGTCCCATGGCGACCGGGCGGCCCCCCGGTGGACATGAGGAAGCCCCGACCGGACGGGGGAATCACGGTCGGGGCGGTCTGGTGTGTGGGCACGGATGGCGGTCGCCTCTCGGCGAAAGGCTCCACAGGGCTTCAGCCGAACGATCGTCCCTGTGGGCGAATGGTGAGGCCCGGGGACACTGTCCCATCCGCACCCACGGCTTGTTCAACGGACAACCACCCCTGGCTGTTCCGCAGTTCGCCGTGTGGCGCGGTGATGTGTGTCACCGCCGCCACGCCCTCGGAACGGCCTCGCTCCACAGGTTCTCCGCCTGCAGCAGCAGGGTCCCCAGGACGGCCGTCCGGTCGGGCCCCTGTACGGCCTCCTCCCGCAGCCCGTCCTGCAACCGCTCGTGCAGCTCCCGCATCGCCTCCTCGGCCCGCTCGCCCGGCGGCGTGCCGTCCCCGCCGTCCAGCAGACGGCGGCTCTCCGCGTGGCAGGCGTCCCCGATCCACTCCAGCAGCCGGGCGTACGAGCCCAGTGCCTGGCCGTCGGGCGGGGACGGCGTCCGGTCGGCGTCGGCCGCCACCGCCAGGGTCCGGGTCAGCGCGCCGATGTGTCCGGTGATACGGCTCCACCGCTCGTCCTCCTCCTCGGAGGGGACGTCCGTAGGAACCCGGCGGACGGCACGCAGTGGGCCGGTGGTCAGCCGCAGGCTCTCCCGGCTCCACCCGCGCGCCGACCGCAGCGCGTCCCGACGCCGCTCCAGCCGCGCCGAGGCACTCGACCATCCGGCGGCGGACTGCGCGTCCCACTCGGCCTCCCGCAGGTCGTCGGCGACGCCGTGCAGCACGTCCCCCGCCTCCCCGGCGAGGGCCGCGAGGTTCTCCCGTACGTCCCGCAGATGGATCGGCGGCAGGATCAGCGCGTTGACGGCGACCCCGATGACAGCGCCCAGCGCCGCCTGCGAGACACGGTGCCCGACCGCCGACGCCGAGACGGTGCCCGAGGTGAGGGTGAACAGCGCGGTGGTCGCCGCGTAGATGCCCTGGTCGCCGAAGCGCGGCCAGTTCGCGAGCAGCATCAGCACCGGTACCGACAGGGCCAGCGCGTCCAGCGTGTCACCGGTCAGCACCTGCGCCGCCGACGCCAGCAGTGTCCCGGCGCAGATCGCGGCGAACTGCTGCGCGGCCTGGCGCAGCGAGCTGTAGACGGTGGCCTGCACGAGCACCACGGCGACCCAGGGCGCCATCAGGGCCAACGGGTCGCCCAGCCATTCGCTCGCCACGACCCAGGCCAGCAGCGCGGCCGCCGCGGCCTTGAGCGACTGCACGACCAGATCGCGCTCACGGCCGGGACCGCGCAGGGCCGCCCTGGCGGCCCTGCCGACGTATTCGGCTTCCCTTCGTACGGCATCGGTCACACGGGTCATCGGCTGCGGGTATCCGCGCCGCCCGCCGCCTCACTCGGCGCCGTCGCGGGCGGGGCGGTCGATCGCGGACCTCACGCCAAGGGGCTCTCAGCCAGGGACGCCAGCAGGTGCGCGGGATCGTCGTAGATCGCCTCCGCTCCCGCTTCCTCCAGGTCGGCGCGGGGGATGCCGCCGCACAGGACGCCCACGCAACGCACCCCGGCCCGGCTGCCCGCGCGCATGTCCCAGACGGTGTCGCCGACGAACACCGCGTGCTCGGCGGGCACCCCGGCCAGTTCCAGGGCGTGTTCGACGGGCTCGGGCGCGGGCTTGCCCGCGTCGACGTCGTCGGCGCTCGCCGTGGCGGTGATCGCGTCGTCCGCGTCGATCGCCCGGCGCAGCGCGGACAGCTCGGCGCCGCCCGCCGAGGTGGCGAGCACCACCGACCAGCCGTCGCGGTCGAGGCGCCGCAGCAGCGGCCCGGCGTCCTCGAGGGCGGGCAGCCGGTCGAAGTACTGCCCGTAGAGCGTCTTGTGCGCGGCGCTCAGCTCGGCGTCGCGGTCCGTGTCCCGGTCGTCGCCGAGGAGGTGGGCGACGAGGTCGGTGGAGCCGAGGCCCACGGCCCGGTGGATGGCGTGCATCGGCACCTGGTGGCCCGCCTGCCGGAAGGCCTCCCACCACGTGGCCACATGGAGGTGGTTGGTGTCGACGAGCGTCCCGTCGACGTCGAACACGGCGGCCCGTCCCATGCGCCCGTCCCTTCGTCTCGTACCTCCCGATCACCACGTCGGGGATGCAGGGTCGAGTACCACCTCAGCCGCTCGCCACCCGTTCCGGAACGCGTCCCTCCCGGGTCCAGGCCAGCAGTTCCTCCACGGACCAGGTGGTGACCACGCGCTCCGCGGGCACCCCGCACTCCTCCGCCCGGGCGCACCCGTGGATCTGCCAGTCCAGCTGGCCGGGCGCGTGCGCGTCGGTGTCGATCGAGAACAGCACGCCCGCCTCCACAGCGCGCCGCAGCAGCCGACGGGGCGGATCGAGCCGCTCGGGCCGGCTGTTGATCTCCACGGCCGTGCCCGACTCGACGCACGCGGCGAACACCTCGTCCGCGTCGAACTCCGACTCGGGCCGCCCCCGCCCGCTCACCAGCCGCCCGGTGCAGTGCCCCAGCACGTCCGCGTGCGGATCGCGTACGGCGGCCACCATGCGCCGGGTCATCGAGCGGGCGTCCATGCGCAGCTTGGAGTGCACGGACACCACCACGACGTCCAACCGGTCCAGCAGTTCCGGTTCCTGGTCGAGCGAGCCGTCGTCGAGGATGTCGCACTCGATGCCGGTCAACAGCCGGAACGGCGCCCACGTCTCGTTCAGTTCCGCCACGATGTCCAGCTGTCTGCGCAGTCGCTCGGGCGACAGGCCGCGTGCCACGGTCAGCCGGGGCGAGTGGTCGGTCAGCGCCGCCCACTCGTGGCCGAGCTCCGCCGCCGTGCGGCCCATCTCCTCGATCGGGCTGCCGCCGTCCGACCAGTCCGAGTGCACATGGCAGTCCCCGCGCAGCAGGGCCCGCAGCCGCGCGCCGCCCCCGGCCGGCGGCGCGTCGGTCTTGTCCTCCAGCTTCTCCAGGTACCCGGGCACATAGCCGTCCAGCACCTCCCGCACGACCAGCGCCGTCTTCGGGCCGACACCCCGGAGGGACTCCAGCGTCCCGGCGTACGTCCGCTCGCGCACCTCGTCCTCGGGCAGGGCCGCCAGCACCCGGGCCGCCGTACGGAAGGCGCGCACGCGGTACGTCGGCGCGCGGGACCGCTCCAGCAGGAAGGCGATCCGGTCCAGGGTCTCGACGGGGTCCATCGCCACCTCCACCTCCAGAGTTGCCCAACGGCACGGCGGCCGCACCGCGGGCGGCCGGTTTGTCGGGTACGCGGCCGGGTACTGCGATGCCTCATCACCTCGCAACGCGTCCACGAGGAGGCCTGCCATGTCCGCCCCCACCGCACCGCGCAGCAAGGTGGCCGTGATCACCGGTGCCGACTCCGGCATTGGCAGGGCCACCGCCGTTCGGCTGGCCCGGGCGGGGATGGACATCGGCATCACCTGGCACAGCGACCTCAAGGGCGCCGAGGAGACCGCGGAGGAAGTCCGCGCCCACGGGCAGCGGGCCGCCGTGGCGCAGATGGACCTCACCAGGCTGCCCGTCGCCGCCGGCACCGTCGACGAGCTGTGCGACCGGCTCGGCCGCCTCGATGTCCTGGTCAACAACGCCGGTACGGGCACCATGACGCCCTTCCTCGACCTGGAACTGGACGATGTGCGCGAGGTCATCGAGGTCGACCTCGTCGGCCCCTTCCTGTGCGGGCAGAAGGCGGCCCGGCACATGATCCGGCAGGGCGACGGGGGCCGGATCATCAACGTGACGTCCGTGCACGAACACCAGCCGCGGGTCGGAGCCGCGCCGTACTGCGCGGCCAAGGGCGGGCTCGGACTGCTCACCCAGGTCATGGCCCTGGAGCTCGCCGAGCACGGCATCACCGTCAACGCGGTGGCGCCCGGCGAGATCGCGACGCCGATGACCGGACAGGAGGACATCGACCCGCACACCGAGGACCGCCCCGGCGTGCCGCTCGGACGCCCCGGTGACGCCCGCGAGGTGGCGGCCGTGATCGCCTTCCTCGCCGGCCCCGACGCCACGTACGTCACCGGCGCGTCCTGGAGCGTGGACGGCGGCATGCTCCGGATGGGCCCGCAGGCCGGCTCCCACCTGGGCAGCGACGACTGGCGGCGGCCTTGACCCCACGACCTAGGGGCCTGTCCGGCGGATCATGCCGCAGACGCGGGGTCGCAGTGACACTAGCCGCTACGCGGCGGGCGCCCATCTGCCGCGTTGTCGTCGGTCGCCGACTCCCCCACTCTCGGCTTCGCTCGAGCGGGGGGACCCCCATCGCGTCGCCCGCCGCGGCAGCGGCTGATGTCACAGCCTCCTCCGCCTTGCAGATGGACGCACCAGACCCCGCTCACCGGCGATGATGGGGTGCCGCCGATGTCCTGCGACCTGATCCGCCGGACAGGCCCTCGACCCCGTGACCTGGGCGGGTGACGCACGCCTCTCCCTCCGGCGGGATGCGCTTTACGCTCTATCCATGACCGAAATCGCGAGCCCGCACATGACGTATCCGCGGATCCTGGTGCTCGGGGTACAGCCGGGCACGCCGCCCTTCCGGATCGTGGAGATCGACGGTCAGGTGGTCGGTGAGGCGACGGCCGTCACCGACGTCCTGGAGGCCGCCGCCGCGTTCGGCATCACTGTCCACGACCTGGACGACCCGGATGTGGTCCGCTGGGTGGGCGGCGACAAGTTCACCTGGACCCGGCACTGACCGACCGCTCGGCCGGCCGCCGGTGGGCAGCAAGCGCCCTCCTCGTTCACCGCCACCGACCTCAGCTGTGCACCGCCCGGCTCAGCCGCCGCCCCAGCAGCAGATAGCCCACCAGGGCCCCGGTCGTGTTGAGGATGACGTCGTCGATGTCGAAGGCCCGGCCGGTGACCAGCGCGCCCTGGGCGAACTCCACCAGGAGCATCACGAACGCGGTCAGCAGGAGCACGCGCAGGATCCCGCGGGCACGCGGGGCGAGGACCGGCACCAGGATGCCGAAGGGGACGCCCAGCAGCAGGTTTCCGCCGATCTGCTTGACGGCGTCCCGCAGTGCGGGCTGGTCCAGGTAGGCCCGCAACGAGCGTCCCGGGCGCATGTTGGTGTGCGTCAGTGCCTCCGAGGCGGGGGAGGGCTGCAGGGTCAGCCGGGCCAGCACGACGGCGAACGCCACCATGACCGCGAAGGCGCACAGCATCACCAGCAGGCGGAGGAGAAAGGGAAGAGGGCGTCGTCCGGTCGTCCCGCCCGACTTGGTGGGCTTGCCGGTCTTGGGCTTGCCGGTCCTGGCCTTGCCGGTCCTGGACTTGTCGCTCTTGGGCTTGCCGGACATGGGGTTGCGCAGGCGTGACGAGACACGCGGACGTGCGGCTGCACGGGCCATGCGGTCCTCCAGTCTTCAACTTCCCTGCGTAACAAGGTGATTACCCGCGAACCGCCCGAGAATGCGGCCGCGCCGCCCCCGGTCCGTATGACGCCCCCGGTTTCCCTCCGTGCTGTGGGGGCACTCCGGCTGAGACCCGCGCGCGCCGCCACCGCCCGCACCCGGAGCGGTGTTTGGATGGCGCGGAACGCGCGCAACGGACATTTCTCCGCAAAGGCGCATGAGTGCAGGGCGCAGGGACGGCCGTGCAGGCTCCGAGGAGGTGGCGCTTGACTCCCCGTACGACGCTCCTCGCCGGGGCCGAGCTCACGGCCTGGTGGGCCGGGCTCGCGGTGCTGTGGCTGGTGCTGATCAGCGCCGTGGACGCACTGGAACTCGCCGTCGGCGCGGGCGTCGCCGCCATGGGGGCCCTCGCGGCCCGGGCCGCCCGACGGGCGGTGGCCGGACGGTGAACGGCTGGATGCTCGCGGCCACCGTGACGCTCGGCGGCGGCGTGGGAGCCACGCTGTGGGGCGTCGCCACCGGACCACTGCGGCGCCGGGTCGTCGCGCAGAACCTCACCACCGCACTGGCCTGCCCCGCCCTGCTGCTGCTCTCCCAGGGCTACGACCGCCCGTCCTACGTCGATCTCGCCCTGGTCCTCGCACTGCTGGGCCCGGTCGGCACGCTCGTCTTCGCCCGGCTGCTCGCCGACGAGCTGACCGAGGACCCGCCACGCACCTGGGGCGTGACGTACGCGGCCGCGGGCGTCGGCGCGGCGGTCGTCCTGGCGCTGTGCGTGGCCACCGGGCCCGGCCGGGCGATGGTCAAACTCCTGGTCGTCGGGGCGCTGCTGATCGGCGGGAACGTCGTCGCCTCGCGGGCGCTGTCCGGCGGCTTCCGGGGGGTCGGCCGTGGCTGACGCGGTGATCGTCGTCGCGCTGCTGCTGGTCGCCGTGTCCGCGACCACGGCGGTGACGGTCCGCGATCCGGTGCGCCAGGCCCTCGTCCTGGCCGTCCTCGGTGTGGTGCTCGCGGTGCTGTTCACCGTGGTGCAGGCGCCCGACGTGGCGCTGTCGCAGCTGGCGGTGGGTTCCGCGCTCACCCCGTTGTTGCTGCTGCTCACGGTCCGCAAGGTCAAACGGCGCGGCCGGAAGCCGAAGGAGGGACGCCGCCGGTGAGCCGGCGCGTGCGGCTGTGGCTCGTGGCGGTGGGCGGCGCGGGGCTGGCCGCCCTGCTCGTCGCCGCGTGCCTGGACCTGCCGGACTTCGGCGGCGACCAGCACCCCTACGGCGACCGTGCCGTGCGCGAGTCCCTCGCCCGGCACACCGCCAACACCGTCGCCTCCGTCAACTTCGACCAGCGTGCCTTCGACACCCTCGGCGAGATGACCATCCTGTTCTCCGCGGTCCTGGGCTGTGTGGTCCTGCTGCGGCAGACCCGCGGCGAAGAGCGCGCCCGGCCCGAACCGGAGCCGGTGGCCCGCCCCGTACGCCGCTACGCCCTGATCGTCCTGCCCGTCGCCCTGCTCACCGGCCTGTACGTGATCGCCCATGGGCAGCTCAGCCCCGGCGGCGGCTTCCAGGGCGGCGTCGTCGCCGCGACCGCCCTGCACCTGCTCTACCTGGGTGCCGACTACCGCGCCCTGGAACGCATCCGCCCGATCGGCCTGTACGAGGTCGGTGACGCCGTCGCCGCCTCCGCTTACCTGGTCACCGGCGTCGCGGGGCTCATCGGCGGCAGCGCCTTCCTCGCCAACACCCTGCTGTCGTACGGCACGTTCAACACGTTGTCCTCCGGCGGCACCGTGCCGCTGCTGAACGCGGCCATCGGCATGGAGGTCGCCTGCGCGGTCGTCGTGCTGCTCGCCCGTTTCCTCGACCAGGCCGTGGAGATCGAGGACTCCAAGGAGGTGAGAGCGCCGTGACGCACGTCCTTCCGTACCTGGTCGCCGTGTGGGTCTTCCTGGCCGGCTGCTACGGCCTGGCCACCAGCCGCAACCTGATCCACGCCGTCGGCTGCCTGTCCGTCTGCCAGGCCGGCACCTACGTCCTGCTGCTGGCCGTCGGCTACCGCGACGACGCCACCGCGCCCGTCTTCTCCGACGTCGAGCCCGGCTCCCGGCCGGTCGTCGACCCGGTGGTGCAGGCGCTGGCGCTGACCGATGTCGTCGTCGGCGCCACCGTCACCGCGCTGCTGCTCGCGCTCGTCGTGCAGATCGCCAAACGCCACGGCACGGTCGATCCCGACGAACTCTCCGAGCTGCGCGGCTGATGACCGACCTGCTGCCGCTCCTCGTCGCCGGCCCGCTGCTCGGGGCCGCCCTGCTGGTGGCCTGCGGCCGCCGCGTGCCCCGGGTCGTCGCCGAGTCGGTCGGCTGCGCCGTCTCGGGCGGCACGGCCGGCCTCGCGCTCGTGCTGCTCCTGAACTCCTCGCCGCCCATGGTCGAGTGGGTCGGCGGCTGGGTGCCCGTGAACGGGCGGAGCGTCGGCATCGTCCTGGTCGGGGACGGCCCGGGCCTCGGCATGGCCGCGCTCGCCTCGCTGCTGACCCTGGCGGCCCTGGCGTACTCCTGGCACTACTTCGACGAACCACCGCGCGGTCACGCCGGTTCGTTCCCCGCGCTGGTGCTGCTCTTCCAGGCCGGCATGTGCGGCTTCGCCGTCGCGGGAGACCTGTTCAACGCCTTCGTGTGGTTCGAGCTGATGAGCGTCGTCGCGTACGCGCTGACCGGCCACCGGGTCGAGGAGGCCAAGGCCGTGCAGGGCGCGCTGACCTTCGCGGTCGTCAACTCCCTCGGCGCGTACGCGATGCTGATGGGCATCGCGCTCCTCTACGGCCGCACCGGCGAGCTGGCGATGACACAGATCGGGCGGGGGCTCGACGCGCACGGCGGGCCCGACGCGCTGGTCCTCGCAGCCTTCGTCCTCGTCCTGACCGGACTGCTGGTCAAGGCCGCCGCCGTGCCCTTCCACTTCTGGCTGCCGGACGCGCACGCCGTCGCGCCCACGCCCGTGTGCATGCTGCTGTCGGGCGTGATGGTCGAGCTCGGCGCGTACGGCGTGTGGCGCGTGTACGGCACCGTGTTCTCCGGGCCCGGTGGGGTTCCGGCACAGGACTTCGAACGGGCGCTGGTCGTACTGGGCGCGCTGACGGCGGCGGTCGGTGCCCTCATGTGCTGGTACCAGCGGCACATCAAGCGGCTGCTGGCGTACTCGACGGTCGCCCACATGGGGCTCTTTCTCGTCGGCATCGGCGTCCTGAAGCCCGAGGCCGACGACGGGATCGCTCTGTACATCCTGGGCCACGCCGGAGTGAAGGCGTCCCTGTTCGCCTGCGCCGGCATCCTCCTCGACCGGTACGGCAGCGTCGACGAACACGCCCTGCACGGGAGAGCCCGGGAACTGCGCGGTGTGGCCGTCCTGTTCGCCGCCGCGGCCCTCGGCCTCGCCGGGCTGCCGCCGTTCAGCACCGCACTCGGCAAGTCCGTCACGGAGGAGGCCGTGGGCGGCCCCCTCACCGTGCTCTACGTCGTGGCGACCGCCGTCACCGCCGGAGCGGTGCTGCGGGTCGCCGCGCGCGTGTTCCTCGGCCTCGGCCCCGCGCCCGAGGACGGCGACGCCTACGAGACGACCGGTTCCGGCGAACGGCCCGAGACTCGGCACCGGACGCGTCCCCGGAACAGGCGGTGCCCGCCCCTTCCGGGGCGCCGAAGCGGGCGAGGGTGTGCCACACCATCTTCAGGTCCTGGAGCGCGTGGCGGCCCGTGCGGGCGGCGTCGCCGATGATCCGCGGGTCGAGGCGGCCGTCCTGGGCGATGCGAGCACCCAGCTCCACGTACTCCCGCCCCCGGTAGTCCGCGTGGCGGCGCAGTCCGGCCACGGTGAGGTGGTAGCCGGGGTGCCACTCGACCGGGCAGGGCAGCAGGCGGGCCGCCGTCTCGACGGACGTGCCGCGGTAGCTCGCGTCGAGGACGAGCGCCTCCGCGTCCCGGGCGAGCACGACTCCGGCGTGGACCTGGGCCTCGATGTAATCGTTGAGGGCGTCCTGTTCGTCCCCCTCGGCCAGCGCGATCAGGGACATACCGGCCGTGACCCCGAAGTGGGCCGGTTCGGCCGCGCTGTCCGGGTAGCAGAACGTGGCACGGGCGAGTGCCGCGCCGGTCAGCCGGAAGTGGGAGGAGCCGAACCGGGGGGCCGCGCCGACCACTTGGCGGCGGAAGTTCAGCGCGCCGTACACGGGCCGGTCGTGCGCGGGCGCGTCGTCGTAGGCACCGCCGAAGATCCGGCTCTCCCAGCGCCAGCGGTCACCGCCGGGATGCGCGGTGAGGCCGCCGTTGCTGGTGCCCGTGACGAACTGCGAATGATAGGTGCCATCCTGGGCCAGCGCGGCGAGGATGGGCTGCCCGCGTACCAGCCGGTCCGGGTGGAAGTTCAGCGTGATGCGCACGTCGGCGGCGACGGCCGGCCCGTCGGAGCGGGCCGCGACATGGCGCAGCGCCGCTCGCGCCCGCGACGACCCGACCTCGCGGAAATCCACTGGCTCCCCCTCACTTTGCCTGCCTAACCTAGGCTCTTTCCTAGGGACCCTAGGTTTGTCCCCCCGATGCACAGGAGGCTCCCCATGAGATCACTCACCGAACAGGACATCCGCAACTCATTTGTCAACTGCTCGAAGGGCGAGGCCAAACGCCTGGCCGTGCCCCGGGACCTCGACGAACGCCCGTGGGGCGACCTGGACTTCCTCGGCTGGCGGGATCCAGGAGCACCCGACCGCAGCTATCTGGTGACCGAACGGGACGGGCGACTCACCGGCGTGACTCTGCGGTTCCCGTCCTCGCAGCGAGGCTTTATGCACCGCAGCATGTGTTCGCTGTGCCTGACCACCCACCCGGGTGGCGGCGTCTCACTGATGACGGCCCGCAAGGCGGGCGCGGCGGGCCGAGAGGGCAACTCGGTGGGCCTGTACATGTGCACCGACCTCGCCTGTTCCCTCTACGTCCGTGGCAGGAAGGTCCCCGAGACGGGAGCCCGATTCGAGGAGAGCCTCACCTTGGAGGAGCAGATCGCCCGGATGACGGGCAACCTGTCCGCCTTCCTGGACAAGCTCTACGTCTGACCTGGTCGGCACCTGGTTGGCATCTGGTCGGCTACTGGTCCCGTAGTCGCGCCGCCTCCACCCGGTGAAGGTGGATCAGGACGTCATGGCTGCGGGCGAGCGCGATGTCGTGCGGGCCGTCCGGATAGGCGGTGCCGATGCCGCGCGTCGGCCGGGCGCGGTGCAGCCACTCGCGGGCCGGTGATCCGGCTGAGCGCAGGTCGAGTATGTAGTCGCGGTGGCCCACTCGGTCGAGGGTCCGCTCGTTGCCGCCCGGGCCGGGCGGTCCCAGTGTCCAGCGACGGATGGCGGCGCCGTCCTGGCCGGTGGCGTGGAACGAGCCGTGGTGGAAGGTCAGGCCGACGCTCACATACCCCGCGCCGAGGCTGTCGCGCAGGAACGCACCCTGCACCTCGGGGTTTTCGGCGGGTTCCTCCGGCACATAGCCGACATGGTTGTTGTGCGCCGACAGCAGCACCTTGGTGCCGGTCTCCTGCTGCCACCGGACGACGTTGGCGGCCATCGTCCTGTCCCGGTAGCGCATGGCCTCGGCGACCTGCGTGGGATCCGCCACGTCGAACGCGTACTGGCGGGCGGTCTGGTCGATCGCCGTCGCGTTCCGCACGGCCCGGTCGTACGCCTCCCGGTCGGCCCCGGGGGCCTGGCTCCTGAGCAACTCCAGCGCCCGGCCCGTACGGTCGGCCATCTCCCGGCGCTCGGCGTACGGCTTGGTCAGGTACCGCTCGATGTACGTCCCTGTCGGCACGGTGGGCGGCAGGCCGCGGTAGAGCTCGGCGAGCCGGGCGCTCGACTCGGGATGCGTGGCGGCCACGTAGTCCGTGACCGCGTCGTATACCTCGGGCCCGGTCCAGGCGATGTCGTCGCCCATGAAGCGGACGGGGTCGTCGGGATGGCGGACGTTGTACGCCCGCATCCACTCCACGAGCCGCAGATAGTCGGTGTTGTTCCACCACAGGTAGTCGCGCTGGAACTCGTCGCGCATGATGCGGCGGGGGTCGCCCTCGCCGTGCACCACGTAGTCGTCGAGGCGCAGGCCGGTGCTCCAGGGGGCCTCCAGGGCGAAGGTGCGAAAGCCCTTCTCCTCGACGAGGTGGCGGAAGACGCGGTCCTTGAGGGCGAAGAAGTCGTGGGAGCCGTGGGTGGCCTCGCCCAGGCCGACGACGTCGGCGTCGCCGACCATCCGGTCCAGGGCGCGCAGGTCGCCGCTGTCGCCGTCCGGTTCGACGGTCCTGAGCGGGTGGGCCGCGCGGTCGAGGGCCTCGACGACGGCCGGGGTGGGTGAGGGGGTCGCCGCCGTGGCCGGGCCGGCGGCCACGGCGGTGGTACCGGGGGTGAGGAGCAGGGTCAGGAGTGCTCCGGTCCGTTGCCATGTCATGATCCAAGGCTTTCGTCCCGCAGCGGCGGGGGCCATCCGGCTGTCCGCAGAAAAGGGGTGCGGACAACCACGGGGCGAGGGCTGGGGTTTTCCTCAGGAACAGCCCGCCCCGCTCTCCTGCCGTACCGGAATGACCATCTACGCTTCCTTGCGGACAGTCGCGGACAGTCACGGTCCTCAATGAGTACCTTCGGTCCATCTGTGGAAGGGACAGCCCGAGGATGCGAGATGTACGTGAGGGGACGGCGTCCCTTGTGCGGTTCGTGAAGCGGCGCCGGGATCCCGTGGTGGTCCAAACGCTGCGGTCGGCGGCCGCGGCGACGATCGCGTACGTCATCGCGCTGCGTCTGAGTCCCGAGGCGGCGCCGCTGACCGCACCCCTGACCGCGCTGCTGGTCGTCCAGGTCACCTTGTTCGCCACGCTCACCAACGGCATCCGCCGGGTGAACGCCGTGGTGGCCGGCGTCCTGGTCGCCATCGCCTTCAGTCTCCTGGTCGGCCTGACCTGGTGGAGCCTCGGGCTGCTGATCGTGGCCTCGCTGGTGGTCGGGCATCTGGTGCGAGTCGACGAGTACGTGCCCGAGGTGGCGATCAGCGCGATGCTGGTCCTCGGAGTGACGACCCACGGGGACACGGCGTGGGCGCGGGTGCTGGAGACGCTGATCGGCGCGGTCGTCGGGCTCGGCTTCAATCTGCTCCTCGCGCCGCCGGTGTGGGTGGAGGAGGCCGGTGAGTCGCTGGAGGGACTGGCTCGGCGGCTGCGGCAGTTGATGCTGCGCATCGGCGAGGAGGCCGCCGGCCGCACGCCGGTCGAACAGGCCGCGGCCCGGCTGCACGAGGCGCGTCGGCTCGACCACGACATCGTCGAGGTGGACGCGGCGCTGAAGCAGGCCGAGGACAGTCTGCGGCTCAATCCCCGGGTGAGCGAGGGCCTGCTGCACCGGGTCGTGCTGCGTACCGGGCTGGACACGCTGGAGATCTGCACGGTGGTCCTGCGGGTACTCGCGCGTACGCTCACCGACCTCACGAAGGAGCGTGAGCCCGAGCCGCTGTTCGCGAAGGAGACGGGCGCGGCCGTGGAGCGGTTGCTGTCCGAGATCGCCGACGCGGTGGTCAGCTTCTCGGTGCTGGTCACCACACACGTCAGCCTCAACGCCGACGCGGCGGAGTCCCGGCTCGCCGCGGAGTTGCGCGCGGCGGTGGCCACCCGCGACAGGCTCGCCCCGCTGCTGCGGGAGGAGGCCGAGCGCGAGACCCGGAACTGGCATCTGCTCGGCGCCGTCCTGACCGAGGTGAACCGTATCCTCGACGAGCTCGATACCGAGCACCGCTCGCGTCGCCTGCTGGAGGAACTGGACCGCGCATCAGGGGAGCAGCGCGCGCGGATGCCGCGTCTGACCCGGCTGCGCGAACGTATGGGCGTTCAGGAGCGGCTGTGGCGGAACCGTACCGGGCTCGGCGGGCGTTCTTGGTGAGGGGATGCCGGGACAGGGCCGGCACCGGATGTGAGGGAGCGGGCCGATGACCGACACCACCGTGCGGATCGACGGGAACACACTGCGGCTGCCGGGCGGTGTGGCCGTACGGTTCGTCCGCACGCTGCGCCTGCCCGAGACGGGCACCCATCCGCTGCCACCGGGCCTCGGCGAGTTCCCCCTGCGCCGGGTCTCCGACTACCCGGACACGGTCCCCGAGCAGTGGCGGGCACGGGGCGGGGTGATGCTGCCGGTGTACCTGCGCGAGGCGATGTGGCTGAGCTTCGCGGGTACGACGGAGCCGGCCGCCCTCCAGGTCGGGGCGGGCAAGGTGTGCGCCGTCTCGGGCCTGCCGTGGAGCGGCCGGCTCTCCCGCGAGCCGCAGAACTACGTCGTCCTTCCGCGCCAGCCGTGGCTGGACGGCATCAACTCCGGCAAGGGGACGGTCCGCCAGTTCGTGGCGGTGCCGCTGGGGATGGGCGCGACCGTCGAGGGCCAGGTCACGGGCGAGGAGACCTGGGGCGGCGTACAGCTGCAGGCGTTCCGGCTGAACGACGGGGAGCTGGCCCGGTGGCGCGAGGAGGAGCGGCTGCGGGTGGAGCGGGAGAGGTCGATCACCCTGCCGCCTCCGGGGTACGGAGCCGCGATGCCCATGGCCGCCCCGGCCGGGGGCGCGGCCCCCTCGGGCCGGCCCCGTCAGGCGGCGGCCGCGATGGGCCTCGGCGTCGGCGGTTCGATGCGGCAGGAGGTCTACCGGGACGACCGGCCCCTGACGGACTGGTCCGAGCAGTCCGCCGGGCGCGTGTTCGTGCACCTGGTGACGCCTCCCGAGTGGCGCCGTATCACCGGCGAGGCTCCCCCGCCCTCGCTCGTGGACCGTGCCGCGTACACCCGCGCCGGGCTGCCCTGGTTCGACTACTACGACCAGGACGCCGAGGACCTCGCCCCCACGGACACCCTCGGGGGCGTCAAGCCGGTCGGCGAGTGGATCGGGGACGACCACGACCCCTGGGAGGCACCCTCGGCGCAGCAGGTGCAGCCGCTCAAGGACGCGCCGGGGAAGCCGGTCGAGGACGGTGACTGGTAGACATCCGGGTCCGTGTCTGTTGCGTGCTGCGCAACGCGGGGTGCCGTTGTTGCACCCCGCGGGTGATCCACGCCAAGGTGGCTGTCGCGACCGGGACGATGTGACGACCTGAGGTGTGGACATGGGCAGTGGTGGCTGGAGCAGGCGCCGGTTCGTCGGCGCCCTCGCGGGAACGGCCGCCACGGCCGCCCTGCCGGCGTGCGGTGACGCGCCGTCGGAGACGGAGCCGCCGGCGTCCGAGCCCGGTACGAGTGCCCCGCGCGCCACGACGAGTGCCCCGCGCGCCACCGGCAAGCCCTCCGGCCCCCGCCCGCTCTACCTCGGCACCTACACGTCGGTCGAGGGCGGCGGCACGGGCATCGGTCTCGCCACGTACGACGCCGAAAGCGGCCGTATCACGGGAGGCGGAACCCTCACCGGCGTCGCCGACCCGTCGTACCTCGCGCTGCGTCCGGACGGCCGCACGCTGTACGCCGTGAACGAGCAGGACGACGGTGCGGTGACCGCCGTCCGGCTGTCCGACCGCAAGATCCTCGGGAGCCGGAGCACCGGAGGCGGGGGGCCCTGCCATCTGTCCGTGCATCCGGGCGGGCGCTGGCTGCTCAGCGCCAACTACACCTCCGGCAGCGTGGCCGTGCACCCCATCGCCGCCTCCGGCGCGCTCGGCGAGCGCGCCGACCTGGTCACGCACTCCAGCCCGCCGCCCGGTCCCGGCCAGGACGGCCCGCACGCCCACCAGTTCATCACCAGCCCCGACGGCGGCCATGTCCTCGCCGTCGACCTGGGCACGGACACCGTGTACACCTACCGTCTGGACGAGAAGACCGGCAGGCTCACCGAGGTCGCTCAGGCGCACACCCGGCCGGGCGCCGGGCCGCGTCATCTCACCTTCCATCCCGGGGGCCGCCACGCCTATCTGGCCAACGAGGTCGACAACACGGTCGCGGTCTGCGGCTACGACCCGGACACCGGCCGCCTGGGCGTCGGTGAGGCCCAGTCCACGGGAACGGGATCGGGCACCAGCTACCCGGCGCAGATCCTGGTGACGTCGAACGGCGCGTACGCCTATCTCGCCAACCGGGGCCACAACAGCATCACGCGCTACGCGGTGGAGGCGGACGGCGCCCGGCTCAGGCTGCTGGACACGGTGCCGGTGGCCGGTGACTTCCCGCGCCAGATCGCCTTCTCGCCGGACGGATCGCTGCTGTTCGCGGCGAACCAGAAGTCCTCCACCGTGAGCGTGTTCCAGGTGAACACGCGCAGCGGTGAACTGCGGCTCGCGGGCGAGCCGTTCGCCTCACCCGTCGCCGTCTGTGCGCTGCCGCTGTAGGGCCCGCGGGCAGGACGCGGCGCCGGCCTGGGTGAGCAGGACGTGCATGCGCTCCGTGAGCTGGGCGACGTCGTCGGCGGGTGTGTGGAACGCCAGGCGTACGTCGCCGTGGGCACGGGCGCGTTCGATGCGCAGCGTCAGTCCGTGCCGGTCGACCGCGAGGGGCTGGACCCGGACCGCGCCGTGCAGGCTGTCGGCGTCGACGAGGCGGGTGAGCCGCTCGACGGCATCGGCGTGGCAGTCGGCGAGGTGGGTCAGCAGCCGTGCCTCCGCCGTGGCCAGCGGGTCGGGCGCGGCGGCGGCGAACTCGTCGAGGTCGACGACGACCGCACCCGACGGCGGGCGCAGCACCACGCGCGTGGCCCGGAACGCCAGGTGGCCGTCCTCGGGGACGAACCATCCGGCCATCCAGAGGCGGGCCCGGATCCGGCTGCGCACGGGGACGGGCGCCGCGTCGGCGAACTCCAGGACGCCGGACGGCTCGCCGCGGGGTGCGCAGATGGCGGCCGCGAGCAGAGTGCTGTCCTCCGGCACGTGCAGGAGCACGCGGCCGTCCTCGGCCACGGTGTGCGCGCCGACGAACTCCTCGCGGCCGCCCTCCGCGGTCACCGCGCAGGACCACGCGGCGGCGAGCACCGACCGGGCCCGCTCCGCCGCGGAAGGCGCAGCCGTCCAGCTTTGGCTGTCACCCATCCCAAAACCTCCTTAGGTAAGCCTTGCCTAACCTACAGAAGATCGGAGGCGAAGCCAACCATGAGGCGACCATGAACCCGTAATGTCAGGAGGAGATGACACCCAGCAGCGCCCGCGCACACAGGTCGCGCACCTGCTCCCGCGAGAGGTCCGAGCCCCGCAGCCACTCCAGGGAGACCGCGGTCATGAAGCCCAGCCACCCGCGGACGGCCAACTTGAGGTCGGCCCGCGCCCGGGAAACCGACCCGAACTCGGGATCGGCGGCCAGCGCCGCGAGGATCTGCCTCTCCTGCGCGGCCAGCGCCCGCTGATAGACCCTGCGTACGGTCTGGTCGCCCGCAGCATCGGCCCGGTGGAAGGCCCGGTAGCCGTGCGCGTGGGCCTGGACGTACCCCAGATACGCGTCGAGGCCGGCGGCGAGCTGCTCGCGCACCGGAACTCCCGGCACCGGCTGACTCATCCTCAGCATCCGCTCGCTCTCACGCTCGACGACCGCCGCGAAGAAGTCCCGCTTGGTCGGGAAGTAGTGGTAGAGCAGTCCGCGCGAGACCCCGGCGATCTCGGCGACCTGCTCGATCCACACGTCGTCGTACGGACTCTCCGAGAACAGCCGAGCCCCCACCGACAGCAGCTGCTCACGGCGCTCCTCGGTGCTGAGCCGGCGGCGAGTGCGCCCGCCCTGGTTCGGGGCCATACCCGCACTTTACTTGACGTCGGTTCAACAGCGGGATGACACTGAGGCCGCTCTATTGAATCCACGTACAACACCGCGCACCACACGCGCACAGCACGCTCAACATGCCGCTGCCGCAAGGGAGATCGCGTCATGACGGAGACGTCGACAGGGACCGGACTGCCGAGGGGATTCCGCGGCGCCGAGCAGGGCTGGCCGGAGCTGCGCCGCATTCCGCGTCCGCCGCGCCGGCTCCCCCTGCTCGGCGACGTGCTCGGCTCCAGTCGCCGCACGCCGTTGCAGGACACCCTCCGGTACGGCCGGCGGCTGGGGCCGATATTCCGGCGCAAGGCCTTCGGCAGGGAGTTCGTGTTCGTGTGGGGCGCCGATCTCGTCGCCGACCTGGCGGACGAGTCGCGCTTCGCCAAACATGTCGGCCTCGGGGTCGCCAATCTGCGGCCGGTCGCCGGGGACGGGCTGTTCACGGCGTACAACCACGAGCCCAACTGGCAGCTGGCGCACGACGTGCTGGCCCCGGGCTTCAGCCGGGAGGCGATGGAGGGCTACCACCCGATGATGCTGGCGGTGGCCGGGCGGCTCACCGACCACTGGGACCGCGAGCTGGCGGCGGGCCGGGCGGTGGACGTGCCCGGTGACATGACCAAGCTGACGCTGGAGACGATCGCGCGGACCGGGTTCGGCCACGACTTCGGTTCCTTCGAGCGCACCCGGCCGCACCCGTTCGTGACCGCGATGGTGGGCACGCTCACCTATGCGCAGCGGCTGAACGCGTTGCCCTTCCCGCGGCTGCTGCGCGCTGCCGCCCGCCGCAACGCGGTCGACATCGCCTACCTCAACCGCACCGTCGACGACCTGGTCCGCGCCCGGCGTACGGCGGGCGGGGACGGGGACCTGCTGGACCGGATGCTGGACACGGCCCATCCGGAGACCGGTGAGCGGCTGTCGGAGCGGAACGTCCGTCGGCAGGTCATCACCTTCCTGGTGGCGGGCCACGAGACCACCTCGGGCGCGCTGTCCTTCGCGCTGCACTACCTCGCCCGGCATCCCGACGTCGCCGCCCGCGCCCGCGCGGAGGTGGACCGTGTCTGGGGTGGATGGGGTGGAGCGGCGGTGCCGGGGTACGACCAGGTGGCCAGGCTTCGGTACGTCCGCCGGGTGCTGGACGAGTCGCTGCGACTGTGGCCCACCGCGCCCGCCTTCGCCCGGGAGGCCCGGCAGGACACGGTGCTGGCCGGGACGCACCCGATGCGCCGGGGCGCGTGGACGCTGGTGCTCACGCCGATGCTGCACCGCGACCCCGCGGTCTGGGGTGCCGACGCCGAACGGTTCGACCCGGACCGATTCGAGGCGCGGGCCGTACGGTCCCGTCCCCCGCACACCTTCAAGCCGTTCGGAACCGGGGCGCGGGCCTGCATCGGCCGCCAGTTCGCGCTGCACGAGGCCACGCTGGTGCTCGGCCTGCTGCTGCGCCGCTACGAGCTGCGGCCCGACCCCGCCTACCGGCTGCGGGTGACCGAGCGGCTGACGCTGATGCCGGAGGGTCTGCGGCTGCGTCTGGAGCGACGGACGGTCACCGGCACGGTCCCGCCCGCTCGGGACCCCGACGAGGCCGCGTCAGAGCTGCGCTGTCCAGTGCGCGGGGCGGGTGACTGACCCCGGCAGGCGGGTGCCCGCGCTGCCCCTGGCCGCGTTCAGCTGGGGCTGGGTGAGGAAGAACGCGCCGGTCAGGTCCGCGTCGGTGAGGTCGGTGTCGCGCAGATCGGCGCCGATCAGGTCCGCGCCGCGCAGATCGGCGCCGGTGAGGTCGGCGGCTATCAGGTAGGCGCCGCGGAGGTTGGCGCCCCGCAGGTCGGCGCCCTTGAGGCGGGCGCCGATCAGGTCCGCGCCCCGGCGGTTCTTCTTCTTGCCGCGGATGCCGGCCCGGGACAGCTCGCTGGTCTTCAGCAGGAGGACGTTGACCTCCTGCCGGTGGGCGGGCACGTCCAACGCGCCGAGTTCCTCGGGGGTTCCGCGGGTGAGCGCTTCGGTCCGCTCCAGAGCCCGGCGCAGGTCGGCGTGGAGGGGGCGGGCCGCCGGCAGGGTGAGCGCCTCGGTGAGGTACCAGAGCAGTTCGTGGAGCTGACGCACGACCGGGAAGACGTCGACCATGCGCCGGGCGTCCTCGCGCGAGCCCGTGCGCCAGTCCCGGCCGCCGAAGGTGACCTGCGAGACCTTCTGCCCGGCGCCGAAGCAGTCGTAGACCGTGCAGCCGGTGAAACCCTTCTGCCGCAGTCTCGCGTGGATGCCGCACCGGTGGTCGCCCTGGAGGTTGGGGCAGGGCTTTCCGGCCTGTTTGTCGATGGCGAAGTCCGCGGAGGCGGCGAAGGGCAGGGCGACGCAGCACAGTCCGAAGCACTGCTCGCAGTCGCCGCGCAGGTCGGGACGGTCCACTGTCTGATCTGGCATGGAGTTCAGGATACGGAACGAAACCTCACCGCTGAGTTTCCGGCCTTGTGGGGGTCCCCTCATCCAACGGAAAACAAGCTCGGCTACTACAGAGGTACGAGCCGACAAAGGCAGGAGCCCCACCCGGACCGAGGAGAGACGTCATGTGCAACCACCAGCCCGCGTGCCCGACCGCCGACAGCCCCGACCACCACGCCGCCGTGATCGTGTCGGCCCATCCCGAACAGGGCTGGAGCCTGCTGTGCAACGGCACCATCGTCTTCGACGACACCGGTGAGCTCCTGCCGGACGGGCGGGTCGTGAGCCCGCACCGCACGCCGGGCACACTGGCGGTGGCCGCCTGACTCAGCCGATGTCGTCGGGCAGGTCGAGGCCGGCCAGGCGCTCGGGGTCGGCCAGGATGTGCATCGCGACGATTCGGCCGTCGGCGACGGTGACGCCCATGACCGATTGCAGTCGCCCGTCGGCGACATGGACGAATCCGAGCGCGTCGTTGACGAGTGCCACCCGCGCCGACGGGGCGAACCGCCGGAACAGCATGGCCTGTTCGGCGACGCCCTTCGCGCCGCGCACCACCTTCGACGCGGCCGCACCGCCGACCAGAACCCCGGAGTCGACCCGCAGCACGACGTCGGGGTGGAGAACGGCGACCAGGGCCTCGAAGTCCCCCGCGTGACTGGCGGCCAGAAACGCGTCGACGACCTCGCGCTGCCTGCCGAGGTCCGGGTCGGCCGAGGGAGTGGCCCCCTGCACCCGGCGCCGGGCGCGGCTGGCCAGTTGGCGGGTCGCCGCCGAACTGCGGTCCACGATCGGCGCGATGTCGTCGAACGGCACGGCGAACATGTCGTGCAGGACGAACGCGAGCCGCTCGGCGGGCTCCAGCGTCTCCAGGACGATCATGAGGGCGAGGCCCATCGAGTCGGCCTGGAGGACCTCCTGTTCCGGGTCGGTCCGCGTCAGGGGCCGGATCACGGGATCCGGGACGAAGGTGTCGTCCAGGGGATCCTCGCGGCGGGCGGTGCGCGAGCGCAGCATGTCGAGGCAGACCCGGCCGACCACGGTGGTCAGCCATCCGCCGAGATTCCTGATGTCCCCCGCGTCGGTGCGGCTCAGCTTCAGCCAGGTCTCCTGGACGGCGTCCTCCGCCTCGGCCAGTGAGCCCAGCATGCGGTATGCCACCGCCCGCAGCTGCCCTCTGTGCTCCTCGAAGCGCTCCGCCAGCAGCTCGCTGTCATTCATCGTCGGCTCCCCCTCCGTCGTCATCTGCCGAACAGTTCGAACGCCACCGCGGGCCGGCCCCCGAACCGCTCCCCGGTCTGGGCGGCGTGGCCCGTCAGGAATTCCCGCACGTACGTCTCCGGGTCGGCATCGGTCAACGCCTTGATGTACGTGCGGTGTTCGAGCAGCGAGCGCACTGCCCTGTCCAGTCCGGGTGTGGCGTCCACGGCGTGGGTGGGCGTGCTGGAGCCGGCGACGGCCACCCAGCGGACGCCGTTCCAGGGCTGAAGGCCCTGCTCGACGAGTTCCGGGAAGATCCAGCGGTTGCCCGCGTCGCCGGCCGCGTCCAGGGTGGCGCGGCCGACGGCGACGTGGTCGGGGGTGTTCCAGGCGACGCCGCCCCAGGTGTCCCGGTGGTTGAGGGTGATCACCAGTTCGGGCCGGTGCCGGCGGATCGCGGCGGCGATGTCCCGGCGCAGGGCGGTGCCGTACTCGATGACACCGTCCTTGTGGTCGAGGAACTCCACCACCGACACGCCCACGACGGCCGCGCTCGCCCGCTGCTCGCGCTCCCGCAGCGGGCCGCACTTCGCGGGTTCCATCGTGTCGATGCCCGCCTCGCCACGGCTCGCGAGGACGTAGGCGACCTCGCGCCCGGCGTCGGTCCAGGCGGCGATCGCGGCGGAGCAGCCGTACTCGAGGTCGTCCGGGTGCGCCACGACCGCGAGGGCGCGCTGCCAGTCGTCGGGCAGGGGCTGGAGCTGAGTGATCGTCGGCTCGGTCATGTTCCGCAGGCTAGTGCCCCGGCAGGCAACGTTCGCCCGTTGAGGAGCGCCCGCCGCGCAGCGGCCAAAGACCGCAGCCGGTGCGTGCTCTCGGCGTGCCGGCCGGAAGGCCCCGTCGATGGACCGGACGTACTTGGGCTTTCGGCCGGTGCGGCGAGTGGGGGCACCTCCCACGCCTTTAGGGCAGTGGGGGAGCGTGCCGGGCGCCGCGACGGGGCGAACGTTGCCTGTCGGGGCACTAGTCCGCGCCTACGACATCCCGGGGCCGGATCACACCTCGTCGCGCGTCAGCGCCAGCAGCCGGTCCAGGACGCGGGGGCCGCCGGACCGTACGCCGTCGTGTTCGAACTCGTCGGTGACCCAGGTGCGCAGGCCGCGGATCGCGCGGGCCGTGGCGAGGGAGTGGGCGGTGTCGACGTACATGTCGTCGTGGTAGACAGCCGCCGCGACCGGCACTTCGTTGGCGGCCAGGCGGGTGGGGTCGTACAGGGGCTGCCAGTCGGTGCGGGCGGCGAGGAGGTCGGCGGTCTCGCGCAGCGGGCGCAGGGCCGGGTCGCAGTCGAACATCCATGGGTGGACCGATTCGCCGGTGAACAGCAGCGGGCCGTCGCCCGTGAGGGTCTTGGCGGCGTCGAACTGCGGGAACTCGGTGCGGACGCGTTCGGCCGACCAGGCGGTGGGGCGCTCGTCCTGGCCGTAGATCGCCTCGTGGACGAGGGCGTACAGGGGGTGGCTCGCGTACGACAGGAGTCCCTGGACCTCTTCCTGGAACGCGTCGGCGAGGGCCGGGCCCTGCGGGGTGCGGACGAAGGCGTGTTCCAGCAGGTAGTGCAGGCGGTGGCTGCCCTCGCTGCCGCCGAGGAGGATGCCGAGGGACTGGAAGGCCTCGGCGGTGAGCCGGTAGCCGTTCGGCAGGACCGGCTCGTGCCGCAGCAGGTACTCGGCGATCTGCCGGGCGCGGTCGACGTCCTGCGGGTAGCGCGCGTAGTGCGCGGTGACCTTGCGTTCGATGCGGGGGTAGGCGGCCCGGTAGACGTCGTCGGCGTGGGCGTCGAGCGCGGGCAGGCCGCCGGTGATCAGGGCGGCGGCGAGGCCTTCGGGGGCGGTGGAGAGATAGGCCACCGTGCAGAAGCCGCCGAAGCTCTGGCCGAGGACGCTCCAGGGGGCGCCGCCGGTGACGGACGGGCGGATCGCCTCGCAGTCGCGGACGATCGCGTCGGCACGGAAGTGGCCGAGGTAGGCGGCCTGTTCGGCGGGGCCGCCGCGCAGCGGGAGCGTCTGCCGGTTGGCGGGGGTGGAGTGGCCGGTGCCGCGCTGGTCCAGGAGCAGGACGCGGAACTCCTTCAGGGCGCGGCCGAGCCAGGCCTGCTTGCCGACGAAGCGGTTCGCCCCGAAGCCGGGGCCGCCCTGGAGGTAGAGCAGCCACGGCAGGTCCTGGTGCGCCTTGTCGCTCGCGACGACCTCGCGGGCGTAGAGCTCGATCGTCTCCCCCGCCGGGTCGTCGTGGTCGAGGGGCACGGTGAAGTGGCGGTCGGTGAGGACGACGCCGGGCTGGCGGTAGCTGACGGTCAACGGGGCTCCCGGTGCGGACGGACTGCTGGCCGCGTCCCAGTTCAGCACATGTCCGGCGGGCCGCCACGTCCGGGGATCATGAACGGCCGCTGAACGGCGGCACAGCACAGGCGCCGGCAGCTGCTGAACGCCGGCTCAGTATGCCGGTGTCGTACGGCGGCTCAGCGCGCCGACAGGCTGGAGCGTCGTACCACCAGTTCGGGCTGGAGCACGACCCGCCGGTGCTCGTGCTTACGCGGTGAGTTCTCCGTCTCCGTCTCCTCCAGCAGGAGCTCCGCGGCCAGGGCGCCCATGGTGACGGCGGGCTGCCGTACCGAGGTGAGCGGGACGGCCGCGGCGGCCGCGAACTCGATGTCGTCGTAGCCGACGATCGCGAGGTCGTCGGGGACGCCGACGCCGGCCGCGAACATGGCCTGCAGGACGCCCAGGGCGAGCAGGTCGTTGGCGCAGAACACGGCGGTCGGCCGGTCGGCGAGGCCGAGGAGTCGGGCACCGGCGTCCCGGCCGGCGGCCACGTCGAGCCGCTCGGTGGGCAGCTCTCGCAGGCACTGCGGGCCCAGTCCCGCCTCGGCCAGGGCGTTGAGAGCGCCCGTACGGCGGTCGCGGACCTGGTTGAGGCCGGGCGGGCCGCTGACGTACGCGATGGAGCGGTGCCCGGCATCGACGAGGTGGCGTACGGCCAGCGCGCCGCCCGCCACGTCGTCGACGGACACCGAGCACTCGGTGGTGCCCTCGGCGACCCGGTCGACGAGGACGAAGGGGATGCCGTGCCGCCGGAAGGACTCGATGTTGCGGCCGGTGGCGTCGGCGGGGGTGAGCAGCACGCCGCGGACCCGCTGCTCGGCGAAGAGCGACAGGTACTCGGCCTCCTCGCTCGGGTTCTGGGCGCTGTTGCAGACCATCACGCCGAGCTGCGCCTCGCGCGCGGCCCGTTCGGCACCGCGCGCGACGTCGACGAAGAAGGGGTTGCCCATGTCGAGGACGAGCAGGCCCATGATCCGGCTGCGGCCCGCGCGCAGCTGGCGCGCGGACTCGCTGCGGACGTAGCCCAGCCGGTCTATCGCGGACAGCACCCGTGCCCGGGTCTCGGTCGCGACCGTGTCCGGACGGTTGATGACGTTCGACACCGTGCCGACGGAGACTCCGGCGGCACGGGCGACGTCCTTGATACCCACCGACTGGGACATCAGGCAGGTACCTCCACGGGAGCGATGGGTTGCCGGAAGGCCTTCACATTACCGTCCTTCTTCACGCATCAGGCCCGGTCACGCGGGCAACGCGAAGTCGACGACGTGAAGCGCCGAGGGGGTCGTGCCGCTCGACTTCTCCTGGTACATGACCGACAGGACGTTGTCGGCCTTGACCCGCATCTCGTCGATCACGACCTCGCCGAAGGCATTGAGGCCGCTGCCGTCGAACAGGATCCTCCAGTCGGTGTGTCCGGAGGCCGCGGAGGCGCCGGCGATCCGGCCGAACGGGAAGATCGCGTAGGCGTTGTCGTACTTGTCCAGGACCAGCTTGGTGCGCTGGCTGGAGTTCAGCGGGACCGGGATCTCGGTCTTCTGCCAGGTGCCGGAGGCGTTCTTGCGGACGTGGAAGGCACGGCCGTTGGTGGTGCGGTCGGTCACGTAATTCGTCGTGCACTGGCCGAAGCGGCCGGGGACGTAGGAGATGATCGCGTGCGGGCGGCCGGCGGAGTCGGTGGCCTGGCTCTCCTGGTTCATCAGGGAGTGGTCGGGGTTGAGCGGGTCCACCACGAGGCCGCCGTCGGTGACGGACACCTTGTCGGAGCCGCCGGTGGTGCCGACGACCGCGCCCGCGTTGTTGCGCCAGGTCCGGCCCCGGTCGTCCGAGTAGACGTAGCCGGTGTCGTGGTTGGTGATGCCGCCGCCGTTGCACATCACGGCGCCGTTCTGCTCGCGCCAGGTGAAGAAGGAGTGCAGCCGGCCGCCGGCGTCGTAGTCGATGCCGTGCAGGTACATGTTGCGGGCCGTGCTGGAGCCGTGCTCGCTGGTGTAGGTGCCGGTGGAGCTGGACCACTCGCCGAGGTTGGTCCACTTGGTGCCGTCGTACTCGGCGAGGGCGTTGCGGCCGTTGCCGGAGATCGCGACACGGTAGCTGAGCTGGAGCCGGCCCTCGGGAGTGGAGACGAACTGGGGGTAGGTGAACTGCGAGGTGAGCGCGAGTCCGTCGAGGGTGGACTGCGGTGCGCCGAAGCGGCTCGTGGTCCAGCTCAGCCCGGCCGGGTTGTCCATGAGGCCGGCCACCGACTTGACGTAGGTGAAGCCGTCGCTGTGCGAGTCCATGTTGAGGTGGAGGCGGCCGTCCACCTTGGAGACGCCCATCGAGATGACGTTGTGGGAGTCGTTGTAGCGGAGCGTGTGGCCGACCTTGACGGTGGACCAGGTGCTCGAACCGAGCACCCGGCGGCCCACGACGGCGTTGCGGTCGGCGGTGTACCAGACGGCGTACTGGTAGCCCTTGTAGGTCAGCAGGCCGTTCTTCTGGAAGGAGTTGTTGTTGACCAGTCCGTCGTAGGACACGAAGAAGATGGCCTGGCTGTCGAGCGTGGTGGTGCCCCGCCGGGTGACCGAGGGTCCGGGGTCGGCGGCGCGGGCGGTGCCGGCGGTGAGGGCAGGGGTCATCACGGCTCCAGCGAGGGCGGCGCCCAGCAGCGTACGTCTCTTCATCTCGGGGACTCCGTTGTCGGCGAGGGGGAAAGCGGGGAGCAGGGCAGGAGGGGTGTCAGGCGAGGTGGAACACCTCGGTGAGCGGTTTCATCGCCTCGTCGGGGCGTTCGCCGTCGAGGGATTCGAAGAAGGGGCCCATCTCGGCCTGCCAGCGGGCGTTGACCTCGGTGGCCTCCATACCGGCCTTGGCGGCCTCGAAGTCCTCGGTCTCCAGGTAGCCGACGAGCAGGCCGTCGTCGCGCAGGAAGAGGGAGTAGTTGTGCCAGCCGGTGGCCGAGAGCGCCTGAAGCATCTCCGGCCACACGGCGGCATGGCGTTCGCGGTACTCGGCGATCTTGTCCTGACGGACCTTGAGCAGGAAACAGACGCGCTGCATGAAGTACCGCTCTCCTGTCGTGAGTTGGTGATCAGAAGTTGAACTGGTCGATGTTCTTCTTGTCGAAGACGGTCGGCTTGCCGAGGCTGATCACGCCGTCCTTGCCGATGGTGTACTCGCCCATGGCGCCGGCCTTGAAGGTCTCGCCCTCCTTGCCGGTGATCTGACCCGAGACCAGGGCGACGGCCGTACGGGCGGCCAGCTCGCCGAGCTTGGACGGGTCCCACAGCTCGAAGGCGTCGACGGTGCCGTTCTTGACGTACTTGCGCATGTCGTTCGGGGTGCCGAGGCCGGTCAGCTTGACCTTGCCCTTGTACTTGGAGCCCGACAGGTACTGGGCGGCCGCCTTGATGCCGACGGTGGTCGGGGAGATGATCCCCTTCAGGTTCGGGTACTCCTGGAGCAGGCCCTGGGTCTGCTGGAAGGACTTCTGGGCGTCGTCGTCACCGTAGGCGACCTTGACGAGCTTGATGTCCTTGTACTTGGGGTCCTTGAGCTCCTCCTTCATGAAGTTGATCCAGACGTTCTGGTTGGTCGCGGTCTGCGCGGCGGACAGGATCGCGATCTCGCCCTTGTAGCCGATCTGTTCGGCGAGCAGCTGCACCTCGGTGCGGCCGAGGTCCTCTGCGGACGCCTGCGAGACGAAGGCGTTGCGGCAGTCGGGGTTGGTGTCGGAGTCGTAGGTGACGACCTTGATGTCGTTCTTCATGGCCTGCTTGAGCGCGGTGCACAGGGCGCCGGGGTCCTGCGCGGAGACGGCCATGGCGTTGACCTGCTGCTGGGTGAGGGTGTTGACGTAGGACACCTGACCCGCGGTGTCGGTGGCGCTGGAGGGGCCGACCTCCTTGTAGCTGGAGCCGAGCTCCTTCACGGCCGCCTCGCCGCCCTTGTCGGCGGTGGTGAAGTACGGGTTGTTGACCTGCTTGGGCAGGAAGCCGATGGTCAGGCCCTTCTTGGTGGCCGCGTTCGGGTCGGCCTTGCCGCCCGAGGCGGCGCCGCCGGAGCTCTCGCTCTTGACGTCCTCCTTGGTGGTGCCGCCGCAGGCGGTGGCGGCCAGGGCGAGGGAGGTGACTGCGGCGAGGGCCGCACAGGTACGGCGGAGGGATGACTTGCGCATGGCGGTTCCTTTTGGCGGAGGTGAGTGGATGCCCCTAGGGGCGCGGGGCTGTATCGATATGCGGCTCCGCCGCGTGGGCGCGACCAGCCACAGACGACCCGCAGGTTTCAAACGGCCTTTCCAGCGGAGCGTGCCGCCCTCGCGACGGAGATCTGCCGTGCGACCCGGGGGGCGAGCACGGAGAGGACGAGCAGAACGCCGGTGACGACAATCTGCGACTGGGCGGAGACGTCCTGGAGGCTCATCACGTTCTGCAGCGCGCCGAGCAGGAAGACTCCCGCGATCGCGCCGCCGAGCGTGCCCTTGCCTCCGTCGAAGTCGATGCCGCCCAGCAACACGGCTGCCACGACGGAGAGTTCGAGGCCGGTGGCGTTGTCGTAGCGGGCGCTGGCGTAGTGGAGCGCCCAGAAGATGCCGGTGAGGGAGGCCATCAGGCCGGTCACCGTGAACAGGATGAGCTTCTGCCGCTTGACCCGGATGCCGGCGAACCGCGCGGCCTCCTCATTGGCGCCGATCGCGAACAGCGACCGTCCGAACGGGGTGGCGTGCAGGGCGACCAGGGCGATCGCGAGCAGGACCAGGAAGGGCAGGAAGGCCTGCGGGATGAACGTGTCGCCGATGCGCCCGGCGGCGAAGTCCAGGTACTGGGTGGGGAAGTCGGTCACCGCGTCCGAGCCGAGCACGATCTGCGCGATGCCCCGGTAGGCGGCGAGTGTGCCGATGGTGACGGCGAGGGACGGCAGCCCGAGCCGGGTCACCAGCAGGCCGTTGATCAGTCCGCAGACCACGCCAAGGAGCAGGCAGATCGGGATGATCGCCTCGATCGTCATGCCCTCGTTCCACAGGGCGCCCATCACCGCGCCGGACAGGCCGGCCGTGGAGGCGACCGACAGGTCGATCTCGCCGGCGACCACCAGCAGCGTCATCGGCAGGGCGATCAGCGCGATCGGCAGGGTGTTGCCGAGCAGGAACGACAGGTTGAGGGCGTTGCCGAAGCCGTCGACGGTGGAGAAGGACAGCAGCAACAGGACGATCAGGAGGACGCCGACGGCCCCATCCCACCTCAAAGAGGCGGACCAGCGGATCGCACGGCTGAGGGACTCAGGCATGGCGGGCGTTCCTCTTCTTCAGTGCGGAGGCCACGCGCAGCGCGACGATCCGGTCGACCGCGATGGCGAGGATGAGCAGGGTGCCGTTGATGGCCATCACCCACACGGAACTGACGCCGAGGGCAGGCAGCACGCTGTTGATGGAGGTCAGCAGCAGCGCGCCGAGCGCGGCGCCGTAGACGCTGCCGGAGCCACCGGTGAAGACCACGCCGCCGACCACGACCGCGCTGACGACGGTGAGTTCGTAGCCGTTGCCGGTGCCGGAGTCGACGTTGCCGAACCGGGCCAGGTACATCGCCCCGGCGAGGCCCGCGAGGGCGCCGCAGAAGGTGTACGCGGTGAGGGTCCGCTTGCGGACCGCGATGCCGGCGAGCCGGGCGGCCTCCGGGTTGGAGCCGAGCGCGTACAGCTCGCGTCCGCTGCCGAAGTGCTTCAGGTAGTACGCGGTCGCCACCAGCACGGCGAGGGCGATCATCGCCAGCCACGGCACCGCGGAGATGCCCCCGGAGCCGAAGTCCACGAAACCGCCGGGCAGGTCGGCCGCGGTGATCTGGCGGGAGCCCACCCAGATGGAGTCGATGCCGCGGATGATGTACATCGTGCCGAGGGTGACGACGAGCGCGGGCACCTGGCCCAAGCTGACCAGCAGGCCGTTGAGCAGGCCGAAGCCGACACCCATCAGGACCGCCAGGAGTACGGCCACGACGGAGTCGCCGCCGCCCTGGAGGTACGTACCGGCGGCGAAGGCGCTGATGCCGAGGGTGGAGCCGACCGAGAGGTCGACGTTGCGGGTGATGACGACCAGCGCCTGGCCGGTGGCGACCAGCACCAGGATGGTCGCGTTCAGCAGCAGGTCCTTGATGCCCTGCTCGGACAGGAACTCGCTGTTGCCTGCCTGGGTGATGGCGATCATCACCAGGAAGACGACCAGGATGGCGAGTTCGCGCATCTTGAAGACGCGGTCGACGAGCCGGGTGCCGCTGGACTTGGGCACGTCGGCGACGGGGGTCTCGTTCGGGGTGAGGACCGTCATGCGGCGGCCCTCCCGGTGGCTGCGGCCATCACGGACTCCTCGGTGGCTTCGGCGCGCGGGATCTCGGCGGTGAGGCGGCCCTCGTGCATCACGAGCACGCGGTCGGCCATGCCGAGGATCTCGGGCAGGTCGGAGGAGATCATCAGTACGGCCACGCCGTCGGCGGCCAGCCGGCTGAGCAGCCGGTGCACCTCGGCCTTGGTGCCGACGTCGATGCCGCGGGTCGGCTCGTCGACGATCAGTACCTTGGGGCCGGTGGCGAGCCACTTGGCCAGGACGACCTTCTGCTGGTTGCCGCCGGACAGCGTGTTCACGGTGTCGGCGATCCGGGCGTACTTGACCTGGAGCTTGACGGCCCAGTCGAGGGAGCGGCTGCGTTCGGCGCCGCGGTCCACGAGCCCGGCCTTCACCGTCGTCCGAAGACCGGTGAGCCCGATGTTGCGCTCGATGGACATGTCCATCACCAGGCCCTGCGCGCGCCGGTCCTCAGGGACGAGGGCGAGCCCGGCGGCCATCGCGGTGGACGGGGCCCCGTTGGTGAGCTTGCGCCCCTGGACCTCGACCTCGCCCGCGTCCCAGCTGTCGATGCCGAAGACGGCCCGGGCGACCTCCGTACGGCCTGCGCCGACGAGCCCGGCGAGACCTACGATCTCCCCGTGCCGTACGTCGAAGGACACGTCGGTGAAGACGCCTTCCCGGGTCAGCCGGCGCACGCTCAGCGCGACCTCTCCGGGCTTGACCTCCTGCTTCGGATACAGGTCGTCGAGATCGCGGCCGACCATGCGGCGTACGAGGTCGTCCTCGGTCATGTCGTCGAGCGGCTCGCTGGCGATCCAGGCGCCGTCGCGCAAGGTGGTCACCCGTTGGCAGATCTGGAAGATCTCCTCGAGGCGGTGCGAGATGAAGAGGACGGCGGCGCCCTGCTCACGCAGGGTGCGCACGACGCCGAAGAGCCGGGCCACCTCACTGCCGGTGAGGGCGGCCGTCGGCTCGTCCATGATCAGTACGCGGGCGTCGAAGGAGAGGGCCTTGGCGATCTCGACGATCTGCTGGTCGGCGATCGACAGGCCGCGGGCGGGGCGGTCGGGGTCGAGTTCGACGCCGAGACTCTGCATCAGGGCCAGGGTCGCGGCGTGCGTGGCCTTGTGGTCGATCCGGCCGAGGGCACGCCGCGGCTGACGGCCCATGAAGATGTTCTCGGCGATCGACAGGTCGGGAAAGAGCGTGGGCTCTTGGTAGATCACGGCGATACCGGCGTCGCGGGCGTCGCCCGGGCCGTGGAAGAGGACGGGCTCACCTTCGAGCAGCACCTGGCCGGCATCCGGTCGGTGCACCCCGGCGAGCGTCTTGATGAGGGTCGACTTGCCCGCGCCGTTCTCACCGGCGAGGGCATGGACCTCGCCGGGGAACAGCTCCAGGGACACGTCCCGCAGGGCGCGCACCGCTCCGAAGGACTTCGATACGTCCTTGAGCGACAACACCGGGGCCGGACCCGCTTCGGACGGGTGGGTCATGAGGGGCTCCTCGACGACGCCGGCGGGACTCCGTCACAGCGTCGTGAAAGGTTTCAACTCGGTTGCCGGGACGTTAGGCGCGCCAGCCATGTCACGTCAATGGGTCCGGGTCGAAAAAGTTTCGATAGGTATTCGATAGGCAAAGGTCACGGTCAGAGCACGGGAGACCGGCTGTGCCGGACCCCTTGACACCCCTACGGACGAGCCATAGCTTCGCGTTTTGAATCGATTCATACGAAGGAGCCCTCAAGTGACCGAGCTCGCTGCGGTGAAGGCCGCTCTCAAGACCCAGGCAGTCGAGACGCCGTCGTGGGCGTACGGGAACTCGGGCACCCGCTTCAAGGTGTTCGCGCAGGCGGGTGTCCCCCGGAACCCGTGGGAGAAGCTGGCGGACGCGGCCAAGGTGCACGAGTTCACCGGCGTGGCCCCGACGGTCGCGCTGCACATCCCGTGGGACAAGGTCGAGGACTACGCGGCGCTGGCGAAGTACGCCGAGGAACACGGCGTGAAGCTGGGCGCGATCAATTCGAACACGTTCCAGGACGACGACTACAAGCTGGGCAGCATCTGTCACGCGGACGCGGCGGTGCGGCGCAAGGCGCTGGACCACCTGCTGGAGTGCGTCGACATCATGGACGCCACCGGGTCGCGGGATCTGAAGCTGTGGTTCGCCGACGGCACGAACTATCCCGGGCAGGACGACATCCGGGAGCGACAGGACCGGCTCGCGGAGGGTCTGGCCGAGGTGTACGAGCGGCTGGGCGACGGGCAGCGGATGCTGCTGGAGTACAAGTTCTTCGAGCCGGCGTTCTACACGACCGATGTGCCGGACTGGGGCACCGCGTACGCCCACTGCCTCAAGCTCGGTGAGAAGGCGCAGGTCGTGGTGGACACGGGGCATCACGCGCCCGGTACCAACATCGAGTTCATCGTGGCGACGCTGCTGCGGGAGGGGAAGCTCGGTGGGTTCGACTTCAACTCGCGGTTCTATGCGGACGACGACCTGATGGTCGGGGCGGCGGATCCGTTCCAGCTGTTCCGGATCATGTACGAGGTCATCCGCGGCGGTGGTTTCGCCCCTGAGGTCGCGTTCATGCTGGATCAGTGCCACAACATCGAGGCGAAGATTCCGGCGATCATCCGGTCGGTGATGAATGTGCAGGAGGCCACGGCCAAGGCTCTGCTGGTTGACCGGGAGGCGTTGGTTGCGGCACAGCGGTCCGGTGATGTGCTGGAGGCCAATGCCGTGCTGATGGACGCGTACAACACGGATGTGCGGCCGCTGCTCGCCGAGGTGCGGGAAGAGATGGAGCTGGATGCGGACCCAATTGCGGCGTATCGGCGGTCCGGGTGGGCCGAGAAGATCGTGGCTGAGCGGGTTGGTGGACAGCAGGCCGGTTGGGGGGCGTGAGCGTCTGCCGAGATCTGTCGTACGCGGACTGCGGGCCCGTCTGTGGCTGGTCGCGCAGTTCCCCGCGCCCTTGAGTTCACTCACCCTCTCTCATGTAAGGACTGAAGGTTCATGGCACCCCATCCCGAGGCCGCTGCTCTGCTCGCCCGTTCCCATCGGCTCGGCGCCGACCCCCGCAACACCAACTACGCCGGCGGCAACGCGTCCGCCAAGGGCACCGACACCGATCCCGTCACCGGTGGTGACGTCGAGTTGATGTGGGTGAAGGGGTCCGGGGGTGACCTCGGGACGTTGACCGAGGCCGGGCTGGCCGTGTTGCGGCTGGATCGGCTGCGGGCGATGAAGGGGGTGTACCCCGGGGTCGAGCGGGAGGACGAGATGGTCGCCGCCTTCGACTACTGCCTGCACGGCAAGGGCGGGGCTGCTCCCTCCATCGACACCGCCATGCACGGGCTGGTGGAAGCCGCGCACGTCGATCATCTGCACCCGGACTCCGGGATCGCGCTGGCCTGCGCGGCCGACGGGGAGAAGCTGACCGCCGAGTGTTTCGGCGACACCGTCGTGTGGGTGCCGTGGCGGCGGCCCGGTTTTCAGCTGGGGCTGGACATCGCGGCCGTGAAGGAGGCCAACCCGCAGGCGATCGGGTGCGTCCTCGGCGGGCACGGGATCACGGCCTGGGGTGACACGTCCGAGGAGTGCGAGCGCAACTCGCTGCACATCATCCGGACGGCGGAGGCGTTCCTCGCCGAGCGGGGCAAGGCGGAGCCCTTCGGGCCGGTCATCGAGGGATTCGCGGCGCTCGGTGCCGCCGAGCGCCGGGAGCGGGCCGCCGCTCTCGCGCCGGTGATCCGGTCGCTGGCCTCGCAGGACCGCCCGCAGGTCGGTCACTTCACCGACTCCGAGGTCGTCCTCGACTTCCTCGCCAGTGCCGAGCACCCGCGCCTCGCGGCCCTCGGCACCTCCTGCCCCGACCACTTCCTCCGTACGAAGGTCAGGCCGCTGGTCCTCGACCTGCCGCCGACGGCCGACCTGGACGAGGCGATCGCGCGCCTGAAGGAGCTGCACGCCGAGTACCGGGAGGAGTACGCCGCCTACTACCAGCGGCACGCCGAGCCCGACTCCCCCGCGATGCGCGGCGCCGACCCGGCGATCGTGCTCGTGCCGGGCGTGGGCATGTTCTCCTTCGGCAAGGACAAGCAGACCGCCCGTGTCGCCGGCGAGTTCTATGTCAACGCGATCAACGTGATGCGCGGGGCCGAGGCGGTCTCGACGTACGCGCCGATCGAGGAGTCGGAGAAGTTCCGCATCGAGTACTGGGCGCTGGAGGAGGCCAAGCTCCAGCGGATGCCGAAGCCCAAGCCGCTGGCGACGCGCATCGCGCTCGTCACGGGCGCGGGCAGCGGGATCGGCAGGGCCATCGCGCAGCGGCTGGTCGCCGAGGGCGCGTGTGTCGTGATCGCGGACCTCAACGCCGACAACGCCCAGGCCGTCGCCGAGGAGCTCGGCGGGCCCGACAAGGCCGTCGCCGTGACCGTCGACGTGACGTCCGAGGAGCAGATCGCCGAGGCCTTCAAGGCGGCGGCGCTGGCCTTCGGCGGCGTGGACCTGGTGGTCAACAACGCCGGGATCTCCATCTCCAAGCCGCTGCTGGAGACCTCCGCGAAGGACTGGGACCTGCAGCACGACATCATGGCGCGCGGCTCCTTCCTCGTCTCGCGCGAGGCGGCCCGGGTGATGATCGCGCAGGGGCTGGGCGGCGACATCGTCTACATCGCCTCTAAGAACGCCGTCTTCGCCGGGCCCAACAACATCGCCTACTCGGCGACCAAGGCCGACCAGGCCCATCAGGTGCGGCTGCTGGCCGCCGAGCTGGGTGAGCACGGCATCCGCGTCAACGGTGTCAACCCGGACGGCGTCGTGCGCGGCTCCGGGATCTTCGCGGGCGGCTGGGGCGCCAAGCGGGCGGCCGTGTACGGCGTGCCCGAGGAGAAGCTGGGCGAGTTCTACGCCCAGCGGACCATCCTCAAGCGCGAGGTGCTGCCCGACCACGTGGCCAACGCGGTGTTCGCGCTGACCGGCGGAGAGCTGTCGCACACCACCGGGCTGCACGTCCCGGTCGACGCCGGCGTCGCGGCCGCCTTCCTGCGGTGACGGCCGTGAAGTCGTACGCCGCGGTCGACCTGGGCGCCTCCAGCGGGCGTGTCATGGTCGGCCGCGTCGGCCCCGACAGCCTGGAGCTGGCCGAGGCGCACCGCTTCCCCAACCGGCCGGTCCGGGTGCCCGAGGGGCTGCGCTGGGACGTGCTCTCGCTGTACGGGGGCGTCCTGGAGGGGCTTCGGGCGGCGGGGCACGTCGATTCCGTCGGCATCGACAGCTGGGCCGTGGACTACGGCCTGCTCGACGCCGACGGGGCGTTGCTCGGCAATCCCGTGCACTACCGGGACGCCCGTACCGAGGGCATCGCGGAGAAGGTGTGGGCGACGGTGCCAGCCGACGAGCTGTACTCGGCGACCGGGCTGCAGTACGCGCCCTTCAACACGCTGTACCAGCTGGTCGCGGCGCGATCGTCGGCTCAACTGCCGTATGCCGAGCGGTTGTTGCTCATCCCGGACCTGCTGACGTACTGGCTCACGGGCGAGCAGGGCACCGAGCTGACCAACGCCTCCACCACCCAGCTGATCGACCCCCGCACGCGCACGTGGTCGTCCGACGTCGCCGCTCGGCTCGGCATCGACCTCGGCCTGTTCGCGCCGCTGCGGCAGCCCGGCGATCCGGCGGGCGTGCTGCGGCCGGAAGTGCTGGAGGAGACCGGGCTGGCCGGGCCGGTTCCGGTGACGACGGTCGGTTCGCACGACACGGCGTCCGCCGTGGCGGCCGTCCCGGCGGGCGGCGAGCGGTTCGCGTACATCTGCACCGGCACCTGGTCCCTGGCGGGCCTGGAGCTGGACGCGCCGGTGCTGACGGAGGAGAGCCGCCTGGCCAACTTCACCAATGAGCTGGGGCTGGACGGCACGGTCCGGTATCTGCGCAACATCATGGGCCTGTGGCTGCTCCAGGAGTGTGTACGGGCCTGGGGGGACCCCGACTTGGGCGGGCTGCTGCTCGATGCCGCGAAGGTGCCGGCGCTGCGGTCGGTCGTGGACGCGGGCGACGCGGCGTTCCTGGCGCCGGGCCGGATGCCGGAGCGGATCGCCGAGGCCTGCCGTGCCTCGGGGCAGCCGGTGCCCGAGTCCCCCGCCGAGGTCACGCGCTGCATCCTCGACTCCCTCGCCCTGGCCCACCGCAGGGCCGTCGAGGACGCGCAGCGTCTGGCCGGCCATCCGGTCGACGTCGTGTACGTCGTCGGGGGCGGCACCCGCAACGCCCTGCTGTGCCAGCTGACGGCCGACGCCTGCGGGCTGCCGGTCGTCGCGGGCCCGACGGAGGCCGCCGCTCTGGGCAACGTCCTGGTCCAGGCCCGGGCCCACGGACTCGTCGGCGACCTGGCGGGGATGCGCGGACTGCTCACCCGTACGCAGCCGCTGACCCGGTACGAGCCGCAGGGCGACACGGCCCGGTGGCGCGCGGCGCAGGCGAGGCTCGCCGTGGGGTGACGGGGACTCCCCCGGGCCCCTAGGGCCTGTGTCGAAAGTGGCGCCTGCCGGGCGACGCCTGGCACGCACTCTCGCCGCACCGGGCGAAAGCCCAAGTACGTCCAGTACGAGGGCTTCCGCCCGGCACGCCGAGAGCACGCACCAGACGCCGCCCGGCCCGCCCTTCGGGCGGACGACGCCACTTTCGACACAGGCCCTAGGCCCGGACTACGCTTCACTCATCCGATGATCGACTACTAGGAGCCGCGATGCGTGTCGCCCTGTTCCTGACCTGCGTCAACGACACGCTCTATCCGGACACCGGGCGCGCCGTGGTGAAACTGCTGACCAGACTGGGCGTCGAGGTCGACTTCCCGATGGCCCAGACCTGCTGCGGACAGGCGCACTACAACACCGGATACCGGCATGAGGCGGAACCGCTCGCCCGGCATTTCTCCGATGTCTTCCGGGACTATGAGGCGATCGTGACGCCGTCCGGGTCGTGCGGTGCGATGGTGCGGGAGTTGTACCCGCGGATGGGTGAGCGAGCCCGGGCCGAAGGACGCGGGGACACCCTCTCCGCCACCTTGGCGCCGGTCGTGCCGAAGACGTACGAGCTCACGGAGTTCCTGGTGGACGTGCTGGGGGTGACGGACGTCGGGGCGTACTACCCGCACACGGTGACGTACCACCCGACCTGCCACGGGCTGCGCGGGCTGGGCCTGGGCGAGCGGCCCCGGCGGCTGCTCCAGGCCGTGAAGGGGCTGGAGCTGGTCGAGTTGCCGGGGGCGGACGAGTGCTGCGGCTTCGGCGGCACCTTCGCCCTGAAGAACTCCGATGTCTCGGCGGCGATGGGCGCCGACAAGGTGCGCAACGCCGAGTCGACCGGTGCGGATGTGCTGTGCGCGGCGGACAACTCCTGTCTGATGCACATCGGCGGGACGATGACCCGGCTCAGGACGGGCATGCGGCCCGTGCACCTCGCGGAGATCCTGGCGAGCACGGAGGAGGAACCGGCGGCATGAGCGGCACGTTCGTAGGAATGCCGGCCTTCCCGAAGGCCGCGCACGAGGCGGTCAACAACCCGACCCTGCGCGGCAATCTGCGCCACGCCACGCACACGATCCGCGCCAAGCGGGCCAAGGCCGTCGCGGAGGTGTCCGACTGGGCGGAGTTGCGGGAGGCGGGCAAGCGGATCAAGGACCATACGCTCCGTCATCTCGACCACTACCTGGAGCAGTTGGAGGAGTCGGTCACGGCGGCGGGCGGCACCGTCCACTGGGCCGCCGACGCCGACGAGGCCAACCGGATCGTGACCGAACTCGTCCAGCGGACCGGCGAGTCGGAGGTCGTCAAGGTCAAGTCGATGGCCACGCAGGAGATCGGACTCAACGAGGCCCTTCTCGAAGAGGGAATCCACGCCTACGAGACCGATCTCGCCGAACTGATCGTGCAGTTGGGCAAGGACCGGCCCTCGCACATCCTCGTCCCGGCGATCCACCGCAACCGGGGCGAGATCCGGGACATCTTCACGCGCGAGATGAGCGAGTGGGGCCGCCCCGCCCCCGAGGGCCTCACCGACACGCCCGCCGAACTCGCCGAGGCCGCCCGCCTCCACCTGCGCGAGAAGTTCCTGCGCGCCAAGGTCGGCATCTCCGGCGCCAATTTCATGGTCGCCGAGACCGGCACGCTGGTCGTCGTGGAGTCCGAGGGCAACGGGCGGATGTGCCTCACCCTGCCCGAGACCCTCATCTCGGTCGTCGGTATCGAGAAGATCGTGCCTACCTGGCGGGACCTGGAGGTGTTCCTGCAGACACTCCCCCGCTCCTCGACGGCCGAGCGCATGAACCCGTACACGTCGACCTGGACGGGTACGACAGACTCCGAGACGGCTGACGGCCCGCAGACCTTCCACCTGGTCCTGCTCGACAACGGCCGCACCGACACGCTCGCCGACGAGGTCGGCCGCCAGGCCCTGCGCTGCATCCGCTGCTCGGCGTGTCTGAACGTCTGCCCGGTGTACGAGCGGGCCGGCGGCCACGCGTACGGGTCGGTGTACCCGGGCCCGATCGGCGCCATCCTGAGCCCCCAGCTGCGGGGCACGGGCAGCGAGATCGACGCCTCCCTGCCGTATGCCTCGTCGCTGTGCGGTGCCTGCTACGAGGTGTGCCCGGTCGCCATCGACATCCCCGAGGTGCTGGTGCATCTGCGGGAGCGGGTCGTGGAGGGCGGGCCGGTGACGCGCGAGGGCAACAAGGTGGTGCTCAAGCCCGCGAAGGGGCACGCCGCCGAGCGGGCGGCCATGCGCGCGGCACGCTGGGCGTTCACGCGTCCGGGTGCCCTGCGCACCGGCCAGAGGCTGGCGTCGCGTACCCGACGCCTCCATCCGCGCACGCTTCCCGGCCCCGGCAGCGCGTGGAGCGGCACGCGGGATCTGCCATCGGTGCCGGCGGAGCCGTTCCGTGACTGGTGGCAGCGCACGAATGGCGGAAAGGACGGAGCGAAGTGAGCAGCAGGGAGCGGATCCTGGGCCGGGTGCGGCGCGCGCTGGCGGACGTGGAGGACGTACGACAGGACGACATGCCGTACGAGCAGGCGGTTCCCCGCGACTACCTGCGCGAGCACGGTGACCGGAGTGTCGAGCAGACGGTGGATCTGCTGGCCGAGAACCTGGCGGACTACCGGGCGATCGTGCACCGCTGCACCGCCGCCGACCTGCCGGCGACGATCGCCGGGATGCTGGCCGCACGGGGCGCGAAGACGGTGCTCGTCCCGCCGGGCCTGGATCCGGAGTGGCTCGCGGCGGCGGAGGCCGAGCGGGTCCCCGACCGGGCGGAGAGCACCCCGCACGAGCTGGACCGGGTCGACAGCGTGATCACGGCTTGCGCGGTGGCCGTCGCCGAGACCGGCACGATCGTGCTGGACGGTTCGCCCGACCAGGGGCGCCGCCGTATCAGCCTCGTCCCCGACCACCACGTCTGTGTCGTGCGGGTTCCCGAGCAGGTCGTCTCGTCGGTCCCCCAGGCCCTCGAACGCCTCGACCCGGCCCGCCCGTTGACCTGGATCTCCGGGCCGTCGGCGACCAGCGACATCGAGCTGGACCGGGTCGAGGGGGTGCACGGTCCGCGCACCCTGGAGGTCGTGCTGGTGGGCGGTCAGGCGAGCGCGGACGTCAGTTCGTAGCGGCCGGACGGCAGCCGGTAGGAGGCGACGCCGTCCGCGAAGCCGAGGTGTTCGACGCCGTCGACCCGGGACAGGGGTGTCCTGCCCTCGCGGACGGTGGACGGATCGGCGGTGGGAAGACGGAGGGTCGCGGTGCTGTTCGCGGGCACGGCGGCCCGGTAGGCCAGCTTCCGGCCGTTCACCTGCCACTCGCTGACGATCTCGCCGTACGGCGAGACATGTGACCCGCCCACATGCGTGATCTTCCCTGTCGGGTCGAGGTGCGGGCGCAGGAAGAAGTGCCGGAAGCCCGGGTGCGCCGGGTCCTTGGCGATGCCGGCCATGCTCTCGTACATCCACTCCATGATCGCGCCGTAGGAGTAGTGGTTGAACGAGTTCATGTCGACCGGGCCGAAGCCGTCCTCCTTGGAGTACGAGTTCCAGCGCTCCCAGATGGTGGTGGCGCCGTTGGACACGGAGTACAGCCAGGACGGCATCGCGTTCTGGTGCAGCAGCTTGTACGCCAGGTCGACGCGGCCCTCGTCGGTGAGGACGGGGGCGAGGACGTTCACGCCGAGGAAGCCGACGGAGAGGGTGTTCTCCGCGTACTTGACGCGCGTGCTGTCGGGGTGGGCCTTCTTGTAGGCCTCGCCGTTGGCGATGTTCTCGGCGAGCAGCTCGACGAGCCCGCGGCGCTGGGCCTGCGTGTCGTACAGGCCGAGCTTGAGGACCCACAGCAGGGCGGTCTGGGTGTCGTCCTCGGTCTTGCGCGGGCTGTCGCCGGGCGTGGGCGGCGGGTCGCCCAGGCTCGATCGGACCGTGATCCGGCCCGTGGTCGCGTCGGTGGCGAGGTACTTGGTGATGAAGGCCCGCTTGATCCGGGAGAAGAGCTGCTCGTAGGTGCGGATCTCGGCGGTGCGGCCGGTGGCGCGGGCCATGTCCGCCATGAGCCGGGCGCTGTAGCCGTAGTAGACGTCGCTGATGAGCTGGGTGCTGGTGTCCTGGAAGGCCAGCCAGTCGCCGAAGATCGCGCCCTGTCCGGCGTAGGTGTCGCCGGTGCGCCCCCGGATCCAGTCCATGTACGTCGTCATCGCGGTCCAGCTGCGGTCGATGACGGTGGTGTCGCCGGACATCTGCCACACCGTCCACGGCACGACCACCCCGCAGTCCGCCCAACCGCTCGCCGGGACCGGCTGGTTGTAGCGGGCGCCGGGCGCGATCCAGGTGAACTGGGCGCCGTCCGCGCCGTAGGTGCGCTGCGAGTCGATCAGGGTGTCCTGGAAGTGGCTGAGGAAGTTGACGGCGTCGGCGTTGTACAGGCCGGTGTGGGAGAACAGTTGGGTGTCGCCGGTCCAGCCGCAGCGTTCGTCGCGCTGCGGGCAGTCGGTGGGCACCCAGAGGTAGTTGCCGCGCTGGCCCCAACGGACGTTGTTGATCAGCTGGTTGGTGTCGGGGTCGTTCGTGGTGATGGTGCCGATGTCGTTCAGGGCGGAGGTGGCGACCTTGCCGGTGAACTCGGTGAGGGTGACGGTGTCGGTCGCGGTGACGGAGACATAGCGGAAGCCGTAGAAGGTCAGCGAGTCCTGGTGGGTCTCGCCGTGCGGGTCGCCCTTGAGGACGTACGTGCTGGTCGCCTTGGCCGTGCGCAGGTTGGCGCGGTAGACCGAGCCGACGGGCCCGTCGGCGCCCGCGCTGGCGTCGTTGAGCATCTCGCCCGGCTTGAAGGTGACTTGGGCGCCCGCCGGGCCGCGCAGGGTGTAGCGGGGCACGCCGACCATGTTCTGGCCGAGGTCGATCACGGCGGTGTCGCCGGGGTGCAGCGTCACGGTGGCGGTGGCCGCCGCGGCCGGGTCGGTGACCGTGCGGGAGTCGTCGACGACGATGCGGCCCTTGCCGTCGGGGCTGCCGTCCTGGCCCGTCACGCCGGTGCAGACGGTGATCGAGTGCGGCTTTCGGTCCCACTCGGGCATCAGGCGGGCGCTCTCGCCGGGGTAGGCGACGAGTTTCGCGTCGGGGAAGGCGGTGGCGTGGTCGTGCTCCTCGGTGCCCGCCCATCCCGAGGTGTCGAAGCCGCCTGCGGTCCAGCCCTTCAGCTCCTTGCGGGCGTCGTAGGTCTGTCCGTCGTAGATGTCGTCGGCGCCGTGAGGGCCGGTGTCGGTGGCTTTCCAGTCGGTGCCGGGTGCGGTGACGACCGTCTGTTCGGATCCATCGGCGTACCGGATGAGGAGCTTGGCCTTGAGGGCGAGGCGGTTGCCGTCCGCGGAGTAGTAGACGCTGTTGTCGGAGATGCGGCCGTTGTACCAGCCGTTGCCGAGCACGGCCGCGAGGGTGACCTGCCGGCTGCCCGCCACGAGGGTCGTGACGTCGTAGGTCAGGTAGTTGACGGTGGTGTCGTAGTTGGTCCAGCCCGGGGCCAGGAGTTCGTGGGTGGTGGAGTCGCCCTGCGGTACGCAGACCCGGTGACCGTTGACGTAGGCGTCGTACACGCCGAGGGCGGTGATGTAGAGGCGCGCCTCACGGACTTGACGGCCCGTCAGGTCCGTCTGCCGTCGCAGGAGGGGTGCGCCGGGGGTGCCCGGTTCCTTGCCCGCCATGGTGATCCAGCGCGCGCCGGCCCAGCCGGTGACACCGTCGGTGCTGAGCAGGGCGGTCTCGAAGTGGGCGGTCGGGGCGGCGGGGACCACGCGGCCGTTCTCGTCCCAGACCGTCACCGCCCAGTGGTAGCGGGTGGAGGCGCGGAGCGCGGGTCCGGCATAGCGCACCGCGACCGAGTCGGGTGAGGTGACACGGCCGCTGTTCCAGACGTCCGCGCGGGCGGGGGTCAGCCGGTCGGGCGCGGTCGCCACCAGGATCCGGTACGCCGTCTGACGGCGGCCGCGGACCGGGGAGACCGTACGCCAGCCGAACCGCGGTCGTGGCGCGTCCACGCCGAGCGGGTTCGTGCGGTGCTCGACGGTCAGTCCCGTCACGGCGGTCCGGTGCGGAGCGGGTGCCGCCGAGGCCGTGGCCCCGGTACCGATGCCTCCGGCCATGGCCACGGGTACCGCCCCCAAAGCTGTCGTCAGGACCGTTCTGCGGCGCACCGTTCGGCGGGTCGAGTCGTTCACTCCGTCGTTCATGCCGTCATCCCTTCGGCCGTCGGAGTTGTATCGATTCAGTCCGATCGCCGGTTGAACATAGTGGCGCCTGTGACACGTGTCCACGGCCCCAACAGGACAATTTACGAACAGAGTTGAACGGAAACCGTCAAGCCGACCCGATGGCCCTTTGAAACCGTTCAAAAACGGAATGCTGCCTTCAGTGTCCGTAGGCGGGCTCGACGCAGCCGCCCTCCATGTAGGGGCCGTGGGCCTCGATGGTGTTCCGGTGGCTCGGCACCAGCGTCCCCGTGACGCACACGCCGTCCAGGCCGATGACGAATTGGACGGTGTCGTCCACGGAACGCAGCTGCTCGACCTCGTAGCCGTAGTCGAGGCGGGAAAGTTCGGTGTCGACCCGGACCTTGTCCACGGGGACGTCCTTGAGCCTCTCGGTCAGCCGCTTCACGTGAACCTCGCCCCGGCAGACCGAGAGGCCCTTCAGGGGCAGTGCGCGCCGGTAGGCGTTGTTGTCCGCGTAGTTCGGGGGCTGGTCCCCCACCGCTTCCGTCGCGGGTGGCGAGGAGGTCTCTTCGGCCGTCGGCCGCGGTGCCGTCGTACCGCAGGCCGCGTCTTCCAGCTTCCTCAACTCGGTGCTGATGTGACGCGGCTGCGGCGATGACGACGTCGGGGTGGAGGCGCTCGGGGCCGAGGTCGTGGGCTGCGACCCGCTGTCGGCGCGGGTGCTTCCGCACCCGGTCAGGGCGAGGACGACGGTGGCGGCCAGGGTCGCCAGGGCGGTGCTTCTGTGCATCCGCCGAGTTGATCAGGACAAGGCCCGTCCGGCTATGGCGGAGGCCATACCTCCGGTCACGGCCCTGTCACGACTCCCGCAGGAGGACCGTGGGCAGGGTCTCCTCCAGGATCCGCCCCCGGGGCAGAGAGAGGTCGAAGTGCTGCTGGAGGACCTCCAGTGAGGTCCTGTGCACGGTGCGGTGGTCCAGGTCGTGGTCGGGCAGTCCGGCGGCGGTCAGCAGTTGCTCGACGCCGGACGCCACCTCGGGGTCTCCCTGTACGCCGTCGTACCCCCAGGAGCCGTCCAGGTGCAGGTTGAACGCGCACATCAGTCGCTCGTCGTGGCGGTAGGCGAACTGCGGGGGCACCGGCTTGCCGTTCTCCTCCTCGAACTCCAGGTGGAAGACGTGGGCCCCACCACGGTCGATCAGTGGTGTGCCGCCGAACTCCCCCTGCCAGCCGCCGTACTTGACCACGTACGCCCATTCGCCGATCTCCCCGTGGCGCAGGGCGATCCCCAGGAAGACGTCCCCGAAGAGGCCTTCGAGCACATCCTGCACCTGGCGGCCGGTGAGTTCTCCGATGGAGCGCGGTCTCAGCTTTTGGCGGAACACGGTCTCGGCGACCCGCTTCGCGAGCGTTTCCGAGGCGAGGTCACGGGCGATCACGATGCTGTAGCCGCCCCAGGCGATGGACTGGGGTTCGGCGAGCCAGGATAATCCGTCAGTCATGTGATCATCTTGGCGCATCGGGCCCGGGGTGTCACTGAATACACCCTCCGATACGGGTTCTGCGCCCCATGTGCCCCGGCCTCCGTCTCCGTAGCTTCTTGAGCGAGGCACACGGCGTGCCGGACGGAGAGTGATGACGATGTTTCGCACAGGCTCGCGACGCACCCACGACACGGGACCCGCCCCCGAAGCGCTGCGGCTGGTCAAAGTCAGCAAGACCTACGGGACGGACGACAGTGCCGTGACCGCTCTCGACGGGGTCACGCTCTGCCTCGGTCGCGGCACCTTCACCGCCGTGATGGGGCCGTCGGGCTCGGGCAAGTCCACCCTGCTGCAGTGCGCGGCCGGGCTCGACCTGCCCGACAGCGGCATCGTGCGCGTGGACGGCACGGAGTTGACCGGCGGCGGCGAGGCGGAGCTGGCGAGGTTCCGGCGCGGGCGGATCGGGTTCGTGTTCCAGCAGTACAACCTGCTCGACACGCTGACCGTCGCCCAGAACACGGTGCTGCCGCTCAAGCTGGCCGGGCGGCGCGTCGACCGTGAGCGGGCCCGGGAGGTGCTGACGGCCGTCGGTCTGGGCGACCGGCTCGGGCACCGACCCGACCAGCTCTCCGGTGGTCAGCGGCAGCGGGTGGCGATCGCCCGGGCCCTGGTCACCGAACCCCGGGTGATCTTCGCGGACGAGCCGACCGGCGCCCTGGACACACGCTCCGCGCGGGAGGTGCTGCGGCTGCTCCAGGACGCGGTGCGGGTGCACGGCCGGACCGTGGTGATGGTGACGCACGACCCGGTCGCCGCCTCCTACGCCGGCTCCGTGCTGTTCCTCGCCGACGGGCGGCTGGCCGGGCGGATGGACGCGCCGACGCCGGACGCGGTCGCCGAGCGGCTGGCACACCTGGGCGACGACATGATGGCGGGGCTGTGAGCGATGTTCGTACTGGCGATGCGGTCGATACGGCAACGGCCCGGGCGGTTCCTCGCGACGCTGCTGTCCGCCTTCCTGGGCGCGGCGATCATCATGACGTTCAACTCGATGCACGACACGGCGGGGCAGCCCGGCGTGGACTCCGTGAGCGCCGAGACCCTGTCCACCGCGGCGGGCGTGGTCGGCGGCTACGGCACCCTGCTGGTGTTCTTCGCCGTCGCCTCGACGCTGACGGTCAACGTGCGCCAGCGCACCACCGAGCTGGAGCTGCTGCGCTGCTCGGGGGCGACCCCGGCGCAGCTCAAGCGGATGGTCGTGGGTGAGGCGGTGGCCGTGGCCCTGGTGGGCGCCGTGCTGGCGATCGGCCCGGCGATGCTGGGCGGGCGGGCGCTGCTGGAGGTGTTCCAGGACAGTGGGCAGGTCGCGCGGTCCGTCGAGCACTCCTTCGGTCCGATCGCGCTGATGTCGGGCGTCGACATCACCCTGCTCGCGGCGGCGGGCGCGGCGTTCCTCGCCGTACGGCGGGCGACGCGCGGACGGCGGCAGCGAGGCGGGGCACGGCAGTTCTTCGCCTACGCCGCTCTGGTGGCCGGCGCCGTGTCGGTGTCCTCCGCCTTCGCGTTCTCGGCGACGGACTCGGCGCTGATGGCCCCGCCGGCCTACGGGGCGATCCTGCTGTCGGTGGGATTCGCTCTGCTGTCGCCGCGGCTGCTGAAGGGCCTGCTGGACCGGCTGCCGCTGACCGGCGCGAGCGGCTGGCTGGCGGTGCGCAACCTGCGCCGCCGGGCGGACCACCTCGCCGGGATCCTGATGTCGCTGATCCTGTTCACGGCGGTCGCCACGGCCACGCTGTACATGCAGGCGGTGGAGAGCGACGCCGTCGAGGCCTCGGGCCTGACCAAGTCGGTCGACGCCAAGAACCTCGAGACGCTGAACTTCACCGTCGTCGGCATCATCGTGGTCTTCGTCTGCGTCATGCTGGTCAACTCGCTGTACGCGGCGACCACGTACCGCGGCCGGGAGTTCGGGCAGCAGCGCCTGGCGGGGGCGACGCCGGGGCAGGTGCTCGGCACGGTCGGCGCCGAGGGGCTGATCCTGACGGTGACCGGGCTGTTCTTCGGCACGGTGGCCGCGCTGGCCGGGATCGTCCCGTTCACCGTCGTGCGCACCGACTCGGTGCTGCCGGACCAGGGCCTGGGGATCTGGCTCGGGGTCGTGTCGGTCGCGGCGGCGGCGACGCTGGGGACGAGTCTGGCCACGGCCCGGCGGGTGCTGCGGACTCCTCCCGTGGGGGCGGTCGCGGTGGCGGCGTGAGGACGACGACGAAGGGGCGGCCGTGTCGACGGCCGCCCCTGACTCGTGCCCGGGGGTCCAAGAGGGCTACTTCACGCCGGCCGTGACAGAAGCGGTGAACAAGCGCTTAGATAGGTGACCGACCGACCAGGTACCGCCGCCGACCGGGAGGCCCCTGTTGTTCACATCCGTCGACGACGTCTCCGCACGTCTCGCCGAGACCGGTTACCTCGCGTCGCCGGCGGTCGCCACGACCGTCTTCCTCGCCGACCGCCTGGGCAAGCCGCTGCTCGTGGAGGGACCGGCCGGAGTCGGCAAGACCGAGCTCGCCAAGGCCGTGGCGCAGGTCGCTCAGGCACGGCTGGTGCGTCTGCAGTGCTACGAGGGCGTCGACGAGTCCCGGGCGCTGTACGAGTGGAACCACGCCAAGCAGTTGCTGCGCATCAGCGCGGGCCGCGACGAGACGTGGGACGAGACGCGCACGGACATCTTCAGCGAGGAGTTCCTGCTCCCCCGCCCGCTGCTGACCGCCATCCGCGGCGACGAGCCGAAGGTCCTGCTGATCGACGAGACCGACAAGGCGGACGTCGAGGTGGAGGGCCTGCTCCTGGAGGTGCTCAGCGACTTCCAGGTCACCGTCCCCGAGCTGGGCACGATCACCGCGACCCGCCGCCCCTTCGTCGTGCTCACCTCGAACGCGAGCCGCGAGCTGTCCGAGGCCCTGCGCCGCCGCTGTCTGTTCCTGCACATCGGCTTCCCGGACGAGGAGTTGGAGCGGCGGATCGTCCGGCTGAAGGTGCCGGAGCTGGACGAGGCGCCGGCCCGGTCGGTGGTCCGCGTCGTCGGGGCGCTGAGGGCGATGGACCTGCGGAAGGTGCCGTCGGTCGCGGAGACCATCGACTGGGCGCGCACGCTCCTCGCGCTGGGCGCCGACACGCTCGACGAGACGGTCGTCCGCGACAGCCTGGGGGTGCTGCTCAAGCACCAGGACGACGTTCTGAAGGCGACCGCCAAGCTCGATCTGGACGCCCTGTGAGCACGCCGGCGGGCGTCGCCGAGCGGCTGACGTCCCTGGTCGGGGCGCTGCGCGCGCACGGCATCCGGATCGGCACCGGCGAGACCGTGGACGCGGCCCGGGCGGTGACGGTGCTGGGCCTCGCGGATCGTGAGCGGCTGCGGGAGGGGCTGGCCGCGACGTTGCTGCACGGCACGGCCCAGCGGCCGGTGTTCGACCCGGTCTTCGACCTGTACTTCCCGGCGGGCGTCGGCGGGCCCGAGCAGGAGCCCGCGGACCGGGACGACCTGCGGGAGCGGCTCGCGGCCGCGCTGGCCGCCGACGACCAGGCCCTGCTGGGGCGGTTGGCGGCCGAGGCGGTCGACGGCTTCGGCGGGTACGGTTCCTCGCCGGCGTCGGACGGCTGGTCGTCGCACCAGACGCTCGACCGGCTCCGCCCGCAGACGCTCCTGGCGCGCGTCCGCGACACCGTCCGTGGGCGGCACGGCGGTTCGGGATTCACCGACCGGCTGCTGGAGGACGAGATCCGGCGGCGCATCGAGGCGTTCCGGGGCATGGTGGCCGCTCAGGCGCGGCGGCGGGTCGCCGAGCGGCGCGGCCGGGACGAGATCGCCCGGCGGGCGGTGGCCCCGACCGCCGACCGGGTCGACTTCCTGTTCGCGGGCAGGGACCGGCTGGCCGAGCTGCGCAGGACGGTGCGGCCGCTGGCCCGCAAGCTCGCCACCCGGCTGGCCGCCCGCCGGCGCCGGGCGCGCGCGGCACGATCGATCTGCGGCGCACCCTGCGCGGGTCGCTGTCGACGGGCGGCGTGCCGATGAAGCCGGTGCTGCGCCGACGCCGTCCCGCCCGCCCCGAACTGGTGCTGCTGTGCGACGTGTCGGGCTCGGTGTCCGGGTTCTCGGACTTCACGATGCTGCTGGTGCAGGCGTTGCACGACCAGTTCAGCAAGGTGCGGATGTTCGCCTTCGTCAACCGGATCGACGAGGTGACCCGGCTGCTCGTGCACGGCGCGGCCGATCCGGAGGGACTCGGTGCCCGGATCCGGGCGGAGGCGACCCTCACGGGCTGGCACGGCAGCAGCGACTACGGCGTCGCACTGGGCGAGTTCGCGGAGCGGTACGGCGACGCGGTCGGCCCGCGCACGACCGTGTTCGTCCTCGGCGACGCCCGTACGAACATGAGCGACCCGAACCTCCCGGCCGTACGGCACCTCACCGAACGGGCCCGCCGCGTCTACTGGTTGAACCCGGAAGCGCGCTCGCACTGGGGCACGGGCGACTCCGCGGCCCTCGCCTACGCCGAGCTGGCCGAGATGCACGAGTGCCGCAACGCGCGGCAGCTCGGGGACATCGTCGGACGCCTTCTGCCGATCTGATCACGCGGCCAACTGCGGGTACAGAGCGGGTTTCAGGGATTTCTCGGGGAGAACCAGGGCTTGTCCCTGATGTCCGTCCCGCCGATCCGGCCTTACGCTCCGCGGTAACAAAGGGGGGACCCATGAAGGCAGTGGTCCAGGACCGGTACGGCACGACGGACGCGCTGGAGCTCAGGGAGGTCGATCAGCCGGTGCCCGCGGCCCGCGAGGTGCTGGTGCGGGTGCACGCGGCCGCGGTCAACGCGTACGACTGGCACCTCATGCACGGCGATCCCAAGATCGCACGCCTGGTGCTCGGGCTCCGCGCGCCGAAGGCGCGGATCCGGGGCAGGGACTTCGCGGGCCGGGTGGAGGCGGTCGGCAGCGAGGTGACAGGGCTCCATCCGGGCGACGAGGTGTTCGGCGAGGCCGACGGGGCGTTCGCGGAGTTCGTGTGCGCCCAGGACAGCGCGGTGGACCTGAAACCGGCGGGCTTCACGTTCGAACAGGCCGCCGCGATGCCTCTGGCCGCGAACACGGCCCTCATCGGTCTGCGGGACGTGGCCGGGGTGCGGGCGGGTCAGACGGTCCTGGTGAACGGGGCCTCGGGCGGGGTCGGTCCGTTCGCCGTGCAGATCGCCAAGGCGTACGGCGCGGAGGTGACCGGCGTGTGCCGGACGAGGAACGTGGAGCTCGTCCGATCGCTCGGCGCGGACCACGTCGTCGACTACACCCAGGAGGACTTCACGCGCGGCGGGCGCCGGTACGACGTCGTGCTGGACCTGGTGGGCAATCGCTCGCTGGGCGAGTTCCGGCGCGCACTGACTCCGACCGGGACGCTCGTGCTGTCCGGCGGGGGCGTGTACGAGGGCGGCAGCGTCCTCGGCCCCATGTCGCTGTTCTTCAAGCGCCGCCTGGTGTCCCCTTTCGTCCGCCAGCGGCTGCTCGAACTCCCGGCGAAGCCCAGCAAGGAGAACCTCGCGGCGCTCCGGGAGCTCGCCGAGTCCGGGAAGGTCACCCCGGTCATCGAACGGACGTATCCCCTCAGCGAGGCGGCCGAGGCCATCCGGCACCTGGAGCAGGAGCACGCACGCGCGAAGATCGTCGTCACCGTGTGAGGCGCACGCCTTCGAGCGGGATCAGTCCGACTTCGCGTACTCCTTCGCCATGGCTCCCGCGAAGTCGTACGCGACGACCTGTTCGTCACCCACGACCCAGGCGTCGTGCCCCGGCGGGCACACGAAGACGTCACCGGGACCCAGCTCACCCTCGGCGCCGTCGTCCATGCGGATGCGCAGGCGTCCCTGGACGATGTAGCCGTTGTGGTGGATCTGGCAGCTGTCCGTGCCCGCTATCGGTGCCACGGACTCCGTCCAGCGCCAGCCCGGTTCGAAGGTCGCCACGGCGAAGTCCAGTCCGGTGAGGTGGACGGCTTCGAGGTGGCCCCGGGGGAAATCGCGGCGCTCGTCCGGCTTGTCGAGCGTCTTGATCTCAAGCATGACGGCTCTCCTTCCGGCCGTTGTCAGTACGGCCCGGGGCCGGTCTCCGTCGCCCGCTCACCATGAGCGGCACCAACGGGGGCCGAGCCCCCATCACTCCATCGTCCGCCTGTCCACCCGGCGCCGCCATTCGGGTGACGGCGGTGCCGGTGTCAGGACGCGGGCCCGCAGAGCCGGGCGAAGCGCTCGGCGTCGACGTTCCCGCCCGAGATGATCGCGCCGACCCGGCGCGGGAGGGGGCCCGCCCGGCCGGAGAGCAGGGCGGCCAGCGGGGTGGCACCGCTGGGCTCGACGACGATCTTCAGGCGTTCGAACGCGAACCGCATCGCGTCCCGGATCTCGTCGTCGGACACCAGGGCGATGGCGTCGACGAGCAGCCGGTTCATGGAGAAGGTCAGTTCGCCGGGGGTGTGCAGCGCCTGGCCGTCGGCGATGGTGTGCGGCACGGGGATCGCGACGCGCCGGCCCGCCTCCAGAGACCGCTTCGTGTCGTCCCCGGTCTCCGGCTCGACGCCGATCACGCGCACGCCCGCGTACAGGCCCTTGGCCGCCGTGGCGCTCCCGGCGATCAGTCCGCCGCCGCCGACCGGTGCCATCAGGGCGTCCAGCTCCCCCACCTCTTCGAGGAGTTCGAGCGCGGCCGTGCCCTGCCCGGCGATCACGTGCGGGTGCTCGTACGGCGGGATCAGCGCCAGGCCCCGTTCGGCGGCCAGGGCCTCGGCGATGGCCATTCGGTCGCCGCTGTAGCGGTCGTACGACACGATCTCGGCGCCGTAGCCCGCGGTGGCGTCCCGCTTGAAGGGCGGGGCGTCCTCGGGCATGACGATCACCGCGGTCGTGCCCAGTTCCCGCGCGGCCAGGGCGACGGCCTGGGCGTGGTTCCCGGAGGAGTAGGCGGCGATGCCCCGGGCCAGCTGCTCGGGAGTGAGCCGGGAAGCCGCGTTGTAGGCGCCGCGGAACTTGAAGGCCCCCACACGCTGGAAGTTCTCGCACTTGAGGTGGACCTCGGCGCCGACGAGCGCGTCCAGCGTGCGCGAGCGCAGCACCGGCGTGCGGTGTGCGACGCCCTTGAGCCGGGCGGCCGCGTCACGGATGTCGTCGAGGGTGACCGGCGGGGTGGTGGTCGTCACGCGTGCCCTCCAGCGGAGTCGGAAGTCGTGTCGGTCGCGGCCCGGGCCTGGGCGAGGTAGCTGTACGCGGAGGCGCGGGAGATGCCGAGCCGGCCGGCCACCTGCTCGACCGACCGGCGCACCGCGAACACCCCCCGCTCGTCCAGGCCGCGGAACAGCTCCAGGCGTGCCGCCCGGTCGAGGCCCGCCCAGCCCTGGTTCTGTCCCAGCTGGTGGTCGTCGAGGATGACGTCGACGACGGAATCGATGTCGTTGCCGAAGGTGGTGACCGGCAGTTCGGCGGAGGTCCGGCCGATGCCCGCGAGCCCGCCGAGCAGGGCGTGGGCTTCGGTGACCGCGGTGACGTCCAGGTTCACGCACACCGCGCCGAACACCGCGCCGGTGGAGTCCCGCAGCACCATCGTGGACGACTTGACGGTCTTCCCGGTCCGGGTGCGCGTCACGTAGTTCAGCTCGTCGCCCGCCTCCTCGCCCCGGGCGACGATCCGCATGCCGATCTCGCTCATGGCACCGCCCACGGCACGACCCGTCACCGAACCGGCGAGGGCGACCACCGACTCCTCCGGCCGTCGGTAGTCATGGAGGACCACCTCGCACATCGGGCCGAAGGTCGCCGCGATCCCGTCGACGACGGGCGTCAGCGCGGCGATGATCGCGTCGCGCTCGGCCTCCACGCTCGCTTCGTCCACCGGCACACCCCCGCCTCCCTGCCACTGCCCGGATCCTTAGACTACAGGTCCAGGTGCTGGACGAACAGTCCAACATCGGCCTTTCCCCGCCACCCTTGTCCGGGATCTTGACGACAGTGATGTTACCGGTAACATCACTGTCCGTCGGAGCGATTGAGAGGTGTGCTGTGCCGGGGGAAAAGCGCGTCGTCGACACCAGGCCCATGGCTTCCGCACCGCCGGACGCCCCGGTCTTCAGCCCCGCCGCCGTGGTCGCCTCCTGCGTGGGCTTCGTCCTCATCGGCGCCCTCCAGGCCCTGTACGGCCCGGCCATCCCCGCCTTCCGCGAGGAGTTCGGGCTGACGCCCTCGGGCGCCGGGCTGGGGCTGAGCGCCCACTTCGTCGGCGGCGTGGCCGGGGTGCTGCTGTTCGACCGGCTCTACGGCCGGATCGGCAACCGGCAGATCCTCGGCGCCTCGTACCTGCTGATGGCCGTCGGCGCGGCGGGCTTCGCGCTGGCGCCGAACTGGCCCACCGCACTGGCCATGGCCCTCCTCGCCGGGCTCGGCTTCGGCGGCATCGACTACGGCCTCAACCAGCTGTTCGCCGTCGGCTTCGGCCACCGCTCGACCGCGATGCTGAACATCCTCAACGCGCACTTCGGCATCGGCGCGATCCTGGGTCCGGCACTGATCGGCGCGGTCGGCTCCGAGCACTACCCGGCGGTCTTCCTCGGTTTCGCGCTCGCCAACCTGCCGCTGCTGCTGTGCCTGCGGGGTGTACGCGACCGCGCGCCGGGGCCGCAGTCCGGCCCCGAGACCGACGGCGGGCGGGTCCTCGGCCGCAGCCTGGGCTCCGTACTCGCGATGTTCGTCGCGCTCTACGTCCTGCACGTCGGCATCGAGGCGGGCGTCGGCGGCTGGGAGCCCACGCATCTGGAGACCGTCGGTTACGGCGCCGGGGTCGCCGCGACCGCCACCTCCGTCTACTGGCTGATGATGACCGTCGGCCGGTTCCTGGTCGCCCCGATCGCCCTGCGCTTCTCCGCCCAGGCCATCATCACGGCCTCGTGCGCCGGTATGACGGTCTGTCTGCTGCTCGCCGCGATACCGGCCCTGGCCCCGTACGCGTACGCCGGTGTGGGGCTGTTCATCGCCCCGATCTTCCCCACCGGCCTGCCCTGGCTGCACCGCGCCGCCCCGCGTGCCCGGCGGGCGGGAGCCCTGGTCATCGCCGCGTCCATGGTCGGCGGCGTCGCCGCGGGACCGGCGCTCGGCAAGGCCATCGAAGAGGCCGGCATCCGCGCGGTCCCGCTCCTGCTGTGCGGCGTCTCGGCGTTGTGCCTGGCCGCGACGCTCTGGCTGATCCGCAATACCCGAACCCGCTGAGCCCGCTGAACCCACGCCCCGGCCGAACCGATGAACCCCGCGCCCCGGCCGAACCCGCCCAACCCTCTGGACCAAGGCCCCGCATTCCGAACTCGAAGGGAAGCTCCGCATGCCCGCTCTGACCACGTCGTCCGACGGTTTCCTCCTGCACGGCGAGCCGTTCCGGATCATCTCCGGGGCACTGCACTACTTCCGCGTCCACCCGGACCAGTGGACCGACCGGCTGCGCAAGGCGCGGCTGATGGGGCTCAACACCGTCGAGATGTACCTGCCGTGGAACCTGCACGAGCCCGAACCCGGCACGCTCGTCCTCGACGGCATGCTCGACCTGCCCCGCTTCCTGAGCCTGGCGCAGGCGGAGGGCCTGCACGTCCTGCTGCGCCCCGGGCCGTACATCTGCGCCGAATGGGACGACGGCGGGCTGCCCGCGTGGCTCCTCTCGGACCCCGGCATCCGGCTGCGCACCAGCGACCCGCGCTTCACCGAGGCCTTCGACCGCTACCTCGACCAGCTGCTGCCCCCGCTGCTGCCGCACCTCGCCGCGAACGGCGGACCGGTGATCGCCGTACAGGTGGAGAACGAGTACGGGGCCTACGGCGACGACACCGCGTACCTCAAGCATGTCGAACAGGCCCTGCGCTCCCGCGGTGTCGACGAGTTGCTGTTCACCTGCGACCAGGCCAACGCCCAGCACCTGGCCGCCGGCAGCCTGCCCGGCACGGTCGCCACCGGCACCTTCGGCAGCCGGGTCGAGGAACATCTGGCCGCGCTGCGCGCCCACCGGCCCGAGGGCCCGCTGATGTGCGCGGAGTTCTGGATCGGCTGGTTCGACCACTGGGGCGGGCCCCACCATGTGCGGTCGGCCGAGGACGCGGCGGCCGACCTGGACCGGCTGTTGTCCGCGGGGGCCTCCGTCAACATCTACATGTTCCACGGCGGCACCAACTTCGGCTTCACCAACGGTGCCAACCACAAGCACGCCTACGAGCCGACCGTGACGTCGTACGACTACGACGCCCCGCTCACCGAATGCGGCGACCCGGGCCCCAAGTACCACGCGTTCCGCGAGGTCATCGCCCGGCACGCGTCCGTCCCCGAGGAGCCGGCTCCCGCGCCGGGCCCCAAACTCCCGCCCACCGCTGTCGAGTTGGACCGCCGGGCGCCGCTGCTGCCGTATCTCCGCACCCTGGACGGAGCGGTGCGCACCCAGGACCCGGTGACGATGAACGAGCTCGGGGCGCACTCCGGGTACGTCCTCTACCGCACCACCGTTCCCGCCTCCGGCGACGGTCTGCTGCACTTCGCGGGCGGCGTCGGCGACCGCGCCCAGGTCTTCGTGGACGGTGCCTCCGTCGGCGTACTGGAACGCAAGCGCCACGACGAGACGCTGCCCGTGCGGGTGCCGAAGCCCGGTGCCGTCCTCGAGGTCCTGGTCGAGAACCAGGGCGGGGTCAACTACGGGCCGCGCATCGGGGCGCCGAAGGGACTGCTCGGCCCGGTGTCCTTCCAGGGCGCCGCCCTGCACGACTGGGAGTGCCGGCCCCTCCCGCTGGGCGACCTGGGCGCGGTGCCGTTCGTGCCGTCCGACGCGGACGCGGACGCCGTGCCCGCCTTCCACCACGGGACGTTCGAGGTGGACACCCCGGCCGACACGTTCCTCGCCCTGCCCGGCTGGACCAAGGGCCAGGCGTGGGTCAACGGCTTCCATCTCGGCCGCTACTGGAACCGCGGCCCGCAGCACACGCTGTACGTCCCCGGCCCGGTGCTGCGCCCCGGCACCAACGAGCTCGTCGTGCTGGAGCTGCACGCCACGACCGGCACCCGCGCGCAGCTCACCGACACCCCCGACCTCGGACCGGAGAACGACTGATGGCCCACCCGCACCACCTGCGCGTCCCCTCCCCCGCCGGTCCCCCGCTCACCGGGCATCTGCCCTTCGCCGACGCGCCCGGGGTGCCCGATCCCATCGAGGTCACCAGCCGTTGGCTCACGCGCGGCGGCCGTCCCTGGTTCCCGGTCTCCGGCGAGTTCCACTACTCCCGCTACCCGGCCGCGGAGTGGGAGGAGGAGCTGCTGAAGATGAAGGCGGGCGGGGTGAGCGCCGTCGCCAGCTACATCATCTGGATCCACCACGAGGAGATCGAGGGCCGTGTCCGCTTCGACGGCGACCGCGACCTGCGCGGCTTCGCCGAGCTGTGTGCCCGGCACGGCCTGGACTTCATCCCGCGCATCGGTCCCTGGTCCCACGCGGAGGTCCGGGGCGGCGGCCTGCCCGACTGGCTGCTGGCCCGCGACTGCACCCCGCGCACCGACGACCCGGCCTATCTGGAGCCCGTGCGTGCCTGGTTCGCGGCCATCGCCGAGCAGTTGCACGGCCTGGACCGGGCCCACGGCGGCCCGATCGTGGCGATCCAGATCGAGAACGAGCTCTACGACCAGCCCGGCCACCTCCTCACCCTCAAGCGGATGGCCCAGGAGGCCGGGCTGAGCGCCCCGCTGTGGACGTCGACCGCCTGGGGCGGGGTCCGGCTCCCGCCGGACGAGTTGCTTCCGCTGTACGGCGGCTACACCGAGACCTTCTGGACCGAGGCCGACGGCGGCTGGCCCGACACCTGCCGCAAGCACTTCTTCTTCACCCACCAGCGCGACGACGAGGGCATCGGCGCCGACCTCAGGCCGACGACCGTGCGCGGCGGCACCCCGGACGCCTACGCCGGCCGTTTCCCGTGGGCCACCTGCGAGTTGGGCGGCGGCATGGCGGTGTCGTACCACCGCCGGCCGCGCGTCGACGCCGACGACATCGGCGCGCTCGGCCTCACCAAGATCGGCTGCGGCTCGGTCTGGCAGGGCTTCTACATGTTCCACGGCGGCACGAACCCGACCGGGGAGCTCACCACCCTGCAGGAGTCCCACGCCACCGGCTATCCCAACGACCTGCCGGTCCTGACGTACGACTTCCAGGCGCCGCTCGGCGAGTACGGCCAGTACCGGCGGACGTACCACGAACTGCGGCTCCAGCACCTGCTGCTGGCCGACTTCGGCGACCGCATCGCACCCATGGAGTCCGTGCTGCCGGAGCGCCGGCCGAGCGGGCAGGACGACCGCGACACCCTGCGGTGGGCCGTGCGCACCGACGGCGCCTCGGGCTTCCTGTTCGTCAACAACCACCAGCCGCACGAGCCGCTGCCCGACCATCCCGAGACGTCGTTCACCGTCGAATTCCCCGGTGACGGAGGCTCCTTGACCCTGCCGACCCTCCCCGTCACCGTGCCCCGCGGCGCCTACTTCTGCTGGCCGCTGCGGCTCGACGTGGCGGGTCTGCGGCTGGAGTGGGCCACCGCCCAGCCGGTGTGCACGGTCGACGTGGACGGCCGTACGGTCCTGGTGCTGGCCGCGACCGAGGGCATCGACCCCGAACTGGCCCTGGACGCTTCGACGGTGACGTCGGTCAGCACGCCGTCCGGGGACGTCACTCCCGTCGGCGGCCGGGTGCTGGTCAGCGGACTGCGACCCGGTACCGACGCGCTGGTCGAGGTGGAGACGGCGGACGGCGGCCGGGTCGGTCTGCTGGTCCTGGACGCGGCGACGGCACGCACCGCCTACCGGGGTGTGGCCTGGGGCGCCGAGCGGCTGGTGCTGTGCGAGGCGGGTGTCGTCTTCGACCCGTCCGGCCGGGAGGAGGTACGGCTGCACGGCTCGGACGCGCCGGTGTCGTTCGCGGTGCTGCCCGCGCCGGAGCAGGCGCCGGTGGTGGACGGGGCGGCGGTGAGCGCGGCGGCGGACGGGATGTTCACCCGGTACGCGGTCGAGGTCGACACAGATGCCGGTGCCGGTGCCGGTGCCGGTGACACCTCAGTGCCGGTCACCCTGGTACGGCCCGCCGGGCCCGCCCCCGACACCGCCACCGGCGTGCTGGACCGGGCGAGCGCGCCCGCGGACAAGCACTTCGACACCGTGGCCGCCGAGTACCGCGTCGACGTCCCGGACGACCTGCCGCCGGGGACGATCCTGCGCCTGCACTGGAGCGGGGACGTGGGGCGGGCGTACGTGGGCGACACGCTCGTCGCCGACCAGTACTTCTCCGGGCTCGCCTGGGACATCGGCGTCGACCGGCTGCCCGCCGACACCCTGCGCGCCGAGGGCCTGCGGCTGCGGGTGCTGCCGCTGCACCCTGACGCGCCCGTGTACGTGCCCCGGGAAGCGGCCGGTGCCGCAGAGAGCGTCGCCATCACGCACGCCGAGTGGATCACCCGCCGCCGCTGGTCCGTCCGGGCCGGCTGAGACGCCGTCCCACGCGTGGTCCCGAGGGCTCGGCTCCCCCGAGTCCTCGGGACCGTCCCGCCTATGCTGTGGTCCTGCCGGGCGGGACCAGGCCGCCGTAACGACGTCGAGGAAACTGCCACCATGACCCGAAGCGCCGCCGACGGAGCGGTTCCGAAGTGGCGCAGCAGACGGAACTTCGCGGGCTCGCGTCCCGTGATGGACGACGTGGCCCGGCTGGCCGGAGTCTCCAAGCAGACCGTCTCCCGCGTGCTCAACGACCACCCGTCCGTCCGCCCCGCGACACGCGAGGCGGTCGTCCAGGCCATGCGCACACTCGGCTACCGGCCCAGCCGCAGCGCCAGGTCGCTGGCCAGCGGGCGAACCCGGATGCTCGGGGTCATCTCCTTCGACGCCGCCCGCTACGGACCCGCCTCCATCCTCACCGCGATCAACACGGCGGCGCAGGAGGCCGGCTACCTGGTGAGCTCCATCGCCCTCGACACGGCCGACCACGACACGGTGGTCGAGGCCGTGGACCGGCTGTCGGCCGAGGGCGCGGACGGCGTGATCGCCATCGCCCCGCAGCTGTGGGTGGGCCGGGCGCTGGCCGACACCCACCTCGACACCCCGCTGGTGGTGCTGGAGAACGGCCTCGACACCGAGACCCACCTGGTCACCGGCGACTCCCGGGCCGGGGCCCGCAAGGCCACCGAGCACCTGCTCGGGCTCGGCCACTCCACCGTCTGGCACCTCGCGGGCCCCACCGGCTGGACCTCGGCCGACCATCGGCGGACCAGTTGGCGTTCGACCCTGGAGGCGGCCGGTGCCCACGTCCCCGAGCCGCTCGTCGGGGACTGGAGCGCCGACTCCGGCTACGACCTGGGGCGCCGGCTGGCCGCCCGGCCGGACGTCACGGCGGTGTTCGTCTCCAACGACCAGATGGCGCTCGGCGTCCTGCACGCCCTGCACGAGGCCGGGCGGCCGGTGCCGGACGAGGTCAGCGTGGTCGGCTACGACGACATCCCGGAGGCCGCCCATCTGCTGCCTCCGCTGACCACCGTCCGTACCGACTTCGCGGAGATCGGCACCCGCTCCCTGCGGCTCCTGCTGAACCGCATCGACGGCTCCACCGAGCCGCCGAAGCCCGAGTCGCTCGTCCCCGTCGACCTCGTCGTCCGCCGCAGCAGCGGACCGGCGCCGCGCTGAGGGTCGGATCAGCAGCCGGCCGAGCCCGACGGCGAGGCGGACGCGAGGTATGCCGAGTCGATCCGGTACACGCCCGGAGTGTCGACGGTCAGGCGCGTGAACTCGCCCTCCTCCCGCAGGCAGGCGCCCTCGACGCGCAGCCACGGCGAGTACGCCACCCGCACGGTCACCGAACCCGGCTTCGGTATCCGTACGTCGAGCGCGGCGTCCGAGGTGCGCACGACGGTGGCGGGCGCCGACACCAGCGGCACCGCGTCACGCACCCGGTACACCCGCCAGTGCGCGTCGCTCCACACGGGTTCCAGCCACGCGGGCAGGCTGTCGCGCAGCAGGCGTGCCTCGGCCTCCCCGAACCGGTCGGGTTCGGCTTCGGGCAGCACGACGAAGCCGACGGCCCAGTGGTCCAACCAGGCGCGGTACGTCGTCGGGGTGAGCGTGCCGTCGTAGAAGAGGCGGCCGCGGGTCATGTCGAGCTGGGTGTTCCAGCCGCGTGCCAGATTCACGTACGGGGCCAGCACGGCGGACTCGCGGTGGTCGTGGGCCGGGACGACCTCCACCCGGGTGCGGTCGGCGCCGAGCCGGTCCAGGGCCCGTACGACACCCTGGCTGTCGGCGGCCCAGGCCGGGACCTGCCCCGTCCCCCGCAGGAACGAGGTGGGCGTGCCCGATCCCAGCCAGAGCAGGGAGCCGGCGAGCGCCACGGCCAGCGCACCGCGCCCGTACCGGGGCCGCCGGTCCGCCGAGAGCACGGCGGCGAGCAGCACGGCGGGCGCGAACAGCAGGGCGAACCGCTCCACGTTGGCGCCGATCGGCGAGGGGATCAGGTACGTCAGGAGGACACCCACCGCGTATACGGCACCGCCCAGCCGCACCACCCGCCAGCGGCGCGGCGAGAAGACCGCCACGGCCACGCCCAGCAGCGCGGGCCACGGGATCCGACCCGCCGCCATCGGCTCCTCCCCATGGAAGGGGAACATCAGCGTGGTCGTCCCCACCACCAGGAACGGCGGGACCGTCAGCGCGGCGGCCCGCTTCCAGTCGCGGAGCAGGCCGTAGGCCGCGCCCGCCACGACGAGGAAGAGCCCGGCCACCGGGCTGCCCGCCGTCGCGAGCATCGCGTACCCGGCGGCCAGCCACACGCGCCGCTCACCCACCAGCAGCACACAAGCGGCGAGAGCGAAGGCGACGCCGAGCGCGAAGGTCACGCGTCCCGCCGCGATGTTGACCCAGAGGCCGAACGCGGCCATCAGGGCCGGAGGCAGCGGGCGCCGGATCCCGGACCGTTCGAAGAGGACCGCGGCCAGCCACCCGGCGGCCAGTCCGGAGGCGACGCCGATCGTGCGCACGCCGAAGAAGCCCATCAGGTACGGGGAGATCACGCTGTAGTTCGCGGTGTGGATCCCGCCGAACCAGAACAGGCCGTAGGCGGAATCGCCGTGCTCGGCGGCGAACCGTGCCCAGGTCTCCTGGGCCGCGAGATCTCCGCCGCCGTTGGCGCGGAAGAGCGCCCACACCAGATACAGCGGCAGCATGGTCACGGTGGCGAGCAGCGGCACACGTCGACGACGCAGAAACGATGCGACCCGGCGGTACGGCGGCTTCCGAGGCGGGGCGGCGATGTCCGCCGGGGCAGGGGCCGACGCGGCACGAACTGTCATCAGGCGGCGTCTCCGTTCGGACGAGGTCGCAGCCTGGTCGGCCGCCGGGAACGGGGCGCGAACGACCGGGACACCACGGCGCCGATGCCGTGCGCAGGAATCACCTGGTCAGAGGCTTTCTCCGGCTGCGATCTCATTCTTGGCGGCGGCCGGAGCTCGCGTCATCGGCCGATCGGCCAGAGGCATCCGCGGTCGGGCGGCCGGGCATCGGCCTTATGACCGAGGTGCCGTCAACGGCCGCTGTGGGCCTCGCCTGCCTGTCGGGGCACTAGCGTTCGAACACCCAGGTGATGGAGTCGCTCGTCGCGCTGACGGTCCGCACGGGGACGTCGATCAGCGAGCCGTCGGCACTCGTGCCGTGGCAGGTGAGGGTGGCTCCGGCGACGGCCTTCAGCGCGGCCGGGCAGGACAGGTCGCCGATCGATGTCCCGACCCAGGGTAGCGGGTGGTACATGCCCAGCGTCCGCCCCGCGACGATGTTGGGTTTCAGGGCCTGCTGACCGTCGATTGTCACAGCGCTGAACTTGTCCAACGAGGTGGTCGACTCCGTACCGCTGAGCTCGTGGGTGACCAGGACGAGGGGTACGACGACGACCGCCACGCCCACGACGGCACCGAGGACCTTGCTCCGCACCGAAACTCCTGACCGCAGCCCCGTAACCGGCGGCAGCGTAGTGAAAGAAGCGGTCGCCGGCCATGCCGTAGGACACAGCTTGGGGTCGCGTCGCCCCACCTTCCCACGACTCCCGCAGGTGGCCGGTTTTCTGCGCTTGATCCCGGCCGGATGTCTTGATCCATCCGGAAAAACGGGCAGCGAACGGGCACACCTCGGTCGGCGAATGGGCAGCAGCCTCCCCCGCCGCAGGACCCTCCACCGCGTCACCCAGGGGCTCCGCACTCCGGAAACCGGGCATATTCGGTCACGAGCTGCTCTACGACGAACCTGGCCAGTACGGGCAATCGCCTTGTAGAAATTGGGCCAACGGGGCTCGAACGGGCCGGTGCTCCGGGAGCCAGCCGGCGCGGGCACAACGCGCGGAGCCGTGAAACGGAAGGTGTCGCCGTGGACGCCGAGGAACGAAGACGCGGAATCCTGGAAACGGCACGCCGTTCCGGATCCGTGGATGTCGGAAAGCTCGCTGCCGGCCTCGGGGTCTCGAAGGAGACCGTGAGGCGTGATCTGAACCTGTTGGAGGGACACGGGCTGGTCCGGCGGACCCATGGCGGTGCGCATCCCGTGGAGAGCGCGGGCTTCGAGACCACGCTCGCCTTCCGTACCACCATGCACGTCCCCGAGAAGGCCCGGATCGCGGCCGCCGCGGCCGCACTGCTCGGGGACGCCGGGACCGTCTACATCGACGAGGGCTACACCCCGCAGCTCATCGCCGCCGCCCTGCCCCGCGACCGGCCACTGACCGTGGTCACCTCCTCGCTGGCCACCGCAGGTGACCTGGCTTCGACCGAGAACATCAGCGTGCTGCTGCTCGGCGGCCGGGTACGTGGCGGCACGCTGGCCACAGTCGACCACTGGGCGACCCGCATGCTGTCCGGCTTCGTCATCGACCTGGCGTACATCGGCGCGAACGGCATCTCCCGCGAGTACGGATGCACCACGCCCGATCCCGCGGTCAGCGAGGTGAAGGCCGAGGTCATGCGGGTCGCCAAACGCCGGGTGTTCTCCGGCGTCCACATGAAATTCGGTGCCGTGAGCTTCTGTCGATTCGCGAACGTGACGGACTTTGAGGCCATCGTCACCGACACGGGGCTGCACACCTCCGAGGCCCACCGCTACGCACTGCTGGGTCCCCAGGTCATCCAGGCCTGAGCCGCAGTTCCTCTCCCCGTCCCACCCCGTAAGGCCGGGGTCCTGGTTCCCCATGCCCTCGAACACTCCCTGGAGTCAGTCATGCGCACACGAAGAATGATCCACGTCCTCGGCACGGCCACGGCCGCAGGCTCGCTGCTGGTCTCCTGCAGCGGGGCGGGCGGCTCCTCGAGCTCCTGTGGCGGCAAGAGCATCAATGTGCTGATGGTCGGCAACCCGCAGATGGAGGACATCGCGCAGCTGACGAAGAGCACGTTCACGAAGGACACCGGCATCAAGGTCAACTTCACGATCCTTCCCGAGAACGAGCTGCGCGACAAGGTCACCCAGGACATCGCAACGCAGGCCGGCCAGTACGACGTCGCCACCGTCGGGGCCTACGAGGTGCCTGTCTGGCACGAGAACGGCTGGCTGCACGAGCTGGACTCCTACGCCGACAAGGACACCGCATTCGACAAGGGCGACCTGCTGAAGCCGATGGTGCAGTCGCTGTCCGGCTCGGACGGCAAGATGTACGCGCTGCCCTTCTACGGGGAGTCCTCCTTCCTGATGTACAACAAGGAGGTCATGGCGGAGAAGGGCATCACGGTGCCCGAACGGCCGACCTGGCAGCAGGTCGCCGACATCGCCGCCAAGGCCGACGGCGCCCGTCCCGGGATGAAGGGCATCTGTCTGCGCGGTCTGCCAGGTTGGGGTGAGCTGGGCGCGCCGCTGACTACCATGGTCAACACCTTCGGCGGCACCTGGTTCACCAAGGACTGGAAGGCGCAGGTCAACAGCCCCGAGTTCAAGAAGGCGACGAACTTCTACGTCGATCTGGTCAGGAAGCACGGTGAGGCGGGGGCCCCGCAGGCCGGGTTCACCGAGTGCCTGAACGCCATGAGCCAGGGCAAGGTCGCGATGTGGTACGACGCGACCAGCGCGGCCGGGTCGCTGGAGGACCCCAAGGTCAGCAAGGTCGCCGGCAAGGCCGGGTACGCCTACGCACCGGTGGTGGAGACCAAGAACAGCGGCTGGCTGTGGACATGGGCGTGGGCCATGCCCAAGACCACGAAGAAGGCCGACGCCGCCTCGCAGTTCATGCTGTGGGCCTCCAGCAAGAAGTACGAGCAGCTCGTCGGCGAGAAGCTCGGCTGGCCCCGCGTCCCGGCCGGAAAGCGGTCCAGCACCTACGAGATCCCCGAGTACGAGAAGGCCTCCCAGGCCTTTGGTGACATCACCCTGAACTCCATCCAGGAGGCCGACCCGACCAACCCGGGTGTGCAGCCCCGCCCCACGGTCGGCGTCCAGTTCGTGGCCGTCCCCGAGTTCCAGGATCTGGGGACGAAGGTGACCCAGGAGATCTCCGCGGCCATCGCCGGCCAGACCAGCGTGGACAAGGCACTGAACGACGGCCAGAAGCTCGCCGAGGAAGTCGCCGAGAAGCACCAGTGACCCGGACGTGCCCGGCCGACCCCACCCGCCGGCCGGGCACCCGCCGCGACCCGACCGCGACCCGGCCGTCACCGGCCAAGGAAAGCCTCATGACCACGCTCATCAACACATCCAGAACAGCACCACCTCCGGTGCGTCCGCGAACATCCACCGTCATCAGCAAATGGCGGCGGCGCGCTCCGCTGCTGCCCGCGCTGATCTTCACCATCGTCGTCACGCAGCTGCCCTTCGTGGCCACGCTCGTGATCTCCACCTTCCAGTGGAACATCCTGCAACCGGGCGACCGGCACTTCACCGGTCTGGACAATTACGGAACCGTCTTCACCGATGGGCGGCTGCGCGCGGCCGTGCTCAACACCGTCGTCCTCACCGCGTCGGTGGTCATCATCAGCGTCGTCCTCGGCCTGGCTCTGGCACTGCTGCTCGACCGCCGGTTCGCCGGCCGGGGACTGGCCCGCACCCTGCTCATCGCCCCGTTCCTCGTCATGCCGGTCGCCGCCGCGCTGCTGTGGAAGCACGCCATCTACAACCCCGACTACGGCCTGCTCAACGGCACCCTCAACGCCGTCTACCGGTTCTTCGGCGCCGACCACGGCCCCACCATCGACTGGGTGTCCAACTTCCCCATGCCGGCTGTCGTGCTGTCGCTGGTGTGGCAGTGGACCCCGTTCATGATGCTGATCCTGCTGGCGGGTCTGCAGGCGCAGCCCGGTGACGTGCTGGAGGCGGCCCGGGTGGACGGGGCGTCGGCCATGGCCACCTTCCGCCACATCACCCTGCCGCACCTGCGGCAGTACATCGAACTGGGCGTCCTGCTCGGCACGATCTACGTCGTGCAGACCTTCGACGCGGTCTACACCATCACCCAGGGCGGCCCCGGCTCCCGGACCACCAACCTGCCCTACGAGATCTACCTGACCATGTTCCGCAAGTACGAGTACGGCGAGGCGGCCGCCGCCGGTGTCGTGGTCGTACTCGGCTCCATCGTCATCGCCACCTTCGCCCTGCGCACCATCGCGTCGCTGTTCCGCGAGGAGGTATCGCGATGACCGTACGGCTCACTCCCCTGTGGACCTTCGTCGCCTGGCTCGCCACGCTGGCCTTCTTCGCACCTGTGGCGTGGATGGTGCTCACCTCCTTCCACCAGGAGGCCGACGCGGCGACCAACCCGCCCAGCCTGCTGGCCCCCCTCACCCTCGACCAGTACAAGCTGCTGTTCAGCCGGGACATCACGCCGTTCCTCCTCAACTCGGCCATGGCCAGCGTCCTTTCGACGCTGCTCGTCCTCGCCCTGGCGGTGCCGACGGCCTACGCGCTGTCCATCAAGCCGGTCGAGAAGTGGACCGACGTGATGTTCTTCTTCCTGTCCACCAAGTTCCTCCCGGCCATCGCGGCCCTGCTGCCGGTGTACCTGATCGTCAAGGACATCGGGATGCTCGACAACGTGTGGACACTGATCGTGCTCTACACCGCCATGAACCTCCCGATCGCGGTGTGGATGATGCGCTCGTTCCTCGCCGAGGTCCCCAGGGAGATCCTGGAGGCGGCCGAGATGGACGGGGCCAACCTGCTCACCGTGCTGTGGCGGGTCGTCGCGCCGATCGCCATGCCCGGACTCGCCGCCACCTCGCTGATCTGCTTCATCTTCAGCTGGAACGAGTTCATGTTCGCCGTCAACCTCACCGCGACGCAGGCATCCACCGCGCCGGTGTTCCTGGTCGGCTTCATCACCAGCGAGGGCCTCTTCCTCGCCCGGCTCTGCGCGGCGGCCACGCTGGTGTCGCTGCCGGTCCTCATCGCCGGTTTCGCCGCCCAGGACAAACTGGTCCGCGGCCTCTCCCTAGGAGCAGTCAAGTGAAAGCCGCTGTCATCGAAGCCCCCGGCAAGGTCAGCGTCACCACGGTCCCCGACCCCACCCCCGGGCCGCGCGAGGTCGTGATCGACGTGGCGGCCTGCGGGTTGTGCGGGACCGATCTGCACATCCTGCAGGGCGAGTTCGCACCGACCCTGCCGGTCGTGCCGGGCCACGAGTTCGCCGGGGAGGTCGTGGGCCTCGGCAGCGAGGTCACCGAACTCACGATCGGCGACCGGGTCGCCGTGGACCCCTCGCTGTACTGCAACGAGTGCCGCTACTGCCGGGCGGGACGCAACAACCTCTGCGACCGGTGGCAGGCGATCGGCGTGACCGTGGCCGGTGGCGCCGCCGAGTACGCCGTGGCGCCCGTCGCCAACTGCGTACGGCTGCCGGACCACGTGGACGTCCAGGACGCGGCGCTGATCGAGCCGCTGTCCTGCGCCGTACGCGGCTACGACGTGCTCAGCAGCAGGCTCGGCTCCCATGTGCTGATCTACGGCAGCGGGACGATGGGCCTGATGATGCTGGAGCTGGCCAAGCGCACCGGTGCCACCTCGGTGGATGTCGTCGACGTCAACGCCGAGCGGCTGGCGACGGCTGAGAAGCTGGGCTGTTCCCGTGCGGCGCTGTCGGCCGACGAGATGGGGCGACCGGGTGGCTGGGATGTGGTGGTCGACGCGACCGGCAACGCCGCGGCCATCCAGGACGGCCTGGAACGGGTCGCCAAAGCCGGGACATTTCTGCAGTTCGGGGTCTCCGACTACGCGACCACGGCCACCATTTCGCCGTACCGCATCTACAACGAGGAGATCACCATCACCGGTTCCATGGCGGTGCTGCACAGCTATGAGCGCGCGGCGGAACTGTTCGCCACCGGGGTACTCGATCCCCAGGTCTTCATCAGCCACCGGCTGCCGCTGACGGAGTACCCGCAGGCACTGGACCGGTTCGCCGCCGGCCAGGGACGCAAGATCGTCGTGCTTCCCTGACCTGTGTCTGAGGGCTCACGCCAGCCATAATGAAGTCATGTCCTCCAGCCCACAGCATCCCGCACCACAAGAGACCGCCCAGGCAATGGATCACTCCCCGAATCTCTCCGGTAGCGTCAAGGTATGAGCCATCCACACCCAGAGCTGACCACCGCCCCACCCCTGCCCGAGGGAGGGCTGCGGGTCGTCGCCCTGGGCGGCCTGGGTGAGATCGGCCGCAACATGACCGTCTTCGAACACGCGGGCAAGCTGCTGATCGTCGACTGCGGTGTGCTGTTCCCGGAGGAGACCCAGCCCGGCGTGGACGTGATCCTGCCGGACTTCACCTCGATCCGGGAGCGCTTGAACGACGTCGTGGCCGTCGTGCTCACCCATGGGCACGAGGACCACATCGGGGGCGTGCCGTATCTGCTGCGCGAGCGGTCCGACATTCCGGTCGTCGGATCGAAGCTGACGCTCGCGTTCCTGGAGGCCAAGCTCAAGGAGCACGGCATCCGGCCGCGCACGGTGCGGGTACGCGAGGGCGACCGGCGCGGGTTCGGACCCTTCGACTGCGAGTTCGTGGCGGTCAACCACTCGATCCCGGACGGTCTCGCGGTCGCGATCCGCACCGGCGCCGGGATGGTGCTGCACACCGGCGACTTCAAGATGGACCAGTTTCCGCTGGATGACCGCATCACCGACCTGCGTGCCTTCGCCCGCCTCGGCGAGGAGGGCGTCGACCTCTTCCTCACCGACTCCACCAACGCCGAGGTGCCCGGCTTCACCACGTCCGAGCGCGAGCTGAACCCGGCGATCGAGCAGGTGATGCGGACCGCCCCGCGCCGGGTGATCGTCTCCAGTTTCGCCAGCCATGTGCACCGCATCCAGCAGGTCCTGGACGCCGCGCACCAGCACGGCCGCAAGGTCGCCTTCGTGGGCCGCTCCATGGTCCGGAACATGGGGATCGCCCGCGACCTCGGTTACCTGAAGGTGCCCTCGGGCCTGGTGGTGAGTACCAAGGAAATGGAGAAGCTGGCGGACCACAAGATCACGCTGGTGTGCACCGGGTCCCAGGGCGAGCCGATGGCGGCTCTGTCCCGGATGGCCAACCGCGACCACGTGATCCGCATCGGCAAGGGCGACACCGTCCTGCTCGCCAGCTCCCTCATTCCCGGCAACGAGAACGCCATCTACCGGGTGATCAACGGCCTGACCCGCTGGGGCGCCAACGTCGTCCACAAGGGCAACGCCAAGGTGCACGTGTCCGGACACGCCAGCGCCGGGGAACTCGTCTACTGCTACAACATCGTCAAACCCCGCAATGTCATGCCCGTCCACGGCGAATGGCGCCACCTGCGGGCCAACGGCGACCTCGCCATCCGTACCGGCGTCGACCCCGAGCGGGTCGTCATCGCCGAGGACGGCGTCGTCGTCGACCTCGTCGACGGCCGCGCGTCCATCACCGGCAAGGTGCCCGCGGGCAACGTCTACGTGGACGGCATGGAAGTCGGCGGCGCCACCGAAGCCTCCCTCAAGGACCGCCTCACCCTCGCCTCCGAAGGCGTGGTCACCGTCGTGGCGATCGTCGACGCCGACACCGGCTCCCTCGCCGAAGCTCCCGACTTCCTGGCCCGCGGATTCGTCCACGACGACACCACCTTCGAGCCCGTCATCCCTGTCATCGAGAAAACTCTGGCGACCGCGGCCCAGGAAGGCGTGGGAGACGCGCACCAGCTCGAACAGCTCATCGCCCGCGCCGTGGCGAACTGGGCGTTCCGGACCCACCGCCGCAAGCCCCTCATCATCCCCGTCATCATCGACGCCTGACCGGGCCCCTTCCCGAAGCAAAAAGAGACCCGGCCGCGGGCTCCCGTGGCGACGGGGAGTCCGCGGCCGGGCGTTCACCGCACCTGCCCCGTCCCCACGGGCGATGCGGACCGGGCACGCGCGCCGCACCCTGCGCGTGCCCGGGGGGCTACGGGGTGACCGCCAGTGGAGTGGTGCCCACGGTCCTGCTGCCGTCGCCGTACTCGACCAGGCCGAGGTAGGCCTGGCCGGCCTCGAGGTCGCGCCAGGAGACGGTTGCCTCGGCGGGGTCACCCGCGCTCACCCGCCGCTCGGCCGGGGTGATGGTGGCCGGCCGGTCCGGCTTGGTGTCCTTGCCGATCAGCCAGGTGTGCAGGGTGTACGTCTGGCTGGTGGCCCCCTTCGGGAGGGCGTACTGGACGACGTACACCTCGTAGGTGCCGGACTCGGTGAGGTCGACGTGCTCGTCGTTGCCGCTGGTGGGGCTGGAGAGCAGGTTGCCGTCCTTGTCGAGCACCCACAGATCCACGTCGCTGTCCGCGCGGAAGTCGGAGGGCAGGATCGCGATGCGGGTGAGATCGGTGCCGTCGGGCACGGTGACCTCGGTCCTGGCCACGGCGGCCGGCAGTGGCGACTGCGAGGGGTCGAAGTCGGGGGCGGTGCCGGTCAAAGTGCCGGTCTTCGCTGTGCCCGTGTACAGGCCGTTCACCGAGGTGGTGAGCGTGCCGTCCCACCCGGCCCGCGCGGTGACGGTGGCCGAGCCCGCAGCGCCCGTGCCGGTGATCTCAGCCGGCGCGGAGAGGCGGGTGGCACGCAACGCGACCGCGCTGTGCACCTGGTGCGTCCCGTCGCTCAAGGTGACCCTGCCGAAGGACCAGTCGCCGTAGGCGGCGTCGGTGCGAGTGAAGGTGACCTTGTAGGTGGCCGACCCGCCGGCGGGCACGACCAGCTTCTTCGGTGAGATCTCGGCCTTGTAGCCGGGCGGCGTCCGCAGCGCGGCGGTGTAGACGCCGGTCCTGCCGGTGATGTCGGTGACCGTGCGGGTGACGGTCTGCTTGCCGGCGAGGTCGCCCACCGAGATCGTCGGGGCGTTCAGGTCGCTCGCGTCGGTCTTCCTCGCGGTGGCGCAGGCGTCCGCGCCACCGATGGTCACCGGGTGGTCGCCGACAGCGCACATGTACGACGTCCAGTCGGCGGAGGTGGAGTCGTAGACCAGGCCGGGGTCGTCGGCGGCGTTCGGGACCACGTACCCGGCGCCGTAGTCGAGCGGTGTGGCCGGTCCGTCGACGTTGGCGCGGCCGATCGGCCTGCCCTTGTCGTCCTCGGTGGTCGCGGTGGTCATCAGCGCGGACTTGACCTCCATGGGAGACCAGTCGGGGTGCAGCGACCGCAGCAGCAGGGCCAGCCCGGCCACATGCGGCGCGGACATCGACGTACCGGACATGACGCCCTGCGAACCCTTGAACATGCCGCCGGAGCCGCCCGGGACGGTGCCCGCGGTGATGTCCACGCCCGGGGCCGTGATGTCGGGCTTGAGCAGGTCGCCGCCACTCTTGACGTCCGGGCCGCCGGAGGAGAATCCGGCCATCCTCGGGGCCTGTTGGCGCTCGGCGAACGCCGCGCCGATCCCGGCGGTGGCGCCACTGCCCGCACTGGCGGCGTACGCCTTGACCGCCCGGCCCGCGTCGGGGGCGAGGTAGGCGGTCGGGACGGTGTGGGCGTCGACGACCAGGTCGTCGGAGACGCTGGTGTAGTACAGGACCGTGCCTGCGCCGCCCGCCGCCTTCACCGCGTCGCTCTTGTCGAGGCGGCCGCTGCCGCCACTCGCGCAGATCACGATCGCGCCCTTGACCTTGGCCGGGTCGAGGCTGTCCGCCAGGCAGCGCGCGGCGTCGGCCGAGTCCACGCCGCTCTTGGCGGCCTTCGCCCCGTCGACGAGGGGCGCGGACGGTACGGCGGAGGGGCTGGCGCCGACGCCGGTGTAGGAGGCGCCGTTGCCGAGGGTGATGGTCGTGCGGTAGCCGAGATCGTGCGTGGAGGCGGCCACGGTGGTCACCCACGGGACGGTGTTGGAGGTGGTGCCGGGCCCGTCGTTGCCCGCGGAGGTGGAGATGAAGACGCCCGCCTTGGCCGCGTTGAACATGGCCGTGTACTCGGGAGAGGTGGTCTCCTCACCGTTGCCGGAACCGAACGAGGCGTTGATGACGTCCACGCCGTCGGACACGGCCTTCTCCAGGGCGGCGGCGATGTCCACCGTTCTGCACGAGCCGTCGAAGCAGACCTTGTACGCCGCGACGCGGGCTGCCGGAGCGATCCCGGATATACGGCCGGATATGGCGGTGTCGGGCACGGTGGCGGGCACGCCGTAGTTGCCCGCCGCGGTGGTCGCGGTGTGCGTGCCGTGGCTGTCGGCGTCCATCGGGGAGGCCCAGTCGCCCTCGCCGGGGTCGGCGAGGCCCTTGTTGAAGTACTGGGCACCGATCAGCTTGTTGTTGCAGGTGACCGGCGTGGGGGCGTCGCCGGTCTCACAGCCGCCCTTCCACTTCTTGGCGATGATCGAGGCGTCGGGACGGGGTTCCGGGAGGGCCTTGAGCGACGGATTGCCGGGGTCGATTCCGGTGTCGAGGACACCGATGATCGTGCCTGCGCCCGCGTTCCGCCGGCCGCCGGAGAACTTGGAGTACAGGCCGCCGGGCTTCTGCAGAGCGAGGAAAGCAGCAGTGTCGGCAACGGGCAGGCCGCCGGCGGCGGATGCGGCCTTCGTCGTACTCGTACTGCTCTTCGCCTTTGGCGTGCCGCTCCGGGCCGTCGTCGCACCGGACACGGCCGCAGTCGTGCCGCTCTTGGCCTCGGTCGTGGCACCGGCGGCCGTCGCGGTCTCCGCCGTGGCCGTGTCGGCCAGCCGGTGCATCTCGTTGCGGGCCAGCGAGACGACGCCGGGAGTGCGGGCCAGCTCGTTCGCCTGACGTGCCGTCAGTTTCGCGGCGAATCCGTTCAGCAGAAGCTGGTAACTGTAGAGCGGACGGACGCCGTCCACCGCGTCCAGCACCTTGTCGCGTTCCCGCTTCAGTCGGCCGGTGTAGTCGCGGACGGCTTCGGTCCGCGTGTTGAGCCTCTCGCCGGCGGCCGGTGCGGTCCTTGAGTAGGTGGCGATGGGCTTGTCCTGGAGCTGGACGAGGTAGATACCGGCGGGGTACGTCTGCCGGGCGGGGCCGGTCGGTCGGGCCGACGCCTGGTCGATCGAGGCCGGGGCGGCCGGGCCGGAGGACAGGATCAGGCCGCCGACGAGCGCCGGGGCCAGCAGGAAGGCAGCTCTGCGGCCGAGGCTGCCTCTGCCGGGTTGGTGCTGGGACAAGGTCGTTCCTTCTCGTGCGGAGTGGTCAAATCCCCGAGATCTGGGCCAACTTGATGCTCATGGGCGGGAGTTCGCACGACCGGGCCGCTGGGATGTGCCGCTCTGCGGCAGGACCGCCGCGAAGGTGCTTGCGATCACCTTGTGGCCGAGAGGGTTCGCGTGGGGGTCCCGCATGGTGCAGGCCCAGGTCAGTCGGCAGATGGTGGCCACGTTCGCGGGAACCTCGCCGTAGCCGGGCAGGCTGACGGTGCTGACGTCGCCCGAGAGGAAGGCTCCGGACACATCCGCCACGTTGAATCCGGCGGCGGCGTACACCTGCGATATGGCCGTGTTCGCAGCCTTGATGAGGGACACCGAGCCCTGGGCGGTCTGCTGCCCGGCCTCACCGCGGAGCCATTCCGCCAGGAACGGGTTGTAGTACGTCGCGCCCGCGTACCGGGTGTTCGGCGTACCCGCCTGGCGCAGGGCGCGCGTGATCCGGGCCAGGTTCGTCGGGATGGCCTGACCGGCGCGGTTCGCACAGTTCTGCTCGATGGCGCCGGTCGTGTCGTCGGCGCAGGCCAGGATGTCGTTGGCGCCGATGTCGATGGTCACGTAGCTGACGTGGCCGCGGTGCTTGGCCAAGGCCTTCACGGCGGCGTCCAGCTGGGACTTGGCGTTCGGGTAGTGGCACGTACCGCCCTCGATCAGCGATGCGGTGGTCTCCCCGGCGCAGCCGAGGCGGATGTGCTTCAGGCCGGGCTGACGCTGCTTGAGCTGTGCGTAGAGCTGGTCGGTGTAGGCGACGTGGGTGTCTTTGTTGACGTCCGGCTGGTAGCCGGAGGCAAGTGAGTCACCGATGGAGATGTAGTAGGTGGTGGCGTCCTTGCCGTTCTTCGGTGAGTGCGCGGCGGCCACGCCGGGCGTGCTCAGTACGACCGCCAAGGCGGCGGCGACGAGTTGGGGGGACTTGCGCGTGGTCGACGCTGTTGTGCTCATCGGTTACGTGCGCTCTCTTCATTTTTTGGTGGGGGGTGATTTTCCGGGCTCAACGCACCCGGTGGCCCGCGCGGTACACCGCGCGGATGTCTGTGACCGCCGAAACCTCATGGACCGGCGAACGGCCGAGTGTGCGGGGGTCGGCGTCCGCGCCGGGGCGCAGCGCACCCATCGTGAGGTTCGGCGGAACCGGTGCCGGCGTCGGTTCCGGCAACGACCCGGGCGCCCGAGGCGATGACGTTTGCCACGAGGTCCACCATGGCGTCGATGCGGCCGCCACGGATCACGCCGTGCCCTGCTCGAAGCGCCAGCATTTCGCTGCGCATAACAGTCATCTCCATGGAACCGCAAAAATGTGGGGAGTTGTGGGGAATTGTGGGGCGGGGGACAAGCTCAGTCGTCGCAGGGCAGGCCGCAGATGGATGAGCCATACCGGTCGGGGGGACGACACTGACGACTCGCCATACGCCAATGGCATGCTCGCGAGTCCAACTCTTGCCGTTGACCAGGTGTTTTGGGAATGAGAGATCACCGATGGCGGGCATAGACGAGATCAATACCGCCGCGCAAGCCATACCCCGAAGCCTTGGCCCGGACCGGCCGAAGCCATGCCCGCGCTGAGCATGGGCCTGCCGCTTGATGCCCGATCAGCTGTGCCGTGTGTCGCGGGGTGCGGTCTCTGCCGTACTGGCGGCGACCAGTTGGCCGGCCTCGGCCGCGGTCTTCCTCAGCCAGATGTGCGCGGGGTCACGTTCGTGCTGGGGGTGCCACCACAGGGATTCCACCAGCCGCCCGGTACCGAACGGCAGCTCGACGACGGCCGTGCCGCTGCCGACGCGAAACAGGCGGGCGGCGCGTTCGGGGACCACACCCACCCGGTCGGTGCCGGCGATCAGGTACGGCATGGCGAGGAAGTTCTCGATGACGATCTCGACCCGCGGTTCGATGCCCTGGACGTGCAGCCCGTGCAGGGGCGAGAAGCCGAACGGCGGGACGTGGTAGGGCAGCACCCAGGGACGTGCGGCGAGTTCCTCGGGGGTCGGCGGCCCCGAGTTGACGGTGTCGGAGGAGACGACGCACACCCAGCGATCCTCGTACAGATCGATGGCCGGGACGTTCGCCAACAGGCCCTGCGCCAGCAGCATGCCGTCAACGGTGCGCAGATGCTCCGGGGCGCGGCGGACGATGTGCGGGGTGTTGTGCTGGAACCGCAGCCGTACCCCCGGCGCCGCGACGCGCACCAGGGCGGCCAGCGTCCGGCCGAAGGTGGCCAGATGCATGTCCGTCACCACCAGGGTGAACTCGCGCAGCGCGTGGGCGGGGTCGAAGACGGGGCGGGTCTCGAAGACCCGGTCTGCCGAGCCGAGCGCCTGCGCCGCGTGTGCGGCCAGACGCTCGGCCAGCGGGGTGAGCTCATAGGTGTTCCCCACTCGGGTGAGCAGTTCGTCGCCGAAGTGGCGGCGCAGCCGGGCCAGCGCGGCGCTCACGGTGGGCTGGCTCAGCCCAAGCCGCTGGGCCGCCCGCGTCACACTGCGCTCCTGCAACAGGGCGTCCAACGGCACCAGCAGGTTCAGATCCAGACCCACGATGCCAGGCCTCCGCGCAGTATCGCTGTTGTCGACGGACAGCATAGGCGATCTCGGATTCTCAAAACTCCTGGTGAGCGGCGGGAATTGGGACCACGGGCACACCACGAACGGCTACGCCGCGGCCGAGAGACGACAACTGGACGAGCGGTCGTTCTAATGTACTCTAAAGTCATAGCAATGAACCATGAGTGTGCTCCGCTGTTCGACGCGGGCTGCTCTGTCGTCCGCCGTCGGACTCCGGCGATCTTTTGTCCGGCCTCGCGGGGCCCGTCGGACGGCAGCAACCGGGCCGCTCCACCCAACGCCGGGCGCACAGATCGCCCACAGTGATTCAAGGGAGTCCCATGACGAACCCGAGCACTCCGCCCTCCCGGCCCGACAAGCACGATCCGGCCACGCTCGCCTTCCAGACCCAGGCGGTGCACTGCGGGAACCAGGCCGACATCGGCACGGGAGCGATCCGTACACCGATCATCATGGCGAACTCCTACACCCTGCCGGAGGACCCGTTCACGCTCGACCCGGACAACCCTGACCTGCTCGTCTACACCCGCGAGTCCGGCGCGAACCAGCTCGGGCTCCAGGCCAAGCTCGCCACCCTGGAGGGAGGCGAGGACGCGGTCGTGCTGGGCAGCGGCGTAGCGGCCTTGTACGCCGTGTTCTTCACGCACCTACGCGCCGGGGACCACGTCATCGTCTCCGATGTCACCTACAGCGCCGTATGGCGGCTGTTCGCCGAGCTGCTGCCGGTCAAGTCGGGCATCGAGGCGACGTTCGTAGACGTCACCGATCTTGATGCCGTGCGCGCTGCGATGCGTCCCACCACGCGGATCATCCACACCGAGGTCATCGCCAACCCGACCGCCAAGACAGCCGACATCCAGGCCCTGGCCGACATCGCCCATGCGGCAGACGCACTGCTGACCGTGGACTCCACCTGCACACCTCCACCGCTGTTCCGACCGCTGGGACACGGCGCCGACCTGGTGGTCCATTCCCTGACCAAGTACATCAACGGGCACGGCGACGCGATGGGCGGAGCAGTCATCGGGACACGGGAACTGGTCCTCCCGATCAAGGCCGAGGCCATGGTCAACGTGGGCGCCGCCATCTCCCCGTTCAACGCATGGCTGATCTCACGCGGTTCGATCACGCTGCCCCTTCGCCTGCGCCAGCACCTCGCCGGCGCCCAGCGCGTGGCGGAATTCCTGGACAGTGACCCCCGCGTGCTGCACGTCGCCTACCCGGGACTCCCCTCACACCCGCAGCACGAGCTCGCCGAGCGACAGTTCGCCGGGCAGGGCTTCGGCGCACTGATCGCGTTCGCTCTCGATGCCGATCACGACACCCGCAATGCCTTCGTCAACAGCCTGCGGCTGATCACCTCCGCAGTGTCCCTGGGCCACGACGAGACCCTCATCGTCTACGAGGACACCGCCGCCGGCCGGGCCGCCATGTTCCCCGAGGTATTCCGCACCCACGGCCTGCTGCGCCTGGCGGTGGGACTCGAAGACCCCGAAGACCTCATCGCGGACTTGGCCGCAGCCCTGGACACGGCGGTACCCACGCCCTGACTCAGGCAGAAAGAAGCCTTTTCCACGCCCCGCAGCCACGACCCGATCGAAACGGACCACGCCCGTGCGCGCCGCCCCCGCCGGAACTGACCGACCGGCGGGGACCGGGACCGCGGCGCCGCCCCCGACGGCGCCCACCCGCCCGCCGCGCACGCCTCAATCCCCACGCCGTCCACCTGATGTCCTCTTCCGGGGTCACCGAACCACCGCGCTTCCCTGTGATCCGGACCGCGACCGACAGCGACTCAGCAGTCGATGGTGACCCCGGGCCCGGCGATCCGGGACACACAGGCACACATCTGACGGCCCTCTGCCCTCTGCCGGGAGGACAGGAACACGTCACGGTGATCGACGGTCCCGTCGGTCCCCAGTATCCGGACGCGGCACAGTCCGCATTCGCCGCGCAGACAGTCGTACATGATCTCGACACCGGCCGACTGCAGGGCGTCCAGCATGCTGGTGCCGACCGGGACTTGGACCGTCACACCGTGGCGTGGCACGGTGACCTGATACGGACGGGCGGGATGGCCGCCGCTCGTCCCGAACGTCTCGAACCGGAGGTCGGCGGGCGGCCGTCCGTCCTGCTGCCAGGCCTGGCGAACGTCCTTGAGCAGTCCCATCGGCCCGCAGACGTAGAGCACGCCGTTCCGAGGGACCCCGGCGACCGCCTCGGCGGGGCTCACGCGTCCTCCGTGTGCGGATTCGGCCAGGGTCACCAGGCCGGGGTGAGCGGACTCCAGTTCCGTCGTGAACGCCATGCGATCGCGTGACCGGCCGGCGTAGATGATCCGGTAGTCGCTGCCACGGGCGCGCAGGGCCCGGGCGAGCCCGAGGACGGGGGTGATACCGATTCCGGCGGCGAGCAGCACGCTGGGCGCCGCCCCCGGGTTGAGCGGGAACTCGTCGAAGGGGCCCATGACTTCGAGTTCGTCACCCGGTTTCAGCGAGTGCATCCACACGGATCCACCCCGGCTGTCCTGCTGCCGGCGCACGGCCATGCGCAGAAGACCGTCGTCGTGGCCCAGATCGACGAGGGAGTACGACCGGGTGTCGCTGCCGCCCGGAAGAGGCACGGTGACGTCCAGATGGCTGCCGGGCGGTGGTGTGGGTGCCGGGTCCGGCAGGCCGAGCGTGATCAGGACGGTGTCCGGCGCCACTTCGTCGCGGGCCTCGACGGTCGCCACGCGTTTCGTACCGCCGCTCATGCCGTCCGCCGTGTCGCGGCGGCGACGGACGCGAGCACGGTGGGGTGTGTACGCTCGCGGCCCTGCTCGGCGGCGACCTTGGCGTCGATGATGCGTCGCACCCACATGCCGCCGATGTCGATGTTGAGGTTGTAGAAGTCGTGGTCGGGGTTGGCCTCGATGGCCCGCTGCTGGGCGTTCAGCATGTCGGTGTCCTGGCCGAAGACGCGGGAGACGCTCTGCCGCAGGAGAGTCGTGAGCCCCTGGTCTCCGAGGTGGTAGTTGCGCGTGAACGCCCAGAAGTAGTGGCAGCTGCCGGGTCCGGCAGGCGTGATGGTGTTGAGCACCTGACCGTTGACGCCCGCGCTCCGGTCCCCCTGCGGCGCTCCTGTACCGACGGGCGCGACACCGACATCGATGGTGACCGTCGAGGGCGCGGTGAACCGGATGATCTGCCAGCGGTCGACCGGGCCGCGGTACTCCGGTGCCTTCCGCTTCAGCTGCATGCCCAGGAACGGGGGCGCCTCGATGCCGTGCATCCAGCGGGTGAGCGTGACCGAGTCCTCGTCGTGTTCCACGTCCGGTTCGGAGTCGGACAGTTCCTCGTTGGCGAGGCTGTCGGCGTGCAGGAACTGCTCGTGCGTCAGGTCCATCAGGTTGTCCAGCACCAGACGGTAGTCGCAGTCGAGTTCGATCAGCTCGCCGTCTCCGGCCCACGAGGGATCGTCGTTCCAGTGGAGATCGGGGACGAGCGCAGGGTCGGCCTTGTCGGGATCGCCGGGCCAGATCCAGACGTAGCGGTGCCGCTCGACGACCGGATAGGCGGTCACGGCAGCCGAGGGGTTGAGCGTCTCCTGGGCCGGCATCCGCGTGCAGCGCCCGTTGGGGCCGTACGCCAGTCCGTGGTAGCCGCACACCAGGTCGTCCCCGTCGAGTCGCCCCATCGACAGCGGGACGAGCCGGTGCCAGCACGCGTCGGCCAGGGCCACGGGCCTTCCCTCCCCCGTGCGGTACAGGACGACGGGGCGTTCGCAGATCGTGCGCGCGAGGAGCGTCCGGCCGACCTCGGTGTCCCAGGCCGCCGCGTACCAGGCGTTCAGCGGGTACATGCGGGGAGTTCCTCCCTGCGGAGCCGGTGCCGGGCGGGTCACTGGGGAACTCCGGGTCGCTCGGAGCCGGCCAGCCAGGCGGCGCCCTCCGTGTAGAGCCGGTCGACCGCCTCACCGACCAGGCCCGGCAGACCGGGCTTCACCGTGAATCCGGCCTTCGTCTGCACGTACCCGAGGTGGCGGTACCCGGCGGGGAACCGAGCGAGCAACTCGGGGTCGAGCTTGAGGGAGGCGGCGGGGTCTACGACGTCGAGGCGGTCCTTCTCGTAGATGGGCTGCCTGCGGACGATCGTCCACTCGCCGTCGTCCCGGGACAGGAAGTCGTAGAACCGGCCGGTGCACACCACGTCCACCAGCACGCCGTCGACCTCCGCCCGCTGACTGATCGTCATCTTGGTCTGCGCGATCGCGCGCTCCCCCGCCACATCCGAGGTGTGCCCGCCCAGGAAGTGGAGGATGCTGACCCCGTTCTCGAAGGCCTGCTTGCTGGCGGCGATGAACTCCGCGGCCGGGCCCTGAAGCCATGTGGCGCTCATCCACCCGTCCGGATGCCAGACGGTGGCGAAGCGTTCCCAGTCGCCGGCGTCCCGCCACAGCGCCCAGTTCTCCACCAGCTGCCTGATCTTTGCCTGATCCGCGTTCATCGAGATCTCCGTCTCTGATTGCCGGCATCGCTCGCCGGGCGCTTCCCTTGACCGAGCGGTCAAGCGTCCGGCTGCTCGGAGGCTTCTCCTTCGGACCGTTCCGGGTGGAGGCGGTCCAGCAGCCGCAGTCCCTCCTGCGCCCACTCCACTTCCGCGCGGGCGCGGGCGATGAGACCGTCGTACGCGAAGGCCTTGAACTCCACGACCGCCTCCTGCTCGCTCGGTGGCGTTCGCTCCAGGCGGGCCTGGAGCAGGGGAACGCGGCGCGCGAGGATGTCCTCGCGCTGCTTCTCGTACGACGCCAGGGCGTCTTCGTGGAACCGTGCGTGCGCCTCCAGTTGGGCACGCGCCGCTTGCGGACTCGCCCATTCGAAGTACGCCGCCTTGAGCCGCTGGGGGTCCCGCTCACGCCGCGGTTCCTCGACCTCCTCCACCCAGGCCCGCAACTGCTCTCGGCCGGCCTCGGTGAGGCTGTACCGGCGCTTCCTCGCGTGCTCGCCGCGAGGCACCTCCTCGCCGTCAACGAGACCTGCGGCCTCAAGCTTGCGCAGCTCGGGGTAGATCTGGGTGTGCGGCGCATGCCAGAGGTAGTCGACGGACACATCGAACTGCCTCATGGCATCGAAGCCCGTCATCGGCCGGGCGGCCAGCAGTGCCAGCAGTGCCATGCGCAGCGACATGGAGGGACCTCCGCAAGGGCCCGCGTTCACCGCCGAGCCGGACAGCTATTAATGTATCTCCATACATACCTGCGTCAAGGGTTCCGACAAAGCTCGCGGCACTGCGGCACTCAGGCGCTCCGCGCCTGCCACGCAGATGGTGGGGGGGGCGCCGCCCAGCGGGGTAGGCGTCCCGCGCGGCGTCGGCCGCCCGGTCGAGGTCGCGGCCCTGGGCGAGCCGTCCGGCTGCCACCGTCTCGTGGGGACGCGCGGGGTTGACCGCGGCCCCGCACTCGACGAGATGTCCTGTGCCCTGCAGCCAGAGCACTCCGTTCCGTCCATGGCTGTGGGACCGCGGCGGTGATTGGCTCGGCGTTCCCCATCCCCGCACACCCGGAGGACGATTCATGTCCGGTGTTTCCCAGCCGGTCGGCGGTCCCGATCTCGCGCAGGTGCGACGCGTTGTGAGCGAGATCCCGGGCCCGCGTTCCCGTGAACTGCTGGCCCGTCAGCGCGGCCTGGTGCCGGCCGGAGTCGGCGCGACCCTGCCTGTGTTCGTCGAGGCGGCCGGAGGCGGGGTGATCGTCGACGTGGACGGCAACTCCTTCATCGACTTCGGCAGTGGCATCGCGGTGACCACGGTCGGCAACTCCGCCCCGGCGGTGGCGGAGCGCGCGGCCGCGCAGCTGCGCCGGTTCACGCACACCTGCTTCCTGGTCAACCCGTACGAGTCGTATCTGGACGTGTGCGAGAGGCTGAACGAGCTGGCGCCCGTCCCCGGCCAGAAGCGCACGATCCTGGTGAACTCCGGCGCCGAGGCCGTGGAGAACGCGGTCAAGATCGCCCGTGCCGCCACCGGCCGCCCCGGCATCGTCGTCTTCGACCATGCGTTCCACGGACGCACGCTGCTCACCATGAGCCTCACCGCCAAGAACAAGCCCTACAAGCAGGGCTTCGGACCGTTCGCACCCGAGGTCCACCGGGCCCCGATGGCGTACCCGTACCGCTGGCCCACCGGCCCCGTCCGGTGTGCCGAGGAGGCGGCGTACGCGCTTGCGGATCTGCTCGACCGTCAGGTGGGCGCGGAGAACGTGGCCGCTGTCCTGGTCGAGCCGATCCAGGGCGAGGGCGGCTTCGTCGTCCCGGCTCCCGGATTTCTGGGCAGCGTCGCCAATATCTGCCGTGCCCGGGGCATCCTGCTGATCGTCGACGAGATCCAGGCCGGCATCGCGCGCACCGGCCGGATGTTCGCCTGCGAGCACGAGGGCATCCAGCCGGATCTGATCACGACCGCCAAGGGACTCGCCGGTGGACTGCCGCTGGGTGCGGTGACCGGCCGCGCCGAGCTGATGGACGCGGTGCCGGCGGGCGGTCTGGGCGGGACCTTCAGCGGCAACCCGGTGGCCTGTGAAGCGGCACTCGGCGTCTTCGAGGAGATCGAGGCGCATGACCTGCTGGAACGGGCCCGGGAGATCGGCGACACCATGCTGGAGCACCTGGGCGAGCTCGCCGACGCGTATGCGGCGATCGGTGACGTCCGGGGCCGGGGCGCAATGATCGCGATCGAGCTGGTGGAGCCGGAGGGTGACAGGGTGCCCGCTCCCGACCTCGCCACCCGCGTGGCCAGGCGCTGCCACGCGGACGGGCTGCTGGTCCTGACGGCGGGCAGCTACGGCAATGTGCTGCGGTTCCTGCCGCCTCTGTCGATCTCGGACGCCTTGCTGGAGGAGGGGTTGACCGTCCTGGGAGAGGCCATCGCCAAGGAGCTGGCCTCGACCGCGTGATCCTCGGTCAGCCGGTGCGGTCGCTGCCGCCGGGCTCCTGCCAGGCGGACAACGCCAGCAGGAGTTCGGCGCGCACGTGCGCCGAGTCGAGGTCCGCGCCGAGCAGGCCGCGCACCCGCTCGATGCGGTTGCGCAGGGTGTGCCGGTGCACGCCGAGATCCGCCGAGGCGGCCTCCCACTGGCCGTTGTGCTCCAGGAAGGCGCGCAGCGAGTGGAGCAGGTCGGTGCCGTGTGCGGTGTCGTGCGCGGCGAGCGGAGCCATCTGGGTCTCGGCCAGCGTCGCAAGGATCTTCCTGGTCTCGGGGGTGGCGGTGAGTATGCGGCCGGCCAGGGACTCGAACGGCACCACGGCCAGGCTGCCGCGGGCCTGGGCCGCCGAAGCGGCGTTCAGGGCCTCGGTCAGGGCCGCGGGCCCGTCGGTCAGATCGTGGACGGCGCTCAGGCCGGCCCACAGAGGCGGCCTCAGCCGCGCACGCGCGCCGTCCGTGGCCGTTTGTGCCGTGGCCGCGTGACCGGCCGGCAACAGCACCGCCGCGCATCCGGCGTGCCCATGGCCGAACAGGGGCAGGCCGCGCTCGGCCAGCTCCTCCCCCACGATCTGAAGGGACTGGCGTGGGCTGCCGCCGCGCAGGGCGAGGACACGGATGCCGTCACGGACGGGAAAGCCCGCCTCGGTCAGGTGGTCCCGGGCGAGGGGTGCGGCTACGGTGCCGTCCAGCAGCAGCCGCAGGAACAGACCGTTGACACGGTGCTGCTCGTCGCGCAGCGACAGGGGCTTCTCCGCCTCCAGCGCGACCAGCGATGCCGCGTGCCCGAGCAGAAGGTGGTCGACCGGAGTGAGAGCCCGCTCCGCCGCCACGACCAGACGGCCGTGAACACGCGGTCCCACGCGGACCTGCTGCACGGCCGTCACACCGCCCTGGCCGCTGCTCACCGCTGCCGTCGTCTGCTCCGCGGTGCCGAGACCGGCGAGCACGGCGGCCTCGGGTGCTGCGGCGCCGGGCGGATGGGCCGCGCGCACCTTGCTCTCCTGGTCCAGGAAAACGACGGATGTGCGGGTGGAGACGGCCAGCTCCCGTACCACCGCCTGGGCCCCGCCGCGCAGCGCGGCCCGGGTCATCCGCGGCTGGATGCGTGACGCCTGGACGACACCCTCGTACTGCTGCTGAGCCAGACGTTCCATGACCACCTTGGTGACGGCCACGAACGGCGTGGGCAGCGGCACCTCGAGCAACGGCAGCCCAGCCTCCTCGGCCGCGCCGACGAGCGCCTCGGGCACCTGCTCGTGCGACAGACCGACCCCGAAACCCAGAGCGGCCACCCCGGCTTTCGTGAGCCGGGTGACGTAGTCCGCGCAGGCTCCCGTGTCCGCCGCCAGCCGGAGACCGGTGGTGAGCACCAGCTCACCACCGGTCAACCACGGTGCCGGGTCCGCGAGTTCGATACTGTGCGCCCAGACCACGTCCCGGTCCAGGCCGCCGCGGCCCGCCAGCACCCGCAGACGCAGATCCTGGCGCCGCGTCAGCCAGGCAAGCGGTACGCCCACCGCCCTCACCATCCATGACATTCAAAAATGGAGGTAAAGAGCTGCCGGAATCGTCCGGTCAGCGCTCCACCGCGAACGTGAAGTCGTACGCGCTTCCCTTGGCGTCGCGGGCGTGCAGGTACATCTGCCCGCGCGCCGTACGCCACTTCCCCGTTCCGCCGGTGATGGCGAGCGTGGAGTCGGCCGCGTCGTAGAACGGGCCCTGGACGACGATCGATCCGCCGCTCAGCGTCGTCGTCCAGCTGCACTCCCATGCCGTGCCGACCTTGGTCCGCACACAGGAGCCCTGGGAGTCGCCGACCTTGCTCCCTGCCGTGTCGTAGACGGGGTTTCCGAAGGCCAGCGTGTCCCCGATGCTGTCGCCGCGCGGTCCGAGGTCGACGACCGTGTCGGTGTCGGCGTGCTCGATCACGGTGAAGGTGATGGCCTTTCCGTGTCGGCTGGTGGACTGCGGTTCAGCCTGAGCGGCGGAGAGTCCCACGGCGGCAAGCACGCAGACGGTGCCGCCGACTACGGCGGCGAGACGGAACTTCCTCATGGTCACCAGCCTCCTTCGGCACGGCGGTCGTAGCGCACTTCGCTGTCTCCCAGATCGAAGACGAGCAGCTTGGACTCGGTGAAGGTGTCGAGGAACCAGCCGGAGAGTTCGCGGCCGACGCCACTCTTGCCGGTGCCGCCGAAGGGGGCGAGCTGGTCCCAGTAGTTGCTGGTCTCGTTGACGTTGACAGTGCCGTGCTGCAGAGCCTCACCCACGCGCCAGGCGGTGGCGAGGTCCCGCGTCCACAGGGACGCGATCAGTCCGAGGTCGCTGGAGTTGGCGATCTCCACGGCCTCCCGCGCCGAGGAGACCTTGATGACGGGAGCGACCGGGCCGAAGGTCTCTTCCTGGGCGATGCGCATCTCGGTCGTGACGCCGGTGAGGACAGTGGCCGGGAAGAAGAGCCCCTCCTCCTTGCCGAACTGCACGACATCCGCGCCCTTGCTCCGGGCGTCCTCGACGTGTTCCGCGATGCGCCGCAGCGTGGCCTCGTTGCGTACGGGGCCCATGTCGGTGTCCTCCAGGGCCGGGTCGCCGACGCGGAGCCCGGCGGCACGGGCGGTCAGCTTGGCGACGAACTCGTCGTGGACGTCCTCGTGGACGAGGAGCCGTTCCGCCGAGGTGCAGACCTGTCCCGCGAAGTAGAAGCAGCCGTTGATCGCCGCATCCACCGCGGCATCGATGTCGGCGTCGGACAGGATGATGAAGGGCCCGTCGCCTCCCAGTTCGAGCAGGTGCGGGCGCAGAGCGGCGGCGCGGGCGATGCGTTCGCCGGTGGCGGTGGAGCCGGTGAAGAACAGCCCGTCGACGTCCGGGTGTTCGACGATGGCCGCCCCGACGTCGCCGAATCCGTGCACCACGTTGATCACACCGTCGGGCAGTCCGGCCTCTGCGAAGATCTCCGCCACGAGGTTGCAGCTGATCGGGGCGTATTCCGAGGGCTTCCAGACGGCCGTGTTGCCGGCGGCGACGATGTGCGCCAGCGCGATCGAGGAGATGTCGGTGGGGAAGTTGTACGGGGTGATGACGCCGACGACGCCGAGCGGGCGGTGGTTCATGACCAGCCGCTTGTTGTTCGTCTGCTCCTGCGTGGAGGGGAACGACAGGCCCCGGTGGCGCAGGACCTCCTCACCGGCCTTCTGCCAGGCGGGGGCCGCGTACTCGATGACCTCCTCACGGGCCTCCGCGACGGTCTTGCCGATCTCCAGCGTCAGCACCCGGGCGATGTCCTCGGCGCGCTCGGCGAAGAGCGCGTGGACCCGGCGCAGGATCTTGACCCGTTCGATGAGGGGCGTCGCGGCCCACTGCGGTTGCGCCCGCCGGGCGGCCTCCACGGCGCGCTCGGCGTCCTGGGCGTCACAGCGGGTCACCTGCGCGATGAGCTCACCGGACTGCGGGGAGTGCACCGGGAAGGTGCCCGCGCCGCCGTCCTGCCATGAACCGTCGACCAGAGCCTGCGTGGGCAGGGTTGTGGACATGTTGGTCTCCACCTTCGGATGTCACCGTCGCGCAGCGCGCGACGGACGGATGGGAAGCGGGGCGGGAAGCTGGGCTGCCGACGCGCCTCAGACGGAGGCGGGCGCCGAGGCCGGCTCCTGTGCGGCCGCTGCGGACAGCGCGTCTCCCGCCGGGGCGTCACCACGCTCCTGCGGCTTGGCGAGGGCCATGTACACGGCCCCCACGCCCACGACGACGACGCCGCTGACCAGGACGATGTAGTTGTCGTACCAGGGCGTGCCGGGCGTGCGCGGCCAGCTGATGTTGACGAGCGCGACAAGGCCGTAGACCAGGGCGCCGATCGTGACCGGAAGCGCCCAGCGCCCCAGCCGGTACTCGCCGGACGGCCGCCAGCCGCGCAGCCGCGCCCGCAGCGATGCGAGGACGACCATCTGGAAGGCCAGGTAGATGCCGAGCGTGGAGAAGGAGATGATCTTCACCAGGGCGTCGGCGGAGTACGCGGAGGCCACGATGATCAGCCCGGGGACGACCGCCGCGAGCAGCAGGGCGTACGGAGGCACCCGCAGCCGCTCGGAGAACGCCGACAGCACGCGGCTGCCGACGATCATGCGGTCGCGGGCGAAGGAGTAGGTCAGCCGGCTGGCGGCGGCCTGCAGGCTCATCGCGCAGGAGATGAAGGACAGCAGGACGACGACCAGGACGGCGCGGGCGCCGCCGCTGCCGAAGGCGTCGGTCAGCACGGTGGTCACCGGGTCGGCGTCCTTGCCCGAGATCACCGCGCCGAAGTCGCTGACGGCGAGGATGAGCGCGAGGCACACGGCCGTCGCGGCGGCCCCGCCGATGTAGATGGTGCGCCGCATGGAGGTAGGGATGCGCCGCCCGGGGTTGGGCACCTCCTCGGCCACGTCTCCGCACGCCTCGAAGCCGTAGTACTGGAAGACACCGATGAGCGAAGCTGCCGCGAAGGCGTAGAAGTACGAGTGGCTGCCCTGCGAGCCGAAGCCGTCGAACAGCACGCCAAGACCGTGATGGCGGTTGGCGATCAGGAGCCAGGCGCCCACCACGACGGCCCCGACGATCTCGGCCACGAACCCGAACACGGCGACGGCGGAGAGCACCTTCGTGCCGCCGAAGTTGATGACCGTCGCGAGCAGGAGGAGTCCCAGCGCGCAGAGGATCGTCGTCGTGGTGCTGGAGGAGAAACCGAACACCGCGGCCACGTACGGTCCGGCGCCGTAGGCGACCGCCGAGATGGTGGAGAGCAGCGCGAGAAGGTAGATCCAGCCGGTCATCCACCCCCACTTACGGCCCCACAGGCGCCGGGCCCACGGGTACACCCCGCCGGCCACCGGGAACTGGGCGACGACCTCGCTGAAGACCAGGGCCACCAGCAGCTGACCGACACCCGCGATCACGAAGGCCCAGATCATCGGCGGACCGCCGGCCATCAGGGATGCGGCGAACAGGGTGTACACGCCGACGACGGGCGAGAGGTAGGTGAATCCCAGCGAGAAGTTCGCCCACAGGCTCATGTCCCGTTTGAACTCGGACGCGTACCCGAGAGCGGCAAGTCGCTGGGCGTCGGCGTCTGCTTCAGCCGGGGGTGGCGGGGACTGCGTGGCTTCGTTCATCGACGGGCTCCTTGAGGAAACACGTTGTGAGCGGGATGGCGGCGGGGTGGCCGTGGGGGAGGCCGACGAGGACCGGGATGTGTCCGGCATGTCGAATGCGCGAAAACCTAATACATTCAAGTTCAAAGGACAATGGTTTCGCTGTTACCCTGGGAGCGATCTCTCGTTACGGATCTTTGACTTCAGAGGAGGGGCCGTGGCGGCAGTGGACGGCCGCTCGCCGGTGATGAGCGCCGCCTTCGCGCCCCTGAGTGACTCCGGCCGAGCGGACATGGTGGTCCGCCGGATCGCAGAAGCGGTCACCATCGGGCTGATGACGGATGGGGAGCAGCTCCCCAGCGAAAGCGACCTCGCCTGTCAGCTCGGTGTCGCCAACGGCACGGTCCGAGAGGCTCTAGCCATCCTGCGCGAGCAGGGACTCGTCGAGACGCGGCGCGGCCGCAACGGCGGAAGCTTCATCCGCAGCCCGGAGGAGGGCCTGACTCGGATCCACCTGGCCCGCCTGAGGGGACTGGGCATCTCGGAGCTGCGCGATCTCGGCGACGAGCAGTTCGCCGTCTCGGGCACCGCGGCCCGCCTCGCCGCCGACCGCGCCCCCTCCGACCTGGCGAAAGACCTGGACCACCTGGTCACGGCCCTGCGCAAGGCCGAGTCCCCCGCCGAACGGCGCAAGGCCGACGCCCGCTTCCACATCGAGGTGGCCGTCGCCGCGCAGTCCGTCCGTCTGACGCGGCTGGAGGTCCGGTTGCAGGCGGAGCTCGGGCCGCTTTTGTGGCTGCCAGGGGGCGACGGGCCCGACGCGTCGGCCTTCGCCGACCAGCATCACGAGATCCTGGTGGCGATCATGGCCGGAGACGCCGCGGAGGCGCGCCGCCTCGCCGAGGCACACACGGTTGTCGGCACTCGCCATCTGGTACGTACACACCTACGTTTGACCGACGCCTGACCCGGTGGCGCACGCCACGCCGCCCTCCTTGACGGAGCACAGTGATGACCAGCACCCCAGCCACCGGCATCCTCCAGTGCAGCGCGTCCATCCGGGACGCGGTGGAATCCGTCTTCTCGGCGCTGGCAGTCCTGGAGGCCGCAGCGCGAGAACGCCTGAGCGCGGCCGGCCGGGAGAGCAGGCATCCCGGGACGAGCGACCTCGCCGCCCTGCGGCCGACCATCCAGACCCTGCTCCGCGAGCAGGGCGAGCGATTCAACGGCACGGGCGTGGTCATGGCACCCGACGCGCTCACCGACGCCGCCTTCCACCTCGAGTGGTGGCAGCGGGCCGGAGACCAGGCCGCCCGGCCGCTGCGGCTGAACCTGGACCCGCGGAGCGAGAGTTTCTACGACTACACGCTCAAGCCGTGGTTCGTGATCCCCCGCGACGAGGGCCATGGCACGGTCATGGGGCCCTATGTCGACCTGCACTGCGCCGGCCTCTACATCCTCACCTTCACCAGGCCGTTGACGGTGCACGGTGAGTTCGTCGGCGTCGTCGGGGCCGACGTCCCGGTGGCCGCCTTCGAGCAGATCGTCATCCGCTCCCTCAAACACCTGGGCGGCGAAGCCGTGGTGATCACCAGCGAGGGCCGGGTCCTGGCCGCGAACACACCCACATGGGCCGTCGGGGAGATCGCGCGCGAACTGCTCGGTCATGAGGCCGCGGTGGAGCGCGCAGCGGTGCCGGCTCCGGAGGTCGACTGGAGCGTGGTCCGCGTGGAGTCCTCGGCCCTCGGCTGAGTGGGCACAACGCCACAAGTAGTTGGCCTGTCCAACAAGACCGCCGGTAAGGTCGTCGACGTGACAGGGGAAGAGACGACACCAGGAAAGTCGGAAGCAGCGTCCGGCAGGCAGCAGCGCCGAAGGCACCCCGATGATCCCGGTCGTCAGCGGGATCCGGTGGGCACCCGACGCGCCATTCTGGCCGCGGCCGGCGCGGAGTTCGGCGCCCACGGTTTCGACGGGGCCCGGGTCGTACGTATCGCGGAGGCGGCCGGCGTCAGCCATCAGCTGATCACCTACTACTTCGGGGGAAAGCGTGGGCTGTACGAGGCGCTGAGCGAGCAGTGGCTCGAGGAGTCCATCCGCGTCAGCCAGACCCACACCTTCGCGGAGGCCGTACGGCGCTACGTCCGCTGGGCCGGGGAGGACCCGGCGTGGGTGCACACGCTGACGCGCGAAGAGCCCGGCACGCGCCCACCGGCCGAGGACGAGCGGGCCGCCGAGCTGTTCAAGCATGTCGAGGAACTCCGCGAGCGGCAGGCGCGCGGGGAGTTCCGCGGCGACCTCGACGTCGGGGCCATGGCCCTTGTCTTCTTCGCCGCCTCGATCGCTCCGGTGGCCGTCCCGTGGATCGCTCGTGAACTCACTCAGCAGGACCCCGCCTCACCGGAGTTCCTCGACCACTACGCGGAGCAGGTGGGCCGGATCATCTCCGCACTCGCCGAAGCGACACAGGCGACGCGGGACGAGGGCCCGCCGGTGAACGGCGAGCCCAAGGACTGACGACGACGGCTGCCGGGCCCGGGAGCCCGGATGCTCAGCCCGGCGGCAGCCGCCTGGCCATCTGCAGGTGCGCCAGCAGCCAGCCGCCCGACTCGGCCGCCACCCAGACCCGGCTGACGGCGGCCTGGATGACGAACGGGGTCAGTTCCGGCACGAAGGCGACCCGCATCTCCTGCAGACAGCTCACCACGGCCGTGGTGCCGAATCGCCCGACAGTCACGTCGTAGGTGTCCACCTGACTGGTCCGGCCCAGGCGGGCCGCGTACCGCAACCAGTCGTCCACACCATGGATGTGGCCCACCGCCGAGTGCACGACCACGCAGTCGGGATGCATCAGGGCACGAAGGCTCTGCTCCGGATCCGGGAGCGTCTGTGCGGCGAGCCATGCGGCCTCGGCCTCCTCGACCGTGGCCGGTGCGGGGGCAGGGGCCGGGTCGGGGCGGTCCGTCGCTGCTGTCGCCTTTGTCGATGAGTCGGTCACAGTTCAAGCTCCAGGATCGGGGTCCTCGACCGCGAGGAGCACGGGGTGAACAGTCCCTCCGCGCGCTCCTCGTCGGTCAGGACGTCGTCTCGGTGATCGGGCTCGCCGGCACGCACCCGCACGATGCACTCGCCGCAGATCCCCTGCCCGCACGAGTACGGGGCCTCGACCCCGTTCGCCAGCAGGACGTCGAGGACGCTCTGGTCCTCGGAGACGAGGTATTCCGCTCCCGTCGAGGACAGGCGCACGGTGAAGCCGCCCCCGTCGGGCTCCGCGGCGGACGGCGAGGCGCTGAAGCGTTCCTTGTGCAGGGCGGACGCGGGCCATCCCAGCTCGGCCGCCCGTCCCAGCACGTAGTCCATGAACCCACCGGGACCGCAGACGTAGACCGCGGTGTCGGGGGCGGGCTCCCCCAGGTCGCGCCCCGGGTCGAGGAGCTGCTCCGGCGCCTGGTCGTCGAAGTGGAAGGTGACCCGCGGATGTTCCTCCAACTCGGCGAGGAAGGCCGCCTCGCTCCGGCTGCGCACGCAGCAGTGCAGGTGGAAGTCGCCGCCGGCGGCGTCGAGGGTCTGGGCCATCGACAGCAGCGGAGTGATGCCGATGCCACCCGCGAGGAGCACATGCCGACGCGCGGACGTCAGGCCGAAGCGGTTCCGCGGTGCGGCGATGCGCAGCGTGTCGCCCTCGGCGAGGGCGTGCATGGCGCGTGAACCGCCGCGCGACGCGGGCTCGTTGAGCACCGCGAGCCGGTACTGCTTGCGGGTGCCCGGAGGTCCGCACAGGGAGTACTGCCGGATCAGTCCCGCCGTACCGACAGTTACGTCGATGTGGGCGCCGGGCTCGTACTCCCACAGCTCGCCGCCGTCGGCCCGGGCGAGGTCGAAGACCGCGATTCTCGGCGTGGCGTCGTACCGGGCCACGACGACCGCGTCCGTCCAGGTGGTGCTCACGCCTCGGTCACGCCCCTGCCGCCACGTCCGGGGCGCTCGGGGTCGGGACAAGCTCGCCCTCTTCCTCCCGCCGGATGAAGAGACCGGCCTCCACGCGGCGGACCGGATCGCCGGGAGCGCCGACGCCGAGCGGGGTCCGTCCGGCCTCGACGTCGTCCAGCATCGTGCGCAGCATGCGCCGGAGCATGACGACGCCCTTGTCGGAAGGCGCCAGGGTCTCCTCGGAGTGCTGGGTGATGTCGCCCTGCGAGCGCTGGGCCTCGTAGTCGCCGGGGAAGCGCTGCTTCTCCTCGTCGGTCAGCTCCCAGCCGTCCTTGCCGTTCTGCTTGATGCCGAACATGAAGGAGGTGGCCCGCTCCGGGCCGGCCGCGCGGATCGAGAAGACCAGGCGGTGGTGTGTGTCGTCGGCCGGGACCACCCAGATCAGCATGTCGTTGCGGCCGTCGGGCGTGGACTTGACGAAGTTGGGCAGGGCGACGATGTTCGGCAGCATGCACTGCGCCGTCCACTCCAAGTCGACGAGCGCACCGTCGGGGCCCTTGGCGTCCTGGTAGCGCCAGACGTACCCCACGCCGAGGTCGGTGCGGTGGTAGGTGGTGCGCTCCGCGGCGGTGCGGTGGTCGTAGTAGCTCTCGGGAAAGCCGATCGTCCCGGTGCCCTCGAACTGGTACCCGCTGTGGTTGGAGTGCAGCCACGCCGCGTGCACGGGGTCGACGGCGTTCTCGAACAGCTGGAGCCAGTTGTAGTCCTGCTCCAGGCCGACGACCTCGGCGCCGGGGACCATCCAGCTGGTGCAGTAGCTCTCGCCCTCCCCGAGGGGCTCCAGGCTGTCGAAGCGCGGCAGTGGGGGTTTGAGCTCGGGCGGGCCCATATAGACGAAGACCAGGCCGTACCGCTCCTCCACCGGGTACCACGGCTGACGTGCGAGATTGCGACGGCGGCCGCCGTCGAGTTCACAGGCCTGGTCCAGGCAGTGGCCCTGCACGTCGAACTTCCAGCCGTGGTAGCAGCAGCGGATGCCGTCCTCTTCGACGCGGCCGAAGAAGAGGCTGCTGCCGCGGTGCGAGCACCGCTCGAAAACGACGCCGGGGCGGCCCTGGCCGTCCCGGAAGACGATCAGGTCCTCGCCCAGTAGGCGGGCGCGGTGCGGAACATCGCTGGTCAGGGCGGTGGAGCTGGCGATCGGCTGCCAGTAGCGGCGCAGTGCCTCGCCCATGGGCGTGCCAGCGCCGACCTCGGTCAGGCGGGCGTCATGAGAGGAGGGCTTGCGCCCGTAGCCGGTACCCGTGTCGGTCACGGTCGTGTCGGTCATGATCAACCATCTCCTCGGCATTGAGGCAGGGGGACGCGTGGCTGAGGGCCACCGGCGGATAGTGGTGGCGAGCCTGCGGCCGAGGCCCTTCCCCGGCTCGGGCAGACGCGGCAGGCGGTGCGGCCCACGTGGCGCTTTAGCCGTTGTACGACTCTGATGAAAAACTGTCAATGGCTTCGACCTGCTTTGATGAATTACTTGCAGGCCTCTGTTGAATCAATGAGAGCCCTGTTACGTTGAGCCTGCGCCGAGGCAATGAGCCGGTCGCGGACGTACTGCCGCCTCGCGATCACATCTGAGAACACGCCGCGCGAGTGACTGCCTCCCGCGCTTCCCGCACCTCAGCCTCCACCGCGCGTTCGTACCAGGCCCCGAAGGAGACGATGATGTCTGGACCTTCCGCATGAGCGCCGGGCACGGCGCCGAGTACGACTACATCGTCGTCGGCGCGGGCACGGCCGGCTGTGTTCTTGCCGCGCGACTGTCCACCGACCCAGGCACACGCGTGCTGCTGATCGAGGCCGGCCCGCCCGCCGATCGCGGTCTGCTCGTTCAACTGCCCCTGGGAGTCGGGCTGTTGTCAGGGCGCAAGGACATAAGCTGGGGATACGAGACGGAGCCCGAGCCGGGCCTCAACGGCAGATCCATCCCCGTCCCGCGCGGCCGGCTGGTCGGCGGCACCGGATCGATCAACGGCTCGACCCATGTCCGCGCTCACCGCCTCGACTACGACGACTGGGTCAAGTCCGGTGCCACCCACTGGGGTTGGGATGACCTACTGCCCTACTTTCGCCGCTCGGAGAGCAGTTGGCGCGGGGACACCGAGCACCACGGCGGGTATGGACCCGTCACCGTGTCGACCTCCGTCCGACGAGGCCCCTTCGGCCGGCGTCTCGACCGCGCCGCCCGCTCACTGGGCATCGAGTTCCCCGACGACACCCAGAGCGGGGACCCCACCGGAGCAGGCCAGATCGAGAACGCCATCCACCGCGGCCGACGGCACAGCACCGCCGCCGCCTACCTGCGCCCCGCGCTACGGCGACGGCCCAACCTCACCCTGCTCACCGGGGTGCTGGTGGACACGCTCGTCCTCGAGGACGGACGCGCCACCGGCGTCCGGGTCGTGAAGGGCGGACACGATCGGACGATCCGGGCCGCCCGCGAGATCGTGGTCTGTGCGGGCGTCTACAACTCGCCGCAGCTGCTGATGCGTTCGGGCATCGGACCGGCGGATCACCTGCGCGACAGCGGCATCGAACCGGTGGCGGACCTGGTCGGCGTCGGCGCCAATCTCCAGGATCACCCGGCGGCACCCGTGCTGTTCGACGTCAAGGATCCGGTGACCTTCCACGAGCACCTGCGCGCCGACCGGGCGGCGGTGGGCGCGCTCCGCTGGCTCGTCACCGGGAACGGTCCGCTCGCGCAGATGCCGGAGTTCCTCTCCGCGTACATCCGCACCCGCCCCGACCTGGACCGTCCCGACGGGTTCCTCGGCATCCTGGCCGGCGGTTTCGGCGCCCGGCCCTGGTTCCCCGGCATACGCCCGCTGAAGGACCGCCACTGCGTGGCCCTCAACGCCGTCGCGACCCCCCGCAGCCGCGGCGAGGTCCGGCTGCGTTCCGCCGACCCGGCCGCGGCTCCGCGCATCACCTTCAACCTGCTCACCGAGCCGGAGGACGTCGCCGCCCTGCGGGAGACGGTGCGTACCACGCTGGCCATCCTGCGCAGTCCCGAGGTCGCCCCGATGATCGGCGCGGAACTCGCACCGGGCCCCGATGTGCGCACCGACCAGGACTTCGAGCGCTATCTGCGGGAGACCGGCTACTCCGCCAACCACGCCTGCGGCACCTGCGCCATCGGCACCTCCGAGAACGCCGTCGTCGACCCCGAACTCCGGGTGCGCGGCATCGCCGGACTGCGCGTCGTCGACGCGTCGGTCCTGCCGAGCGTGCCCGGGGCGAACATCAACGCCACCGTCATCGCCGTCGCCGAGAAGGCGTCGGACCTGATCCGCGGGGTGCCGGTGGCCGGTTCCGGGGTCACCGGAACCCCGCTTCGTGAGAGGACCGCAGGATGAGGGAGCCCCTGACCTACGCCATCGCGCACGGCGCGGCCGAGGCCGCGCTGGACGCCGCCCGGGCCGGTGGCGCGCGCATCTGCGTGGTGGTCGTCAACCGCGGGGGCACCACCAAGGTGCTGCTCAGTGACGACGGAGTCGGCCCCATCGGGGTCGAGACCGCGCGCCGCAAGGCTTACACAGCCGCCGTCACCGGCATGCCGACCGCGGCGTTCGCCGAGTTCGCGGCGTCCCCCGCGATGGCGGTCGCGCCCGTGCACCTCGTCGACGCCGGCCTCCTCCCAGTGCCGGGCGGGGTGCCGATCACCGTGGACGACGGCGAGGTCATCGGCGGAATCGGGGTGGGTGGCGCCGACGGGGCCACCGACGACCGTCTCGCGGTGGAGGCGCTGAAGAGCATCGCGGCGCTGCTGGCATAAGCGCGAACACACAAGCTCACCTGACGGGACACCAGCACAAGGAGCAGATGATGATCGAAGACACCCTGGTGGTCGAGGGCGTGGCCCACGACTACAACTTCCTGACCGAGAACTGCGTCAATCCGGCCTTCGGCCGCGCGATCGGCGAGCACATGTACCACCTGCACGAGAAATTCGGCGGGCCCGGCTACGCCGTCGAGAAGTCGCTCTACCTCGACCACGGCGCGGGCGCCGAAACCATCGGGCGGGCGATCCTCGCGGAGAGCCAGTCCGACATCATCGTCTACCACGAGACCCCGATCTACGGACACTTCCGCGACGGCGGCTCCGCGCTCTCCACCGGCCTCGAGATGCGGGAGCTGTGGCCGAACCGGGTGCTGGTCTACGGGGCGGTGTCCCCGTTGCGGCCGGGTGCGGTGGACCGCGTCGACGAACTGGTCGACGTGCACCACGTCAACGCTCTCAAGCTCTACCCGATCGACCTGGTCGAGGGCCGGGTCACCTCGCTGGACATGAGTGACCCGGAAGTGTGTTTCCCGGTGTTCGAGCGGGCCCAGGAGCGCGGGCTGAAGGTCATAGGGATCCACAAGGCACTCCCGGTCGGGCCCGGTCCGGCCTCCGCCCTGCGGATCGACGACATCGAGGGGGCCGCGGCGGCGTTCCCCGACCTGACCTTCGAGGTGGTGCACGGCGGGCTGGCGTTCGTCGAGGAAACAGCCATGTTGATGGAGTGTGCCCCGAACGTCATGGTCAACCTGGAAGTCACCTCCGCTCTGGCGCGCACGGCACCGCGCCGGTTCGCCGAAGCGATGGGAGCCTTCCTCGCCGTACCCGGCGGGGCCAGGCGCATCATCTGGGGCACCGGAGTCATCGCGGCCCATCCGCGCCCGCTGATCGAGGCGTTCTGGGATCTCGAAACACCGCAGGACCTGATCGAGGAACGCGGCGTGGAGCCGCTGACCAGGGAAGTGAAGAAGGCCATCCTCGGCAGCAACTTCCTGCGTCTGCACGGCATCGACGAGGACAAGTTGCGGACCACGATCGCCGGCGACGAGTTCGACACCACCGAGCTGGCACCGCCGTGGGGCGGGAAGGTCCAGCCCGAGCCGGTGGCGGTGGCGTGATGAGCGGCGTCACCGAGGACCGCGTCCGGAACGTGCTCAACGGGATCGTCGACCCGTGCAGCATCACCGCGGGTGTCCCGGCCGGGATGGACGACATGGGGCTGATCACCGGCATCCAGGTGCGCGATGACGGCTCGGGCGGCCGGCGGATCAGCGTGACGTTCGGACTCACCGACCCGACCTGCATGCTGCTGGGCTCGTTCGCCAACGAGGCCCGCGAACGGCTCTCCGCGCTACCGGGCGTCACCGGCGTCGACGTCACGCTGGACCACGAACTGGAGTGGACCGAGGACAGGTTCGCCCCGCACTATCGACAGCGGCTCGCCGAGCACCGCGAGGGGAGGCGTCGTGACCTCCCTCTCCTGGCCGTGACCACGAGGGGACGAGCCGGTGACCAGTGAGACCGCACAACAGCCGCCCAGCTCCGACCTCACGGCTGTGCTGGCGAACAACGCCGACGTCATGGGCCGTTTCATGGAAGGGCTCAGCCGGGCGCCCCGTCCTCCCGAGAGGGTCGACCCTGCTCCCGTCCGGGTGGTGCGCGACCTCGTCTTCAGCACTCCGCCCGGCGCCGAGGGCCGTACGGAGCTGCGGATGGACCTGTACCTGCCGCGGTCCGCACCGACCCCCACCCCCGTGATCGTGTGGCTTCCGGGTGGCGGCTGGCGCACTCAACGGCGTGGTTACGGCCCGCAGTTGACACGACTCTTCGCCGAACGCGGGTACGCCATGGCGGACATCGAGTACCGGTCCTCCGAGATCTCTCCCTGGCCGGCCCAACTGCACGACGTGATCGCCGCATTGCGCCACCTGCACGACATCGCGGACACCTATGGCTTGGACCCGGCGTCGATCGGGCTCTGGGGCAGCTCGGCCGGCGCGCACCTGGCACTGCTCGCGGCCTTCGCGGGCGACGCCGACGGCTCCCTCGACACCGGCAGCTCCCTCGCGGCGCCCGGCGTACGAGCCGTGGTGGCGGGCTATCCGCCCACCGACCTGCTGCATCTCAACGACGACTCCCTGCCCGGTGGAGTGCTGGGCGTGGATCCCTCCGACCCGGCCTGGGGACTGCTGGGCGGACACCCGTCGGACCGGACCGCCACCGCCGTCGAGGCCAGCCCGGCCCGGCAGGCCCGCCCTCATGTCCCGCCCGTGCTCCTGCTGCACGGCGACGCCGACCTCCTCATCGGCCCGGCACAGAGCCGCCGACTCCACAACGCGCTGATCGCCGCGGGCGCCGAGTCCCACCTGCTGCTGGTGCACGGCGCCGACCACGGCTTCCTCAACACCGGCGCCTGGGAACTGAACCCCATGACGGCCACCGTGCTGTCCTCCCGCACTCCGGACGCCGAACGCTCCGTGCTGCTGACCCCCGCGCTGATCGAGCGCTTCTTCGACCGCCACCTGCGAACGGACCCATGGAATGCCTGACACACCACCGCGCTACGACGACATCGGCCACGCCCTCTCCCGTCTCGCGCTCGCCGCAGTCTTCGTCTCCGGAGGCCGCCACGTCTGGCAGCACCCGGACGGCCCCGCGCAGGGGGCGGAAACCTTCCTGAAGCGGTGCCGCCGCGCGGTGCCCCTCCTGGACCGGTTCACCGACCGCCAACTGGTGCGCGCCAACGCGGCCGTGCACATGACCGCCGGAGCGACACTCGCGGCCGGCATCGCCCCCGCGGCCTCCGCCACGGCACTCACCGGCTCGCTCGTGCCCACGACCCTCGCCGCCTTCCCGTTCTGGGCCCAGCCGGACGGCCCGCAACGCGTGCGCCAGCAGGGCGACTTCCTCAAGAACCTGGCCCTGGCCGGCGGCCTGCTCGCGGTCATGGTCAACAGCGAGCGACGAACCAAGTAGACGGCGCGACCGACGCCCCCGCACCGGACGCGCCGGGAGAACGAACGCCTCTGACGGCATCCGCCGGCCTCAGTAGCCCCGGTCGACCCACTCTCGCAGATGTGGAGACTCGGCGCCGATGGTGCTCGGCTCGCCATGGCCGGTGCGGACCACCGTCTCGGGCGGCAGGACGAGGAGCCGGTCGCGGATGGAGCGGATGATCGTCGGGAAGTCGGAGTACGACCGCCCGGTGGCCCCCGGTCCGCCTGCGAACAGCGTGTCGCCGGTGAACACCGTGCCCAGGTCCGGGGCGTGCAGCGAGATCGCTCCAGGCGTGTGGCCAGGGGTGTGAAGCACCGTCAGTTCGATTCCGGCCACGGTGATCCGGCGCATGTCCGAGAGATAGCCGTCCGGCTTCCGGTCGGGGTGGGTGTGCTTCCACAGCAGGCGGTCGTCGAGATGGATCAGGATCGGCGCACCGGTCGCGTCGGCGAGCGCGGGAGCGGCGTCTATGTGGTCGTCGTGGCCATGGGTGCACACGATGGCCCGAAGCCGCCGGTCGCCGACGGTGGCCGCGATGGTGTCGGCGTCGTGAGCGGCGTCGATGACGATCGCCTCTTCGTCGTCGCCCACGATCCACACGTTGTTGTCGACGTCCCAGGTGCCGCCGTCGAGGCTGAAGGTGCCGGACGTGACCAGATGCTCGATACGGGCGGCCGTCACAGCATGACCACCGAGCGGAGCACGTCGCCCTTGTGCATCCGGGCGAAGGCGTCCTCGACCCCGTCCAGGGCGATCGTCTCGCTGACGAACGCGTCGAGGTCCAGACGGCCCTGGAGGTACAGGTCGATCAGCAGGGGGAAGTCGCGGGAGGGCAGGCAGTCGCCGTACCAGCTCGACTTCAGCGCCCCGCCCCGCCCGAAGACATCCAGCAGCGGCAGTTCCAGCTTCATTTCCGGCGTCGGCACGCCGACGAGGACGACCGTGCCGGCCAGGTCGCGAGCGTAGAAGGCTTGCTTGTACGTCTCCGGGCGGCCGACCGCCTCGATGACCACATCCGCGCCGAAGCCACCGGTCAGCTCGCGTACCGCCTCCACCAGGTCCCGTTCACGTGAGTTGACGGTGTGCGTGGCACCCAAGGATGCCGCGGTGGCTAGCTTGCGCTCGTCGATGTCCACCGCGATGATCTTCGCGGCGCCCGCCAGCCGGGAGCCCACCACCGCCGCGTCGCCGACGCCGCCGCAGCCGATGACGGCCACGGAGTCACCACGGTTGACCGCACCGGTGTTGATCGCCGCGCCGATGCCCGCCATCACGCCACAACCCAGCAGGCCCGCGGCGGCCGGTGACGCGACGGGGTCGACCTTGGTGCACTGTCCCGACGCCACCAGGGTCTTCTCGGCGAAGGCACCGATGCCCAGGGCCGGGGACAGCTCGGTGCCGTCGGTGAGGGTCATCTTCTGCTGGGCATTGTGGGTGTCGAAGCAGTACCAGGGCCTGCCGCGCAGACAGGCCCGGCACTGGCCGCACACCGCGCGCCAGTTGAGGATCACGAAGTCACCGGGCTCGACATCGGTCACACCGTCGCCGACCGACTCCACGACACCGGCGGCCTCGTGGCCGAGGAGGAACGGGAACTCGTCGTTGATGCCACCCTCACGGTAGTGGAGGTCGGTGTGACACACACCGCACGCCTGGATCCGTACCACCGCCTCCCCCGGCCCCGGATCGGGGATCACGATCGTCTCGATGCCGACCGGCTCGCCCTTCGCCCGCGCGACGACGCCTCGTACCTGCTGGGACATTGTTGGATTTCCTCACTTCTATGGAATGGACGAGGCAGCTGATCAAGCAGCCGGCTGGACGCGCAGTGGCAGGGACGCCCACGAGCGCAGGGTGTTGTTGGGGTGGCGGTGCGGTGTGCCGGTGAGTTCCATTCGCTCGACGCGGCGGGCCAGGGCGGTCAGCAGCGCCTCGGCCTCCAGGCGGGCCACGTGCTGGCCGATGCACTGGTGCAGGCCCATGCCGAAGCCGACATGACCGGAGGGGTCGCGGGTGAGGTCGAAGCGGTCGGGGTCGTGCCAGCGGGCCGGGTCGCGGTTGGCCGCGCCGAGGAACATGAGGATCTTCGTGTCCGCGGGGATGACTGTGCCGGCGATGGCGACATCGGTGGTGGCGGTGCGGAAGAAGGTCTGCACCGGCGACTGCCAGCGGACCGCCTCCTCGAACGCGGCTCGCGCCAACTCCGGCCGCTCCCGCAGCCGTCGCCACTCCTCGGGGTGGGTGGCGAAGGCGTAGAGGCAGGCCGCCAGACCGTGCACGGTGGTGTCGACGCCGGCGGTGAGCAGGGAGCGCACCACCAACGGCGCCTGTTCGTGCGTCAGGTCGCCGCGGTCGGCAGCGTCCCAGATCTGCCTTCCGAAGCCGTCCTCGCTCAACGCCTCCCGCTCGCACTGGGCGTTCACCCATACCGACAGCTCCGCCACCCGGTGCGCGTCCGCCGCGACCAGGTCGTTGCGCGGGCCGAAGGCGTTGAAGGCCATGTTGCCGTACGGCAGGAGGTGCTCCCGGCCGTCCGGGCCGAGGCCCACCGCGTCCGGAAACGCCCGCAGCGGGAACGCCTCCGCCAGCGCCGCGAAGCCGTCGAACTCGGTTCCTCCGGCGAGGACTTGGTCGACCAGTTCCTCAGCCACGGTGTGCCATGTCTCGCGCAGGCGACGCAATGCGGGCGGAGCGAGGACCTCCCTCAGCACCCGGCGTGGGGCGTCGTGTCGGGGCGGGTCGGCCTCCAGCAGCAGGCTCGGCGTGCGCCACGGCTCCTCGTGGCGGAAGTTGGCGAGACCCACGCCCGAACCCGACTCGAAGTGCTGCCAGTCCACCAGGGCGGCGTGCACCTGTTCGTAGCGGGCGAGCGCGTGGACGTCGTAGCGCGACAGGTACACGACCGGACCGGCCTCGCGCAGGGCCTGGTGCAGCGGTTCGGGTTCCACGAGGACCTCGTGGGCGAACGGGTCGGCGTCACTGACGGGCGGCACGACGGCACGCTCCAGTGCCTCGGTCATCGGGGCTCCTTGGGGCAGGTGAAGATATCTCAGATGTCGAGGACGAGACGGTCGCCGCAGGAACGCGACACGCACAGGAACATGCAGTCGTTCGCCGCCCGTTCATGGTCGGCCAGCACCGAGTCCCGGTGGTCCGGCTGCCCTTCCAGCACCGTTGTCAGACACGTTCCGCAGGTGCCCTGCTCGCAGGAGGACAGCACGTCCGCACCGGCGCGGCGCACCGCCTCCAGAACCGAGATGTCCGGGGTGACGGTGACGGTGTGTCCGGTACGTCGCAACTCCACCTCGAACGGAGTGTTCCGCACCGGCGCGGTCTGCGCGCCGGCGGAGAACCGCTCGACCCGCAGGGCGTACGGCGGCCAGGAGACGCACGCGGCTTCGACGGCGGCGAGCAGCGGGGCGGGGCCGCAGCAGTACACCTTGGTGTCCGGTCGCGGTGTGCCCAGCCAGGCCGCCAGGTCCAGCAGCCCGAGCTCGTCCTGCGGGACGACATGCACCCGCTCGCCGTAGGCCGCCGTCAGCTCCTCGCGAAAGGCCATCGACGACCGTGTGCGCCCGCCGTACAGCAACTGCCAGTCCGCGCCAAGCAGTTCGGCCTGGTGCATCATGGGCAGCAGCGGGGTGATGCCGATGCCGCCCGCGATGAACAGGTACTTCTCCGACGGCACCAGGGGGAAGTGGTTGCGCGGGCCGCCGACCCCGACGCGGTCCCCCGGACGCAGCCGGTCGTGCACATGAGCGGATCCACCCCGTCCCGCAGGCTCCCGCAGCACGGCGACCCGGTAGGCGTACGCGTCCCATCGGTCGCCGCACAGTGAGTACTGCCGGACAGCCCCGCCCGGCAGAACCACATCGATGTGGGAGCCGGGCGTCCAGTCCGGCAAACGGGCACCGCCCGGGTGGGTGAGGGTGAGTGACACGACACCCTCGGCGATGTCCTCCTTGGCGGAGACCGTCAGTGTCGCCGCCTTCGTCGGCGTCGGGCGTTCCGCGCCCGCGCCGGACCCGGCGTCCGCAACCAGGCTGGTTCCGACCACGTTGTCGCCTCCCGTCGTTGGGTTGCATGCAGGATGCGCGGCGGCGAGGGACGGTCGCGACGGCATTCTCAATCAGTGAGAGACGAAATCAGTGAGAGACGAACTTCCGCCGGCTGTCATCCGCCCGTCGCACGACCGTCACGTGGGTCACCGGGCTCTCGACCGCGCCCCGGAACATCCGGGGCACCCAACGCACCCGGGGCACCCAACGCACGAGAGACACCGCGTGCCGCGGTCCGCACCACGGGCACGACGGACGAGGCCCCCGCCTCGTTGGGGACGATCACCGCCAGCGCGGCCACCACCTCACCGCGCGCGTCGCGCACCGGCGCCGCGACGCCCAGCGCGTCCGGGTGGACGTATCCCGGGCAGTACGCGTACCCCTGGCGACGGATCTCGGCCAGCACGGCTCGCAGCCGCGCGGCGGTGGCGGGAGTGTCCGGGGTGTAGCGGGGCAGGGGTCCTTCGAGCACCCGCTCCCGCAGGTCGGCGGGGCCGTGGGCGAGGAGGACCAGGCCGCTTGAGGAGGCGTGCAGGGGAAGGCGGCCCGCGATACGGGTGTAGTTGATCACGGCCTCCGGTGCGGTCAGCCGTTCCAGGAACAGCGCCTCGTCGCCGTCGAGCACGCCGAGCTGAACGTGGTGGCCGACGACGTCGTGGACGCCCTCCATGAACGGCATGGCCGCGTTGCGCAGCGACAGGGTGGGCGAGGCCCGGGTGGCCAGCTCCCACAGGCGCATGCCGATCCGCACCCGGCGGTCGTCGTCCCGGGTCAGGAACCCGTACGAGACCAGCTCGGCCACCAGGCGCGACGCGGTCGCCACGTGCAGCCCCGTACGCCGGGAGATCTCCGAGACGGTCAGGGCCGACTCCTCCGGCGTGAACGCCTCGAAGATCCGCACGGCCCTCGCCAGAACCGACTCGCCGTTCTGTGTCCTCACCTCGCCATCATCGGTTTCTCTCCGGACGCGTCAAGCCCTCGGTTCGTCCTGGTGGTGGTCCTGTGGGCCGGGGTGCTTGTAGTCGCGTCGTTGCGTCGCCCGTCCCAGTAGTCGAGGCGGGTCGTGGCTCGGTACCCGCGCCTACGTCCAGCTGGGCTGAGGTGCCGTCCGCGCGCTCGTCGCCCTTGGCGCACTCCTCGCGCCCGCCGTGTACCTGGCCGGTCGCCGCGGGCGGCGCAGCGGCCAGGAGGCCCGGCCCCAGTTGGCCGACGTCTCGTGGTGAGGCGCCTCCATCAGGCGCCGACGTCGGCAGCGGCCTCGGCGCCGGCACCGGCACCGGCACCGGCACCGGCACCGGCGCATTCGGTCTCGTCGGCCGCGGCACGAGTTTCGCCGGGGCCGGCAGCCATACGGCGGCTCGCTTCGCCGAGGCCGTCGGCGATCGCCCGCACCTGGTCCGGCGTCAGCACATCGATGAGCAGTTCCCTGACCAACTCCACATGACTTGGCGCCGCCCGCTCCAGCAGAGCCATGCCCTCGTCGGTGAGTACGGCGAAGACCGCACGATCGTCACTGGGACAGGAGCGCCGACGCACCAGCCCGGCCTTCTCCATCTGCCCGATCTGATAAGTCAGCCCGCTCTTGGAGTTGACCAGGGCGCCGGCCAGTTCAGCCATCCGCATCTCCCGGTCGGGGACTCCGCTGAGCCGGGCGAGGATCTCGTACTGCAGGCCGGACAGGCCGAAATCACGCTTGAGCCGCAGCTCCAGCCGCCGGTACAGCAGCGCGTGCGCGGTCGTGAAGGCCGTCCAGGCACGCTTCTCGTCGTCGTCAAGCCAACGCGTATGGCTCACGTCACACCCCTCCATGTTGTTCAAATTCAAACTTCATCCTATCGTAGGTGCTGCGTTCAAATTTGAACGACCTGACATACGGGAGAGGCCATGACCACCAGCACCGCCGCAGCCACCGTCCGCACCCAGGTCCGCGTTCCGCTGAGCTTCTCGGACGGCTACCAGGTGACCGCCGACGTGATCACGTTCAACGGCCTGGCCGACGGCGCCGAGCATGTCGCCCTGGTCCTTGGAGACCCGGCCGCGGCTGCCGCCCCGCTGGTGCGTCTGCACTCCGAATGCCTCACCGGTGACGTCTTCGGCTCCGCCCGCTGCGACTGCGGACCCCAGCTGCGCGAGGCCACCGAGCGCATCGCCGCCACCGGAGGCGTCCTGCTCTACCTCCGCCAGGAAGGCCGCGGCATCGGCCTCTACAACAAGCTCGACGCCTACGCCCTGCAGGACGCCGGCCTGGACACCTACGAGGCCAACCTGGCCCTCGGCCTGCCGGAGGACGCCCGCAACTACACCGCCGCAGCCCAGATGCTGACCGCCCTCGGCATCACCGATCTGAACCTGCTCACCAACAACCCTGACAAGGCCCACCAGTTGCGCGGTCTCGGCCTCTCGGTCACCCGGACCGTCCCCACCGGCGTGCACACCACGCCCAGCAACCTGCGCTACCTGCACGCCAAGGTCCAGCACACCCACCACACCATCGCCCTCGCACCGATGGCGAGCCTGGCCGTCTGACGCCCGGAACAGTCATCCACCAGGCCAGAAAGGCATCGACATGAAAGCCGTCGTCGTCACCGATTTCGGAGCCCAACCCGAGTTCGTCGACCTGCCCACACCCGAGCCCGGCGCCGGTGAAATCCTGGTGCGCGTCCACGCCGCCGGAGTGAACCCCTTCGACTGGAAGGTCACGGACGGCGCCCTCAAGGACTCCGTGGAGCACACCTTCCCCCTGGTCATGGGCTCGGACGGCGCGGGCGTCGTCGAAAGGACGGGACCGGGCGTCACCCGCTTCCGTCCCGGGGACCGTGTCTACGGACAGTTCATGCGGCTGCCCCACGGCCACGGCTCCTACGCCGAGTACACCGTCGCCGAGCAGGACGGCAACATCGCCCTCATACCTCAGGCTCTCCCCTTCACACTCGCCGCCGCCCTCCCCACCGCGAGCGTCACCGCCTACCAGGCCGTCCAGGCCGCGCGCGTCGAGAGCGGGCACACCCTTCTGATCAACGGCGCCAGTGGCGGCGTAGGCCAGTCGGCCATCCAGTTCGCCGCCCGGGCCGGAGCCCGTGTCCTGGCCACCGGAACCTCCGATCTCGCCGACCACCTTCGCGATCTCGGTGCTCACCACGTCATCGACTTCACCCAGGCCCCCACCCATGAGCAAGTGGCCGCCGCGTACCCCGAGGGCATCGACGCCGTCATCGACCTCGTCACCCCGACCGGCGGCGACATCAACCCCATGGCCGAGCTGCTTCGCGCCGGCTCCACCCTGGTCAGCACCAACTACGCCACTGATCCCGACGCCCTGGCCGCCCGCGACATCCTCGGCGTCAACCTCGGCAACCGTCCCACCGTCGAGACGCTGACGACACTCGCCGAACTCGCCGCCGCCGGAGAACTGCGCGTCCGTATCGACGCGGAAGTCCCGCTCGCCGACGCCCCGGCCATCGTTGCCAGGGCCCGCGCCGGCCATGCCACCGGAAAGACCGTCATCGTCCCCTGACCGCGTCCCGCCCCACACATCACGGAGCAGCCATGAACCGAACAGCACAGGCAGTACGTTTTGACCAGTACGGCGATCGTGACGTGCTGCGCGTCACCGATGTCCCGATGCCCGAGCCGGCGCCGGGGGAAGTCGTCGTCGAGGTGCGTGCCGCCGCCGTCAACCCTTTTGACACCACGCTCCGCTCCGGGGTGATCCGGCATCTGTTCCCGCTGGACTTCCCCTCCGGCCAGGGCAGCGACCTCGCCGGGGTCGTCACAGCCGTCGGTGCCGAGGTCGACGGACTCGCCGTCGGCGACGAGGTGCTCGGCTGGACGCCGGCGGCGGGTGCGCACGCGACGCACCTGGCTGTCCCGGCGGACCGGCTGGTGACCAAACCGCCTCGGATGAGCTGGGAGGTGGCGGGCTCCCTGCACATGGTCGGCGCCACGGCCTACGCCGCCGCCCGCGCCGTCACCGTCCAGCCCGGCGAGACCGTCGCGGTGTCCGCTGCCGCGGGCGGGGTCGGTTCGTTCCTCGTACAGATGCTCGCCGGCCGGGGAGTGCGCGTGCTCGGCATCGCCTCACCGGCCAACACCGAGTGGCTGGACAGGCACGGCGTCATCCCGGTGCCGTACGGAGACGGCCTTCGCGAACGGCTCGAACACGCGGCCGGGGCGGGTGGAGTCGACGTGTTCATCGACCTCTACGGGCCCGAGTACCTCGACCTGGCGGTCGATCTCGGCATCAAGCCGGAACGCATCCAGACGACAGTCGCCATGGAACGCGCCGCGGAGATCGGCGCCAGGACCGACGGCCGCCACAACGCGACCGCCCGCGAGATCCTGCTGGAGCTGGTCGATCTGGTCGCCTCGGGCGCCGTCGAGATACCGATCGCCGCCACGTACCCGCTCGACCGCGTCGCCGACGCCTTCGCGGAGCTGGAGCAGCGGCACACCCGCGGCAAGATCGTCCTGATCCCCTGAACCTCGACGCGCAGACGCGCAAGGAACTGAGGGTCGATCTCGGTTTCCTGCCCGTGGCGGTCGATGTCGCCACGGTGACCGGCGTGCGGCTCACGGAGTTCGCCCACCACAGCTGGGACGAGCGAGGTGTCCCTGGCGAGCGCCTCCCTCACCCTCGACGACCTGCGCCGGGTCTCCCCGGCTTCTGACAGGAAACGGGCGTTCCCGTCGCCCACTCGTTCTCTCAGGCGTGCGCGGACGCCTGCTCCCGCAGGACCGGGAAGACCACGTAGACGCGCGTGCCCTTGCCCGGCGTGCTGTCGAGTTCGACACGCGCGTGATGGACTTCGGCGATGGCGGCGACGATGGACAGGCCCAGCCCGCTGCCGCCGCTGGCCCGGCTGCGACTCTTGTCCGCACGGTAGAAGCGGTCGAAGACATGGGCGACGGCATCCGAGGGAACACCCGGCCCTTCGTCCTGGACCAGCAACGTCACCTCGTCACCGCTCGTGCTCAGTGCCACCACGCAGCGCGCGGTGGCGGGAGTGTGCATACGGACGTTGCCCAGCAGGTTGGCCAGCAGGCCGCGCAATTGTGCTTCGTCGCCCAGCACGGACGCGCCGGGCTCGATGTGTTTCTCCAGCGGGCGTCCGGGTTCGGCCGCGAGCGCGTCGCGGCAGGACTCGTCGACGATCCTGCTGAGATCGACGGGTTCCAGATCCGCTGTGTCCTCTTCGTACTCCTCGTCGAAGCGGGCGAGCATGAGCAGCGCCTCGACGAGCCGGGTCATGCGGTGGACCTCGGACAGGACGCGGGCCATGGCCTCGTCGACCGCCGCCATGTCCGGCAGGGCACCGCGCTGGTGGAGTTCGGCGTAGCCGCGCAGGGACTGCAAAGGGGTGCGCAGTTCGTGGGAGGCGTCGGCGACGAACTGACGCATCCGGGATTCCGAGCGCTCGCGGGCCGTGAGGGCGGCCTGGATCTGGTCGACCATGCGGTTCAGGGCCTCGGCGAGGCGGCCGACCTCGGTGGTGGGGTCGGTGACGGCCTCGGGCAGTCGGCGGGCCAGATCGCCGGCGGCGATCGAGTCGGCCATCGCCGCGGCCTGTTCGAGGGGCCGCAGCTCACGCCGCACCAGCGCCGTGGTCACCAGCGCCACCACGCAGAGCCCCACCAGCTCCGCGGTCACGATGGCGACGGGATCGGCCCCGCTCGCGAGCCAGGTGAGGGCGACGACGGCGATGGCCCCCGCGCACAGGGCGGTGACGATCACGCCGACCCGGGCGCGCAGCGGCCACCTCCGGAAGCGGCTCCTCAACTCGGCTCCCGGATGCTGTAGCCGACGCCGCGCTGGGTGTGGATGAGGCCGGGCCCCAGGGAGTCGACCTTCCGGCGCAGGTAGCTGATGTACGTGGCGACCACCGTGTCGTCGCCGTTGAAGTCGTACGACCAGACGTGCTCGAGGAGTTGGGCGCGGGGCAGGACCCGCCCGCTGTACAGCATCAGATAGCGCAGGAGGCGGAACTCGGTGGGTGACAGGTCGATCGGTGTGCCGGAGCGGCGTACGGAGTAGGTGCGTGTGTCCAGTTCCAGGTCGGCCACGCGCAGCACCGGATCAGTGGTCCGGGGACGCCGAGTGCGGCGCAGTACGGCGCTGATGCGGGCGGCCACCTCGTCGAACCCGAAGGGCTTGGTGATGTAGTCGTCCCCGCCCTCGGTCAGTCCCCTGACCAGGTCCTTGCGGGTGTCGCGGGCGGTGAGGAAGACGACGGCGTGCGGGAGTCCGTCGGCGCGCAAGCGTCGCATGACCTCGAAGCCGTCGCCGTCCGGCAGCATCACGTCCAGCAGGACCAGGTCGGGCAGGAAGTCGCGGGCCGAGGCGAGGGCCTCATGCGCGGTGGACGCCGTGCGCACGTCGTACCCGATGAACCGCAGGAACCGGCTGACCGTGTCCAGGATCGCCGGTTCGTCGTCGACCACCAGCAGTCGGCCATGTGCGCCATCGGCGGTGCCGGGGGGCGTTGAGGGCTCGTCAGCCATCCGGTCGTTCCTGTCCCTTCCTGGTTCTTGCTTCGATCATGTCCGACGTGACCGGGCCGTCTCCATGGGAGTTCCGTGTGAACATCGGCGGTCCAGGGGCTTTTCACCGTGACTGGATCCGGGGCGCTCCTAGCGTGAGGGGACTTCCCCACTTTTCCTGTTCTTCGGGAGTCTGTGCGTGTCCACTCTCTTGTACCGCCTCGGTCGTTTCTGCTACCGGCGCAAAGGGACCGTCTTCGGTGCCTGGTTCATCGTGCTTCTCACCACTGTGACGGCAGCGGTGGGGCTGATGAAACCCTTCGAGTCCTCCACCACCATCCCCGGCACCGAAGCCCAGCGCGCCCTCGACGTGGTGGAGAGCAGGTTCCCGACCGACGACCATCTCGCCGGGAAGTTGGTGTTCCGGGCGCCGGACGGGGCGACGGTCTCCGAGGGAGCTCCCCGGGACGCCGTGGCGAAGGCGGTCGCGGAGGCCGAAGCGGTACCCGGCGTGAGGTCGGCGACTGCTCCGTCGGCCCGCGCCGGCACGGTCTCGGCGGACGGGGACACGGGCATCGCCCAGCTCACCTTCACCGTGGAGAAGAACGAGAAGATCACCGAGGCCACGAAGCACCGCATGGAGTCGATCGCGGAGCAGGCCCGGCGCACGGGACTGACCGTGGAGCTCGGCGGTGACGCCTTCCCCGGCGCCGAGGTCAAGGTGCTGGGTCCGGGCGAGGCGGTCGGCGTGCTGATCGCCCTGGGTGTCCTGGTCTTCGTCTTCCGTTCGCTGCGGACGTCGATCGTGCCGATCGCCACCGCGCTCGTCGGTGTGGCCGTCGGTGTGCTCGGCCTGATGGCCATGACCAGCGTCGTCACCATGGACAGCACGTCGATCATCCTCGCGGTGATGCTGGGCATGGCCGTCGGCATCGACTACGCGCTGTTCATCGTCTCCCGCCACCAGACCCAGGTACGGGACGGGATGGACCCGGAGGAGTCCGCGGGGCTCGCGACCGGTACGGCGGGCGGCGCGGTGGTCTTCGCCGGCGCCACCGTGGTGATCGCACTGGCCGCGCTGGCCGTGGTCAACATCCCGTTCCTCACGGTCATGGGCCTGGGTGCCGCGGCCACGGTGGCGGTCTCCGTGCTGATCGCCGTCACGCTGCTTCCGGCTGTACTCGGCCTGCTGGGCGGGAAGATCGCCGACAGCTCGATACCGGTGCTGCGTCGCTCCGCCGAGCGTGCTCATCAGCGCTTCTCCGGCCGGGAGGGACGGACCACCGCGGGCCGGCGCTGGGCTGCGATGACGGCGCGGCGACGCTGGAGCGTCCTGACCGTGTCCGTCCTGGGGTTGGGCATCATGGCCGTTCCGGTGGCCGACCTGCAGCTCGGGCTCGGCGGCGGCAAGGACCCGGACACCTCGGCGGCCCGGGCCCAGAAGATGATCGACGACGGCTTCGGCCCCGGCTACAGCGGCACCCTGGTCGTCCTGCTCCAGGGCGCCAAGAACGACGTCGTGCCCGCCGCCGACGAACTCGCCGCCACCGTCAAGGACCTGCCCGGCGTGGCGTCCGTGGCCCCGCCGGTCACCGCCGCATCCGGCGACGCGGCTCTGGTCAGCGTCACCCCCACCAGCGGTCCCGAGACCGAGCGGACCAAGCAGGTTCTGGCGGAGATACGTGACGCCCGGGGGGAAGTCGAGCAGCGCACCCGCACGGAGATCGATGTCACCGGCACCACCGCCGTCAACATCGACGTGGCCGACAAGCTCTCCGCCGCACTGCCCGTGTACTGCCTGCTGGTGATGGGCCTGGCACTGCTCCTGCTGATCGTGGTGTTCCGCGCGATCGCCGTGCCGATCAAGGCGGCGCTCGGCTTCCTGCTCTCCGTCGGAGCGTCCCTCGGCGCCATGGTGGCGGTCTTCCAGTGGGGCTGGCTGTCCGGTCTGCTCGGCATCAAGGACACCGGTCCCGTCCTCAGTTTCCTGCCGATGCTCCTCGTGGGCATCCTGTTCGGCCTGGCGATGGACTACGAGGTCTTCCTCGTCTCCCGGATGCGCGAGGAGTACGCCCTCGGCGCGTCGCCGAACGACGCGATGATCCGGGGCTTCGGGCACGGCGCGCAGGTCGTCACCGCCGCCGCCCTCATCATGATCGCGGTCTTCGGCTCCTTCGTCTTCGCCGACATGCAGGTCATCAAGGGCATGGGCTTCGCGCTCGGCATCGGCGTCCTCCTGGACGCGTTCGTCGTCCGTATGGCGCTGGTACCGGCCGTCATGGCGATCCTCGGCGAGCGGGCCTGGTGGCTGCCGCGCTTCCTCCGCAGGGCACTGCCCAACGTGGACATCGAAGGCGAGCGGCTCACCCGCCACCTCGTCGCCGAACAGCTCCCGCCCCCGGCCAGGGCGGAAGACGCGCTCGCTGGGCGGACAAACTCTTCATGACCAGCTGCATGTCGTCGCCACTCTGCCGGATGGTCCAGTTGAGACCCTCGCCCCAGGTCTTGCCGACGGGTTCGGCGCGCAGCAGCAGGGACAGCCCGCCGGCGGCGTCGGAACCGCCACGGAAGACGACGCTGGCGGTGAGGTCCTTCCAGTCGTGGTCCTGCGCCTCGCGGCCGCCGATCCACCGCGCACCCACCACCAGGCAGATCCCGACCAGTCCTTCTCACCCCCTTCAGCAGGCCCGTCTCCCACATCGCCGGCTCGCTCCAGGCGCCGGGGGTGGCTGTGCAGGCCCGGTCAGGGTGCGAGCGCTCCGTTGAGGGCGTCGGTGAGGAGTGCGCGTAGCGCCTCCTCGGTGACCGGTCGTGGATTGGCGTAGGGATGGGCCTGTGCCTGGACGGCGATCTCGTCGAAGTCGCCTTCGGTGAGGCCGAGTTCGGCGAGTGAGCGGGGAGCACCCAGGTCAGCGCTCGCCCGCGCAAGGTGCTTGGGTACGTCGTCGGTGGCCAGGGCGCGGCGGAGGGCCTGCTCGGCGGCCGGTGCCGTGGGGAGGTTGAAGGCGGCGACATACGGGAGCACGACCGTGTGTACGGCGGCGTGGGGCAGGTCGAAGGTGCCGCCCAGGATGTGGCACAGCTTGTGGTGCAGCGACATGGTCGTGGCCCCCAGGCACGCCCCGCACAGCCACGCCCCACGCAGCGCGTCCGTCCGGGCCTCGATGTCTCGAGGGCCGGTGGCGACGGCAGGCAGGGCGGTGGCCAGCGAGCGCACCCCTTCCTCGGCCATCAGGGACACGATCGGTGAGGCGTCGGGCGCGTACAGGGCCTCCACGGCATGGGCGATGGCGTTGAAGCCGCTGGTCACCGACACGTCCACGGGGAGGCCGACGGTGAGTTCGGGGTCGTAGACCACGCTGCGAGGCAGGACGGCCCGGTCGCGGCCGGTGCGCTTGCGGCCGTCCTGGGTGAGCCCCCACACGGTGATCATCTCCGAGCCGGCGTAGGTGGTCGGCACGCTGATCACGGGCAGGCCGGAGCTCAGGGCGATCGCCTTGCCCAGGCCGATGGTGGAGCCGCCGCCGATGGCCAGGCAGCCGTCCGCGCCGACACCGCGCGCGGCCGTGCGGGCCGCTTCGGCCACGTCGACCGGCACGTGCATCCGCGCTTCGGTGAACAACCCGACGCACGTGTCGCCGAGCAAGGCGGCCGCGTGCTCGGCGAGGACGCGCTGACCGGGGGTGGAGAGCACCAGCAGCCGCCGCAGGCCCAACCGCTCGGCTTCCTGGGGCAGTTGGCGCAGGCTTCCGGCGCCGAAGACCACCCGCATCGGCAAGGCATCGTAGGTGAAGGTCATCGTGCCGACTCGGCTTCCGGTGCCAGCACGATGTCGAACCGGGCGTGTGTGAAGGGCACGGTCACGCCGAAGCGCCCGGCCTCCTGCTCCTCGTACGACTCGGTGAAGTCGGTGATCAGGCCCCGCTTGACCGCGAAGACCGCGTCGGAGTCGACGTACGGGCTGCCCGCGACGAACGTGTGTGTGGTGACCGGCCGGTGGTGCTCGGCGCTCGCGATGAAGTGGATGTGGGCGGGCCGGTAGGGGTGCCGGGCGGTGGCTTCGAGGAGGCGGCCGACGGGGCCGTCGGTGGGGATCGGGTAGTGGGAGGGGACGACGGTGCGGAACCAGAAGCGGCCCTCGTCGTCCGTACGGAACAGCCCACGGCCGTTGCCCGGCGGCTGAATGTCGGGCTGCTGCACGTCGTAGAAACCGTCCTCGGTGCACTGCCATACGTCGAGTTCGGCACCCGGCAGAGGGGTGCCGTCGGCCGCGAGCACCTGGCCGGAGACCACGCAGGGGCGGCCGGTGCCGAGCAGGTCGATGGAGTCGCCTGGCTCGCGGCGCGGGGACTCGGTCATGTGGAAGGGGCCGAGGACGGTGCTCTCGGTTCCCTCCTCGGACCCGTTCAGGGTTTCGACGAGCATGGAGACGCCCAGGACGTCGGAGAGCAGGACGAACTCCTGGCGGGTGTCGTCGCATGTCTGGCCGACGGCGGTGAGGAAGCCGATCGCGGACTCCCATTCCTCCATGGTGGGTTCGATGTCCCGGACGAAGTCGTGGAGGTGGTGGGTCAGGCTCTCCATGACCCGCCGCAGCCGCTGGTCCTTGGTCTGTCGAAAGCTTTCCACGACCGCGTCGGTGGCGGTCTCGACGGTGAAGTCCATTGCTGTTCCTAGTTGTTCGGGCCGTCCCGGTCGATGAGGTGATCCGCGAACCAGTCTCCGGTGTACGCGTCGCGTTCGGCCGCGTGGTTGTAGAGGACCGCGTGGTTGTAGAGGGCCGCCTGGCTGTAGAGGACCGCCGGGTTGTAGAGGGTGTGCTCGCCGTCGGGCCAGACGCGGACGGTCACGGTGGGCGGGTCCGCGGCGCGAAGGAAGTTCGGCCACCCGTCCCGCGTCGTCCGTGGACGCGGCTCGACCGTCCACCTCGAGTCCGCATGTGAACCTGATTCATGTCCGATGTGATGTCCAATGTGATTGGAGATTCACATGTCAGTGACATGGACGTCAAGAGCCCGGTCGATAAACTGCGCGAGTGACCGAGTCCCCCACCGGCAGGCCCGCCGCCCTCCAGGAACGCAGCCGCCGTTCACAGCAGGACATCCTGCGGGCCGGATACGCATTGCTCGAAGAGGGCGGAGTGGACGCACTCACGGTTGCCGCCGTCGCCGAGCGGGCCGGCATGGCGGTCGGCAGCATCTACCGCCGGTTCGGCGACAAGGAAGGGCTCCTGCTGGCCATCCAGCACGCCTTCACCGAAAACCTCCAGGCCGAGATCACGGAACGCATGTCCTTGGAGCGGTTGCGCATCCTGCGCGATCCGGCCGTGGCGATCGGCGAGGCGGTCGGCGCGATCACCGACGGCTTCCAGAGGCATGAGGCCCTGCTGCGCGTCTTCCTGCTGCTCGGCACCCGGCACGAAGCGGTACGGGCCGAGGGCTCCCGCGTCAGCGTCGAGGGCAATCGCCAGTTCGCCGAGGCACTGCGTCACACACCCGTCGCGCATCCGGACCCCGAGGCCGCGCTGGACTTCGCCTTCCGCCTGGTCTACGCCACGATCGCGCACCGCGTCACACAGGGAGAGTTCCTGGAGTCCGAGCGCCCACTGCCCTGGAACGAGCTGCGCAGCCACCTTCAGACGGCGGTCGTCTCCTACCTCCTCGGTACCCCGGAAGGTCCGTGAGCCCTCGACTCGCCGCCGCACACAAGTGCGTGCAGAGCTCTCGACGAGCGACGGACCGTATGTGAACGCTGACTCAGAAACCGACCGTGAGTCGCCATTCACATGTAGGTGCCGGTGACTACCCCCATCAGCAGCGACCCCAGCCCACCGGCCGACTGCCCGACTGCCCGACTGCCCGGCTGCCCGGCTGCCCGGCTGCCCGGCTGCCCGGCTGCCCGACTCTGCCGACGATGTCAGGAGCGACATGTCCACCGCAGATCGCCGATCAGGCTGACGCCCCGCAAAAAGGAAGCACGGCCGTCGAGCCGACGCCCGCGGCGCAGCCCGCCGAAGGCAGGGCGGCACGGGAGGGGCGCCGAAGGGCGTTGAGGGTTGAAGCGCAGGGCCCGCTCAGTCCACGGGGCGCACTCGCCATCGCGGCAGCCGACCACGGGCGGACGTTCCGCCTGGCGGTTGGGCATGGGACGGAACGTCCAGGACAACGGTTTGTATCGATAAAAGCTGGCACCGGGTTACGGATGCGTCAAGACACGTGCGGAAACTGCTTGGTCGTCGTACTGGTCGCAGTGCCGCGACGCCACGAGGCCTGGATTGCGCCATCTGGGGAAACCGGCTGCTGAGACTTCGGCGGACAGTAGGTGGTGGCGTCGGAAGACGTCAAGGGGGTCTGGCGCGGTGTCCCCCGAGCGGCCTCCTGACATGAGGAGGGGCCGGGGAAGGGAGGGTGGCTCCCGGCGGCCAGTAGTTTCTGCACCTCTCTTGACACGCTCGTAACACGATGTCAATTTTTATCGATACAAGACCTCTGCTCACACACCCAGCCCTGGAGCACCTCCGTGGCCAACGCCACCGCGATCATCAGCCTCGACATCGAGGGCCCGAAGATCAGCCGTCACCTCTACGGTCACTTCGCCGAGCACCTCGGCCGCTGCATCTACGGCGGCTTCTGGGTCGGGGAGGACTCACCGATCCCCAACGAGGGCGGCATCCGCCTCGACGTCGTCGAGGCACTGCGCGCCCTGGACATCCCCAACCTGCGCTGGCCCGGCGGCTGTTTCGCCGACGAGTACCACTGGAAGGACGGCATCGGCCCCCGGGACCAGCGGCCCAGGATGGTCAACACCCACTGGGGCAACGTCGAGGAGAACAACCACTTCGGCACCCATGAGTTCATGGCCCTGTGCGAACTCCTCGGCACCGAGCCGTACATCAGCGGCAACGTCGGCTCCGGCACCGTGCAGGAGATGAGCGAGTGGGTCGAGTACCTCACGCGCGACGGCGACAGCCCCATGGTGCGGCTGCGCAAGGCCAACGGCCGCGAGGAACCCTGGCGGGTGAAGTTCTGGGGCATCGGCAACGAGACGTGGGGCTGCGGCGGCAACATGCGCGCCGAGTACTCCGCCGACCTGGCCCGGCAGTACGCCACGTACTGCCGCGACCACGGCCACAACAAGCTCTACCGCATCGCCTCGGGGGCGTCCGACGATGACTACAAGTGGACCGAGACGCTGATGCAGCAGATCAGCTGCTTCGGCTGCGAGGCCACCCCGCGTAACTTCTTCCAGGGCATCTCCGTGCACTACTACACGATCGCCGGCCCCTGGGAGGCGAAGGGCAGCGCCACCGTCTTCGACACGGACGACTACTACCGGACGATGGTCTCCGCCCAGAAGATCGACCGCATCCTAACCGGCCACTCCACGGTCATGGACTGCTACGACCCGGGCCGCAAGGTCGGTCTGGTCCTGGACGAGTGGGGCACCTGGTGGGACGTCGAGCCGGGCACCAACCCCGGTTTCCTGTTCCAGCAGAACACCCTGCGCGACGCCCTCGTGGCGAGCACGCATTTCGACATCTTCCACAAGCACGCCGAGCGCCTGCACATGGCCAACATCGCGCAGACCGTCAACGTCCTGCAGGCGATGGTCCTCACCGACGGCGACGCGCTGGTCCTGACTCCGACCTACCACGTCTTCGAGATGAACAAGGGCCACCAGGACGCCGCCTCCCTCGCCGTGCACCTGCGCACCGACAACGCCCGCCGCCCGGTGGGCGACGCCGAGCTGGACACGCTGTCCGTCTCGGCCAGCGTCAAGGACGGGACCGTTCTCGTCTCGCTGTCCAACCTCGACGCCGAAGAGCCCGCCGAGGTGACGCTCGACCTGCGCGGCCGTTCCATCGCCGAACCGACGGCCCGCATCCTGACCGCCGACGGACTGCAGGACCACAACACCGCCGACGCACCCGCAGCGGTCAGCCCGCGCCCCTTCGACGACCTGAAGGTCACCGCCCAGGGCCTGACCCTGACACTGCCGCCCCACTCGTTCCTCACCGTCCAAGCCACACTGGCCTGACCAGCACCACCATCCATGACGACCAACAACCGAGGAGTTACGAGGGCGATGAGTGAATCCGCGAGACCCGTCGAGACGGTTGTCGAGGTGGACGCGGCGGCACGGGGCACCGCCATCTCGCCCGATCTGTTCGGGGTGTTCTTCGAGGACCTCAACCACGCGGCGGACGGCGGTCTCTACGCCGAGCTGGTGCAGAACCGGTCGTTCGAGTACACGCCCGCCCACCGGCCGGAATGGCACGCTCTGACCGCCTGGGACCTATTGGAGCGAGACGGCGCCGCCGGGTCGGTCTCGGTTGCCGTCGAAGCGCCGCCGCACCCGGCCAATCCGCATTACGCGGTGCTGCGCACCACCACGGCCAGTACGGCCGGACGCGGGGCAGGGCTACGCAACGAGGGCTTCGACGGCGTGGCCGTACGGGAGGGCGAACGCTACGACGTCAGCCTCTTCGCCCGCCTGGCAGAGGGCACCGCGGACCGTCTGGTGACGCAGATCGAGAGCCGGGACGGCAGCCGGGTGTACGGCCGGGCGGAGCTGGGTCCGGTGCACGGGTCCTGGGAGCAGCACTCAGCGGTGATCACGTGTGAGGTGACGGACCCGGAGGCCAGGTTCACCGTGGTGGCGGGCGGGATCGGCACCGTACATCTGGACCTGGTCTCGCTCTTTCCGCAGAGCACCTTCCGCGACCGGCCGGGCGGCCTGCGCGCCGACCTGGCTCAGGCCATCGCGGACCTGAAGCCGAAGTTCGTACGTTTCCCGGGCGGCTGCCTCGCGCACGGAGTGGGGCTCGGCAACATGTACCGCTGGCCCGAGACCGTCGGGCCGCTGCAGTCGCGCCGGCAGCAGCGCAACCTGTGGGGCTACCACCAGTCGATGGGCCTGGGCTACTACGAGTACTTCCAGTTCTGCGAGGACATCGGCGCCAAGCCGCTGCCCGTCGTACCGGCCGGCGTCTGCTGCCAGAACACCGAGCCGACCGGCCAGGTCGGCATCCCCGAGGAGGAGATGCCCGACTACATCGACGAGGTATTGGCCCTGGTGGAATGGGCCAACGGCCCCGCCGACTCCCGCTGGGGCGCCCTGCGCGCGGCCGCCGGGCACCCCGAGCCCTTCGGGCTCGAATACCTGGGGGTCGGCAACGAAGACACCATCACCGACACCTTCCGCGACCGCTTCTCCCGCATCCACGACGCGCTGCGCGAGCACCACCCCGAGATCACGGTCGTCGGCACCGTCGGCCCCTCCCCCACCGGCGAGGACTGGGAGAAAGGCTTGGCGTTCGCCCGGGAGAGGAGCGTCCCGGTCGTCGACGAACACTCGTACAAATCCCCGCGCTGGTTCCTGGAGAGCACCGGCCGCTTCGACGCGATGGACCGCGGGGGCCCGCACCTGTACATCGGCGAGTACGCGGCCCGGGACAACGACATGCGCAGCGCCGTCGCCGAAGCGACCTACATGATCGCCATGGAGCGCAACGGCGACGTCGTCCGGCTGGCCTCCTACGCGCCGCTGCTCGCCAAGCGCGGCCACACCCAGTGGCTTCCGGACCTGATCTACTTCGACAACACGAACGTCTGGCCCACCCTCAACTACCACGTCCAGCGCATGCACTCGGTGAACTCGGGCGACACCGCCCTGCCCGTCACCGTCGTCGGAGCACCCCAGGCGCGGCCCGTCCCGGAGCCGGCCCGGCACAGTGTCCACATCGGTACGAGTCACGGCACCCGCGCCGAGTTCACCGATGCGCGCGTCGGCCCGCTGGGCGCCGACGCGGCACCTGCCCCGGATTTCGCCGACTGGCACGCCGAGTTGGGCCATTGGAAGCCGGGGGGCGACGGCCGCATCCGGCAGACGGCGCACGGAACGGACGCCAGGCTGGTCCTGACGGACGCCGTGGACGGACCGTCGTACGCCTTCTCCGTGCGGGCCAGGAAGAACAGCGGCGGCCAGGGGTTCACCATCGGCTTCGCCAGGACTTCCCCCGGCAACTGGTACCAGTGGTCGGTCGGCGACTGGCTCAATCGTGGCATGCGACTCCAGCGCATGGACGACGGTGTGCTGCACGACCTCAACGACTCGGTGGACGGCCCCGTCGAGACCGGTCGCTGGTACGACCTGCGGGTCGAGGTGGACGGCCGGCGCATCCGCTGCTACCGCGACGGTGAGCTGATCCACGACTTGGAGGACGACCCGGCGCCCCCGGAGGTCTTCGCCGTCTCAGCCGTCCGCGACAGCTCGGCCGGTGACGTGATCGTCAAGATCGCCAACTCGACGTCCGAGCCCGTCATCGTTCATCTCCGTCTGACCGGCGCAGAGGTCGTCACCGGTTTCGAGCGGACCGCGCTCGCCGCACCTCCACACGCCACCAGCATGTTCGGGACCGCCCCGGCCACCCCCGTCGAGGACCGGCTGCCCGGGCCGGTCTGCGACATCCCGCCGCACTCCTTCACCGTTCTCCGCACCCGTCCAGAAGAAGATCAGGAATAGTTCAGCCGTGATCCTATCCGCGCGACCGATCCCCGAACGACGCCTGCGTCCGCCGATGACGTACCCGCTACGCCGCCGTATTCGCCCTCGCCGACAGCCCCAGGCAGGTCACCGTGGCGCTCGGCTCCATCGGTGGCCGCAGCGACAACCACGTCCGGAACTGTGGACCCGCACCGACACGACTCACGACGGCCAATGCCTGCCGACCGACCTCCCCGCATACGGCGCGGCCCTCTACCGCCTCGCACCGCCCGACCCCACCGGCTGTCGCAGGACTGAGGTGTAATGGGGAGGGGTGTCCTGAGACCGCATACCGAGGGGCGAACGTGGCAACGATCCAGGACGTGGCGATAGCGGCCGGAGTCTCGGCCATGACCGTCTCGAACGTCATCAATGACCATCCCAATGTACGCAAGGCGACGCGGGAAAAGGTCCTCGACGCGATGGCCCGGCTCGACTACCGCGTCAACGTGGCGGCCCGCAATCTGCGCAAGGGCCGAACCGGCACCATCGGTCTCGCCGTCCCCACCGTGAACAGCCCCTACTACGGCCGGCTGGCCGTCGCCATCATCGCCGCGGCCGAGCGGTACAGCCTCCGGGTGTGCATCGAGCAGACCGGTGCCTCACGGGAGAACGAACTGGACGCGCTGTCCCAGTCGCGCAACCGGCTCTACGACGGGCTCATCCTCAGCACCGTCGGCATGGGGCCGGCCGACGTCGAACGGCTCAAGGTGGACTACCCGGTGGTCATCCTCGGCGAGAAGATCTTCGGAGGCCCCGTAGACCACGTCGCCATGCCCAATGTCGACGCGTCACAAGCGGCCACCCGCCACCTGATCGAACGGGGCTGCCGCCGTATCGCGATGCTGCGCGGACCGGTGGGCGAGGACATCGACGTGTCCAGCCTCCGCTTCACGGGCTACCAGAAGGCGCTGCGGGGCGCCGGCCTGCCTCTGGGCCCCGACCTCGTGCAGAGCATGGAGACGCTCACCATGCGCGCGGGTGCGCGATGCGCCCGGGAGATGGTCGCGAGCGGGCTCGACTTCGACGGCGTGTTCTGCGTGACCGACACCGTGGCCATGGGCGTGCTGCGTGGTCTGGCCGACGCCGGGGTACGAGTGCCGGAGCAGGTGAAGGTGATCGGCTTCGACGACGTCGAGGAGAGCGAGTTCCTCGTCCCCTCGCTGTCCACCATCGATCCGGACCACGACATCATGGCGCGGCGAGCAGTCGACCTGCTGGCCGGGCGGATCGAGCAGACCGAGCCCGGGGCGGACCACGAGGAGTTCATCAGCCACTTCTCCGTGGTGATCCGGGAGTCGACGGGCGGCTGAGCCCGGCCGGCTCACTCCGGCGCCTCGTCGGTGGCCGGAGTAAGCGGGCTGTCGCTGCTCGGTCTCGGGACGTTCTCGGTCATGCGTCCTGCCGCTGGCTTGCGAGTAACGGCTCTTGATCGGTGACGCCCTGGACAACGCGCTCATGGAGTCCCAGATCGGCCTCTACAAAACGAAGCTGCTCAAACCCCGCAAGCCCTGGCACGGCTCGCCGACGTCGAACTCGGCACCGCGGAATGGGTCGATTGGTTCAACAACCAGCGCCTCCACACCGCGATCGGCGACATCCCGCCCCACGAGCACGAAACCAACCACTACGCGGCGGCGGGCACTCCCGCGCCGAGCCGCTTTAGTTTGATCACGGGGAGGCGGTGATTGACAGCGACGGCTGTGGCCGTGCCTGCGTCATTCCGCCACCTCAGCAGCGCACTGCGGTCGTTCACCGAGCCGGCTAGGACTTCGGGGGCCCCGGTGAGCGGCAGTTCGCCGCTGATCTTGATGTCGAGTCCGGACTGCTCGGTCCAGAAATACGGGTCCGGTCGGTAGGGCCGGGCCGACGCGCCGTGCAGCAGGCCGGCCGCGGCCGCCCGGCCTTGCTCGACTGCGTTGGTCCAGTGCGGAGTTCGGCGTCCCTGCCGGGACACGACGTCCCCGGCGGCGACCACGCCCGGCGCGACGCGGCAGCACGTGTCGGCGACGAGGCCGCCGCCGGCATCCAGGGGCAGGCCGGAGTCCTTCAGCCAGTCGGTGTTGGGTAGGTCTCCGGCCGCGCACACGATCACGTCGGCCTCGAAGATCTGCTCACCACAGCGCACTCGGTGTTCACCCAGGACGTCGACGCCGTCCGGCGCGACCCGGACACGTATGCCGTGATCCCGCGCGGCCGCGACGGCGAGATCGGCCAGCCATGGTCCGAGGAGCCTGAGCAACGGTGGGACGAGGTCGACCACCGTGACGTCCAGGCCCAGGGCGCGGCAGGTCGTGGCGATCTCCATGCCGAGGAAGCCGCCGCCCAGCACGATCGCGCTCCGGGCGACGGCAAGCCGGGAAGCGAGGGCCGCGGCGTCATCCAGAGTGCGCAGCGCCAGATCGTTGCGGCCGGTCAGGCGACGGGCCCGGGCACCGGTGGCGACGACCAGCCCGTCGTACGGTACCTGCGTGCCGTCGGTCAGCGTCACCGCACGGCCGCGGACGTCCAGTTGTACGGCCCGTGCCCCGGTGCGGAACTGGATGTCCTCGCCCGGAGGGGCAAGCAGGGCTGAATCCGCGGGTTCCCTGCCAGCCAGGACGCCCTTGGACAGCGGGACCCGCGAGTAGGGCTGGTGAGGCTCGTCGGACAGGACGGTCACCTGTCCGTTGAACCCCTCTGCCCGCAGGCTCTCCGCTGCCGTCAGCGCGGCAATGGACCCGCCGACCACGACGATCCGCTTCACGGCTGGACCTTCAGGGCCGCGACGGGGCAGACCCGTACTGCGGCGGCGACGGCGCTCTCGCGCTCCGGGGCCACCTCCGCGTGGGTCAGGTGCAGTTCGCCCTCGTCGTCGAGCTGGAACACGTCGGGCGCGGTCTGCTCACACAGCCCGTGGCCCTCGCAACGGTCGAAGTCCACCACGATCCTCGACATCTCACTTCCCTTCCGCGCGTACCGTGACGGGGAGCGAGGCCAGGCCCCTGATCACGTTGTTGAGCTTGCGGACCGGCTCGCCCGCGAGCTCGATCGACGACGTGTGCCGCACCAGCGCGCCGAGTACGGCCTGCGCCTCCAGACGGGCCAGCCCCTGGCCGGCGCAGCCGTGGACGCCGTAGCCGAAGCCGACGTGGTCGACCGGGTTGCGGCGGACGAGGAACTCCTCGGGGCGCTCCCACCTGCGTTCGTCCCGGTTGGCCGAGGCCCAGGACAGCAGGACTTTGGTGTCGGCGGGGATGGTGATGCCCTCGATGTCCACCGGCTGGGTGGTGCGCCGGAAGAAGCCCTGTGCGGGGGACTCCAGCCGCAGTGACTCCTCGAACGCCGGTTGGAGGAGTGCCGGTTCCGCGCGCACCTCCTGGTAGGCCTCGGGATGCTGGGCGAAGAGGAGGATCGTGTTGCCGATGCCGTTGATGGTGGTGTCCATGCTCGCGACCACGTACGCGGACAACAGGGGGATCACGGAGGCCGGTTCGATTTCTCCCCGGTCCGCGGCCTGGTGGACGCTGGCGGCCCAGCCGTCCGGGCGGAGGTTCTCCGGCACCATCACCGTGTTCAGATACTCGAACATTTGGCCGACAAAGGGCAGGGATGCCTGGGCGCGGGCGTTGAACGGGCCGAAGGTGTTGAACGCCGCGTCCGCGAACGACAGCAGCGGGCCCCTTGCTTCCTCGGTGAGTCCGATCAGGTCGGCGACCACGGTCACGGGGAACACCGCGGCAAGATCCGCCACGGCGTCGAAATCACCCTTGGCCACGGCGTCGGCGACGAGGTCGTCCGCGAGGGCGGCGATCCGGGTGCGGAGCTTGGCCAGGGCTTTGGGGGCGAGCTTGTCGGACAGCACCGCCCGAAGCCGGGTATGGTCCGGCGGGTCGCTGGCCAGCACGCTTCCCTTCATCGGGGCGTTGAACTGGTCCTCGTATCCCACTCCCTGCGCGGACGAGAACCGTTCGTGGTCGGCCAGGGCCGCGCGGACGTGGTCGTAGCGGGGCAGGACCCATGCGTCGTAGGTGGTCAGCCGTACCGCGGGGCCCGCTTCCCGGAGCCGGCGGAGAGCCGGGTACGGGTCGTGCAGCACCTCGTCGGCGAACAGGTCGACGTCGGAGGTGGGCAGAGGCAAGGTCGCATGCGTCACAGCTGACTCTCCTTTGAGTGTTGTTGAACCTGCGGCCCGGTGAGTGTGGTTCTCGTGACCCCAGGAGGAAACAAACCGTAGTGCGTACTACGATTAGCGGGAAGCATCCGGCTCACGGCGGGACGCTGTCAATGGGTGCGGCGAGGTTTCCACGGCGTATCGGCAAGCCGGATGCCGGCGATTCACGGGGAGAATGGCGTGGTGACATCCACGGACAGGAACAGCGAGCTCGCGATACGTCCGCCGCGACAGGAACGGACCCGGCAGGCATGGATCCGGATCCTCGAGGCGGGTGCCGCGATCATCGAGGAGGGCGGGTACGAGGCTTTCACCATCGCGGCTGTCTGCGAGCGCGCCAAGGTCGCACCACGGGCCATCTACGACCGTACGACCAGCAAGGAGGCCCTCTTCCTCGCCGTCTACGAGCACGGTCTCAGCCGCATCCGCGCCGACGAGGAGGTCTTCGACCGCGAGGAGCGCTGGGCCGGCCTCGACGGGCGCACGCTGGTGGTCGAGGCCGTCGCCGAATTCGCCGGGATCTTCGAGCGCCACGCGGCGTTCCTAAAACCAATGGTGCTGCTCAGCGGAGCCCACTCGGAGGTCTACCGCCGGGCCCGTGCCTACACCGCGCAGATGGCGGACCGGTTCACCGCCGTGGTCCTCGGCGCCGCGCACGAGATCACACACCCCGATCCCGAAACGGCCGTACGCCTCTGCTTCAGCACGGTCTTCGCCTCTCTCATGATGCGGGTCGGCTACGGCCCGGACTTCGCCGCTCCCGCCGCCGACACCGACGCCTTCGTGCGACACCTCACCCAGACAGCGGTGCGGTACCTGTTCGGCGGTGAGTGAGCCGCCTGGCGGCGCGTCTGCCCTGAGCGCGTCGGGGTCGCCGCTCTCTCGGTGAGGCTACGTCCGCCTCCGGCGCCTCAGGCCGGGTTGCGGCCGATGAAGAACTCGCGGAACGGGTCCATGCTCGGTTCGAGACCCGCGTCGATGAGGCCCTTGCGCAAGGCGTTCATCTGGGCGTCGTGAATGCGCTGGGTGGGCATGCGGAGGGGACCGCCGTTGTAGCCCTGGAGCCAGCCCTGGAACTTCCATGCCTGGCGGTTGATGAACGCGCCGCCGTGCAGGGCCGGGGCGAGCCCCGACTTGATCTTGCGGGCCGGGTGGAGCTGCCAGTAGATCTCGGCGGCGTCGTCGTACTTGCCCTCCCGCAGCAGCTGGAAGACGCGCGGGATCATCGGGCCGTAGTACTCGTGATCGCTGGTGGCCGAGAACTGCAGCGGCATGATCTGCGACAGCGGGATCAGCTCGCCCTCGATGGGCATCGAGATGACGACCTCGTCACCGAAGTGACGGTGGCACTCGATGACGCTCTGGATGCTGGGGAACCCACCCTCGGCCTTGATGGCGACGATGTTGGGGCAGTCGTCGAGCAGACGCCGGATCAGGCGTACGGGGATGTCGGAGGGGTGGATGCGCGGGCTGAAGCCCCACAGGTACATCGGGAAGAGCATGACGCCGAGGTTCGTCGCGTCGCAGACGGCCTTGGTGTAGTCGTAGATCTCCTGCTCGGACTCGGGGTAGAAGTTCGGCGGGTACGACAGCAGCACCAGCTCGGCGCCCGCCTCCTCCGCGCCCTTCACGGCCTCGATGTTCTGCTCCAGGTTGTTCCAGCTGGCGTGGTGGGTGAGCAGCAGCCGGTCGCCCGCCTCGTCCTTGATGACGCGCAGGAAGTCCAGGTACTCGGGGAGCTGGATGGAGACTTCCGAGACGCCGAGGGTGCCCATGAAGCCGTGCTCGATGGCGAGGCGGGTGTCGTGGCGGATCGCCTTCTCGTTGATCGCCTTCAGGTCGGCCGTGAAGGACGGGATCGTGCAGTTGACGACGCCGACGAGGTTCTCGCGTGCCCAGTCGCGGGCTTCGGCGCGGGTGTAGCGGGCCATGGTGGTGTGCTCCTTGCGGTGTGATCAGGCGGGTTCGTGGGCGGAGGTGGGGGCCTTCGCGCCTTCCCAGGCGAGGTACTTGAGCTCCAGGAACTCATCGAGGCCGTGGACCGAGCCCTCGCGGCCGATGCCGGACTGCTTGACCCCGCCGAAGGGGGCGGTCTCGTTGGAGATCAGGCCGGTGTTGATGCCGACCATGCCCGCCTCCAGGGCGGCGGCGACGCGCCAGATGCGCTCGGCGTCCTTGGCGAACAGGTAGGCGGCGAGGCCGAATTCGGTGTCGTTGGCCATGCGGACGGCGTCGCTCTCGTCGGTGAACCGCACCAACGGGGTCACCGGGCCGAAGGTCTCCTCGCGGGTGACGGCCATCTCGGCGGTGACGCCCGTCAGCACGGTCGGCTCGTAGAAGAGGCCGCCCCGTGCGTGGCGCCTGCCGCCGTGCAGGACCACGGCCCCGTGGGCGACGGCGTCGGCGACGTGGGACTCGACCTTCGCCACCGCGTCCTCGTCGATGAGCGGGCCCTGCTGGACGCCCTTGTCGAAGCCGTCGCCGACGGCGAGGGCGCCGACCCGCTCGGCGAGCTTCTTCGCGAACGCGTCGTGGATCCCGTCCTGTACGTAGACGCGGTTGGCGCTGATGCACGCCTGGCCGGTGTTGCGGTACTTGGTGGCGATCAGGCCCTCGACCGCCTCGTCGAGGTCGGCGTCGTCGAAGACGAGGACGGGCGCGTTGCCGCCCAGCTCCATCGATGTCTTCTTCACCGTCCGCGCCGCCTGGGCCAGCAGCAGCCGGCCGACCTCGGTGGAGCCCGTGAAGGTGATCTTGCGGACCAGTGGGTTGCCCGTCAGCTCGGGACCGATCTCGCGCGGATCACCGGTGACCACGTTGAACACGCCCGCCGGGATGCCCGCCCGGTCGGCGAGTTCGGCGAGCGCCAGGGCGGTCAGCGGGGTCTGCTCGGCGGGCTTGAGGACCATCGTGCAGCCCGCGGCCAGCGCGGGCCCCGCCTTGCGGGTGATCATCGCGGCGGGGAAGTTCCACGGGGTGATCGCCGCGCACACGCCGACCGGCTCCTTCAGGACGACGATCCTGCGCGAGGCTTCCGGCGCCTCCATGACGTCGCCGCGGATGCGCTTGGCCTCCTCGGCGAACCACTCCAGGAACGACGCCGCGTACGCGACCTCGCCGACGGCCTCCGGGTACGGCTTGCCCTCCTCCAGGACGATCAGCCGGGCGAGGTCCTCCGCGTGCTCGGTGACCAGGTCGAACCAACGCCTCAGGAGCCGCGACCGCTCCTTGGCCGGGCGCGCTCGCCAGGCCGGCAGCGCGCGGTGCGCCGCGTCGATCGCCGCGGTGGTCCGAGCCCGGTCGAGCAGCGGCACTTCGGCCAGCAGGTCGCCGGTGGACGGGTTGTGTACGGCGAGGGTGGCGTCGGTGGTGATCCAGGTGCCGTCGACGTAAGCGGCGGTCTTCAGCAGGGACGGGTCGTCGAGTTCCCTGCGTACGGCGTTGCTCACGGTCTTGCTCACGGCGTTGCTCACGGTCTTGCTCACTTCGAGACGGGGGAAATGGTGACGGGCAGTTCGGTGCCCAGGGACAGTTGGGCGGCCCGCCGGGTGCACATCGCGGCGACCGCGAGGTCCTGCGCCGCCGAGCCGACGGACTTGTAGATCACTACCGCGTCCGGGTCGTCCGCCGGCCGGCCGGACACGCGACCGGAGACGACGTCGGCGAGCGGGACCACCTTTCCGGCGAGGTCGATGCCAGCCTTCCTCGCCGCGATCAGGTCTCCCGTGTCCTCGGCGACCTCGTCGACCATGTCGGCGACGATCACTTCGGCGCGGGCGATCACCTCGGTCGCCAGTTCGCGCTGCTCGGGAAGGGTGGACCCGATCGACACGATGGTGACGCCGGCCGGAGCCTGCCGCAGGGTGGGCCGCTCGTCCCGGGAGCGAGCCGCGCAAACCACCAGGTCGGCATCGGCGACGGCCGCCTCGGGGCTCTCCGCGGTGGCGAGCGGCAGCCCGAGGTCGGCGAGTTCCCGGGTGAACCGGGTGCGGCTGGCGGGGTTGGGGCTGAACACCGTGACGGACGACAGCGTGCGCGTCGCCGCCAGGGCACGGACATGGTTCTGCGCCTCGAAGCCGGATCCGATCACCCCGACGCGCAGGGGGCCGGCGGGGGCCAGCAGGTCGGCGGCGAGCGCCGAGGTGGCGGCGGTACGGAAACCGGTGATGGAGTGGCCGTCCAGGAGCGCCGTCAGCTCCATGCTCTCCTGGTCGAACAACGGGATCAGATACGAGGCCCGCCGGTGCCGAGGCGAGGCGGCGATCAGCTTGGCCCCCATGGGGCCGCCGTCGCCGGGCACGCCACTGAGCGTGCGCAGCCACAGGCCGTCTCCGCGAGCCATCGTGCGCGCCGGGAAGCGAGTCTCGTCAGGCGGTGCGGCGTAGGCGCTGCGCAGTGCCGCGATGGCGTCAGCCCACTCGAAGGCGGCTCTGACGTCGGCGTCAGTGAGAAAGACGGTCATCTCGGTGGCTCCCAGCGGGATGAAGGGGTGAGGGGGTGAGGGAGTGAGGGGGATCAGCAGGCGGCTGTGGGGCGTCGGTGTGCAGTGGCGCGCCGGTGCGGGCGCGGATGTCATCGACGGTGACCCCGATGCCTCCAGCCGCTTCACGGCGCCTCCGGTCGCAGGGCGTCCGAGACGGACTTGACCCCGCCGTGCGCGGTGAGTCCGCCGTCGACGGCGATCTCCGCGCCGGTGATGAACGACGACTCGTCCGACAACAGGAAGACGATCAGTGGGGTGACCTCGTGGACGGTGCCGGTGCGGCCGAGCGGGGTCTCTCGGATGTTGGCCTCGCGGAAGGCGGGGGCGGCGGAGGCGGTCATCTCGGTCTCGATGTAGCCGGGGTGGATCGTGTTGACGCGGATTCCGCGCGGTCCGAGTTCCAGCGCGGCCGTCTTGGACAGCCCGCGCAGGCCCCACTTGCTGGCGGTGTACGCCACCGGGTAGTGGGCGGTGAGCCCGGCGGAGGAGCCGACGTTGACGATCGAGGCACCGGGCGGCATGAGCGGGGCCAGGTGCCGCATGCCGAGCAGCGGGCCGGTGACGTTGACGGAGTGGACGCGGTCGAAGTCCTCGGGGCGGACCTCGCCGAGCCGGGCCCGCCAGGTGATGCCCGCGTTGTTGACCAGGCCGTGGACCTGCCCGTATGTCTCCTTCAGAGCGGTGGCGAGATCGGCCCAGTCCTGCTCGCCGGTGACGTCGAGACGGCGGCAGCCGGGTGCCTCCGTCACATCGGTGGCGATCACCAGGGCGCCCTCGCGGGTCAGTGCCTCGGCCTCCGCGGCACCCTGGCCGCGAGCCGCGCCGGTGACCACGACCACCTTGCCCAGCAACCTCCCCCAGCCTTCGGCCGGGAGGTGCCCCCCGGAGCGCGGGTCCGTCATGGCCGCTCCCGGCTGCGGCGCCGGCCGGCCGGCAGTGGCACGGGATCGGCGCCGGGGACGACGGTGTTGGTGAGCGTGCCGATGCCCTCGACGGTGAGAGAGACGGTGTCGCCGGGCCTGAGCGGCGGCGGAGTCCGCTCGCCCCGCCGTCCCCACAGTTCGGCGAGGCAGCCGCCGTTCCCGCACGTGCCGGAGCCCAGGACGTCACCCGGCACGACCCGGGTGCCACGGGAGGCGTAGGCGACCATCTCCTCGAAGGTCCAGCTCATGTTGGACAGCAGGTCCTCGCCGACCACCTGCCCGTTGACCTCGGCGGTCAGGGCCAGCCGCAGAAAGCCCTCCGCGTCCCGGTACGGCTCCAGTTCGTCGGCGGTGACCAGGTACGGCCCGAGAGTGGTGGCGGTGTCCTTGCCCTTGCAGGGGCCGAGGCCGACCTTCATCTCGGCGGACTGGAGGTCGCGCGCCGACCAGTCGTTGAAGACCGTGTAGCCGACGATGTGCTCACGGGCCTGCTCGGGGGTGAGGTCGCGGCCCTCGCGGCCGATGACGGCGGCGACTTCGAGTTCAAAGTCCAAGGCCTGGGAGCCTGGGGGTACGGGAATGTCGTCGTGCGGCCCGAACACGGCGTGGGGGTTGGTGAAGTAGAAGGTCGGCGCGGTGTACCAGGCGTCCGGTACGCCGCTCGCGCCGTCGATCGAGCGTCGTACGCCCTCGACATGCTCCTCGAAGGTGACGAAGTCCCGTACGGAGGCCGGTCGGAGCGGCGGCAGCAGTCGCACCTGGGAGACGTGCGGTCCGGCCGGGGTGTCGAGGGCCGTGGCCCCCGCCTCGGAGAGGGCGCCTGTTGTGATCAGTTCGGTGAGTGCGCGCTCGCCGGGGACCGGGTGGAGGCGGCCGTCCTCGCCGACTACGGCGACCCGGCGCCGGTGTTGGTGCTCGTATGCGGCGAAACGCATGTGCGGCTCCAAGCTCGGGACTACGGAATTCTCGGGAAGGGAGGCGCCGGGGGCGCGGGGCGGGCGGTCACGGCAGGACAGGACGTGCCGCGCCCCCGGAACTGACGGGGATCAGACCGGCGGGGCGACGAACACGCCGCGGTCGACGTCGTTGAACGACTCCTTGGCGACGAGTTCGTTCATCGGGTTGGCCGTGCCCCACTGGTCGGCGATCTCGGGCTGGGAGAAGTCGTAGACGTGCGGGTGCCAGGTGTCCTCGTCGAGGATCTCCAGCTCGGTCGTGTACTCGACGGTGTTGCCGTGCGGGTCGAGGAAGTAGGTGAAGGTGTTGTCGCCCGCCGTGTGCCGGCCGGGGCCCCAGACCTTGTGGACTCCGGCCCGCAGCAGGCGTCCGGTGCCGCGCATGTACTCGTCGATGCCGCGCATCTCGAAGGAGACGTGGTGTACGGAGGTGTGCGGGCCCTGCGCGACGGCCATCGAGTGGTGCTGATTGGAGATCCGCATGAAGTGCATGACCTCGCCCATGTGCGGCGAGCTGAGTGTGTCGGTCAGGCGGAAGCCGAGGTGGCGCTCGTACCACTCCCGAGTCCGGTTCAGATCAGGGGAGTTGAGCACGACGTGGGACAGCTTGACCGGGATCGACTCCTTCTCCTCGATCTTGCGGTGCTGCCGGGCCTCGACATCCGCGGAGACCTCGATGGTGCGGCCGTCGACGTCGAAGAAGCGGAAGCCGTAGCCGCCTCCGGGGGTGTCGACCTTGCCCGGCTGGGAGATCAACTGCACGCCGCCCGCAAGGAGTTGCTCGGCGAGGATGTCCACGTCGGCCGGGCTCGCGGCGCCGTAGGAGACGAGGTCGAGGCGCTTCTCCTCGGCCTGACGCAGCCGGACGACGTACTGCTCCGGGCTGCCCTCGGCGGCCAGGAAGGAGATGCCGGAGTCCTCGGCGACCTTGGTCAGGCCCCAGACGCCGGCGTAGAAGTCGAGCTGTTTGTCGTAGTCGGGTACGGCGAGGTCGACGTGGCGGAGGTGGGTCAGCAGGCGTGCACTCATGATGGGTTTCCTCCTGTGTGGGGGTCAGGTGAGCCGCAGCAGCGCTGCCGCGTTGCCGCCGCGTACGGCGTGGAAGTCGGCTTCGGGCAGCTGGGCGGCGCGCAGTGCCCCGACGGGGTCCTCGGTGCCCATGTCGAAGGGGAAGTCGGAGCCGAGCAGGACCCGGTCCACGCCCGCGGCGGCGATGAGCGCGCGCAGGACGTGGGGGTCGTGGACGAGGGAGTCGAAGTAGAGCCGCTTGAGGTAGCTGCTGGGCAGGTGGGCGCAGTCCGCGCCCGCGTCGGAGCGGACGGACCAGGCGTGGTCGGCGCGCCCGATGTGAGTGGGGAGGTAGCCGCCGCCGTGCGCCGCGATCAGCTTCAGTCCCGGATAACGGTCCAGGACCCCGGAGAAGATGAGGTGGGACAGCGCGACGGCGTTCTCGGTGGGCTGGCCGACGGTGTTGGACAGGTACCACCGGTCGAGCCGCTCGTCGAGGGTGCAGCCGAACGGGTGCAGGAAGAGCACCGCGCCGATTTCCTCGGCCCGCCGCCAGAAGGGCTCGTAGGCCGCGTCGGACAGCTCGCGCCCCGGCACGTGGCTGGAGATCTCCGCACCCAGCATCCCCTGCTCCAGGGCGTGTTCGAGTGCAGCGACGGCCAGGCCGGGGTGGTGCAAGGGGACCAGGCCGAGCCCTTTGAGCCGGTCCGGTGCGGCCGAACAGTGCGCCGCCGTGGCCTCGTTGGCCAGTCGGCACACCTTCTCGGCGGTCGCCTCGTCCGTCCAGGGGTGGTAGTGCGACGGGGACGGGCTGACCAGCTGCACGTCGACGCCCTGGGCGTCCATCGCGGCCAGCCGCACACCGGCGTCGGTGAGTCTGGGGATCCGCTCGTGCACCATGGGCCCGTTGACGGCCAGCGCGGCCCGTCCGTTGCGGCGGGCGTCGAGCGCCCTCGCCTCGGCCAGGCCCGGCGAGCCGTCCACCAGTGCCTCGACCGCGGGCAGCAGGACGTGGGCGTGCACATCGACCGTTGGCCAGGGGTGCGCGTCAGCGCTCGTCGAGGGCTGGTGGTCGAGTGGCGGGCGAGACGTCACGGCAGGTCCCTGAGCAGGGTCGATATGCGGTTGACCAGGCCGGGCACATCGGCGTCGCGCACCCCGTCGAGCTGCCACTGCCCGATCTGCACGGAGGCGTCCACCACCGGGCGCACCCGCGGGATGCGGCGCTCGTAGTACGTCTGGAACAGCTGGTCGTCCCAGTCGTCGGTGCCGGTGAGCAGCTCGGCGAGGACGAGCGCGTCCTCCAGGGACATCGCGGCGCCCTGGGCCAGGCTGGGCGGGCAGCAGTGGGCCGCGTCGCCGATCAGCACGACCCGTCCGCGGTGCCAGGAGCCTTCCACCAGCATCCGGTGGTACCACGTGTAGTTGACCTTCGCCGGATCGTCGATGTGCTTGACGATCTCTGTCCAGTAACCGCCGTACCCCTGCAGGAGGCGGCGCATCTCGTCGGCGTAGCTCTCGGGGCGTATGCACCCGCGGTCGCGGTTGGCCTCGACCGCGTAGGCGTAGATGGTGTTCCGGCTGGTGGGGCAGTAGCCGGCGATGTAGGCGGGGCCGCCGTAGGCGAGGTCGGTGCGCTCCAGGCCCTCGGGACGAGGAGCGGCGATGCGCCAGATGGCCATACCGGTCGGCACGGGACGGTCGGCGATGCCGATCGCGGCTCGTGTGCTCGATCCCATGCCGTCCGCGGCGATCACCAGGTCGTAGCGGCCCTCGCTGCCGTCGGTGAAACGCACCCGCACGCCGTCGGCGTCCTGGTCGAAGGTCTCGGCGCGGGTGCCGAGGCGCACCGAGGCTCCGCTCGCCCGGACGGCGTCGATGAGGATCCGCTGCAACTGCGGGCGCTGGATGCCGACGGTGGCGGGCAGGTCGTCGCCGCCGGTGCGGAGGTCGTCGACGACGTGCAGGACGGTGCCGTCCGGGGCGGTGATGCCGAGCGATCCGAAGCCGAACCCGGACGCCTGCACCTGCTCCCACACGCCCAGTTCACGCAGCACCCGCAGGGCGTTGCCCTGCACGGTGATGCCGGAACCCGCGGTGGCGTTCCAGTCCTCCCTGGCCTCGATGAGGTCCACGGTCAGTCCGGACCGGCGCAGCAGGATCGTGACGGCGTTGCCGGCCGATCCGCCGCCGACGACCAGGACGGTGCGGGGTCTTCTCATACGGGGAACTCCTTCGTTCCTCTGGTAGCGCGATGCGATGTGCTACTTGGCGGCGGATCGGGTTGCTACTTGACGGCGATCGGGTTGACGGGGGAGCCGACGGCTCCGGTGATCGGGAGGGGAGCGGCGGTGAGCCAGAACTCGTACACGCCGTCGGCCGCGCAGTCCGCGGCGAGCGTGTCGGGGTCCCACATCTCGCCGATCAGCAGGCCCATGTTGGGGATGACGACCTGGTGCAGCGGCTGGAAGGCGTGCTCGAACTCGTTGGGCCGGACCTCGAAGCCCCAGGTGTCGGTGGCGATCGCGGCGATCTCCGTGCGGTGCAGCCAGCCCGCCGTGGTGAACGACAGGCCGGGCGCCGCGCCGCCCGCGTAGTCGCCCCAGCCCTCGCGGCGGACCCGGCTGAGCTGTCCGGTGCGTACGACGACGAGGTCCCCGCGGCCGACCCGGACCCGGTGGGCGGCGGCGGTCGCGGCGAGGTGCTCCTCGGTGACGGCGAACCCGTCGGGCAGCTCCCCGCCGTCGCCGATCACGCGGCCGACGTCCAGCAGCACACCGCGCCCGGCGACGTGCGGGGCCATGTGCTCGATGCCGGTGACGAGGTCGCCGTCGGAGGTGACGACCTTCTCGGCGGCCCGGCCGTTCCATGCCTTGCCGTGGTCGAAGATGTGGCCGAGGCCGTCCCACTGGGTGGAGCACTGCAGCGGCATCGCGATCACGTCGTCGGCGCCGCCGATGCCGTGCGGGAAGCCCTGGTTGCCGAGGGCGGCGTCGGTGCCGGTGTCGAGCATGGTGTGCACCGGGTTGGTGCGCCGCCGCCAGCCCTTCTGCGGCCCGTCCATGTCGAACCGCTGCGACAGCGAGAAGCTTGCGCCGCGCCGGACGAGCGCGGCGCCCTCGCGGCGCTTGCCCTCGTCGAGGAAGTTGAGGGTGCCAAGGACGTCGTCCTCGCCCCAACGGCCCCAGTTGGTGTACGACTTGGCGGCCTCGGCTATCGCGCCCTCGGGGTCGTACCGGTTCATGAACCCGTCTCCCCCACACAGCGGGTGCGCTGGGCGCCCAGTCCGGCGATCGAGCCCTCCATCACATCGCCGTCGCGCAGCAGCCGGCCCCAGTGCATGCCGTTGCCGGCCGGGCTGCCGGTCAGCACCAGGTCACCGGGCAGGAGTCGCGCGGTCCGGGAGACGTACGACACCACCTGGGCCACGCCGAAGATCATGTCCTTGGTGGACTCGTCCTGCATGGTCTCGCCGTTGAGTTCGAGTGTGATGCGCAGGTCGCCGGGGTCGGCGATCGACTCGGCGGGCACGATCCAGGGCCCGAGCGGGGTGAAACCGGGGGCGTTCTTGCTGCGCAGCCAGTCGGTGCCGATGGCGGGCATGTCCCGGCGGAAGACGGTGGCACGGTCGGTGAGGTCGTTGGCGATGGTGTAGCCGGCGACGTACTCCAGCGCCTCGTCGGTGGACACCCGGTAGGCGGGTTTGCCGATGACGGCCGCCAACTCCAGTTCCCAGTCCGGCTTTTCGGCCCAGTCGGGAAGGGAGACGTCGTCGTACGGCCCGGTGATCGCGCTGGGCAGGCCGATGAACACGTACGGCAGGTCCTCGGCCGCCCGCCGGTCCATGAGCGCGGCGATCTCCTCGCGTGCCTCCTCGACCGTGCGGGGGTCGTCGGGGGCGCGGTGCGCGACCTCCAGGTCGATCACGTGCTGTCGGTAGTTGGCACCCGACTGGAAGACCTGTCGGGGCTCCACCGGAGCGTGCACCCGCAGGCCCCGGAGAGGTTGCCAGGCGGCCTCGTCGTCCCTCGCGAGGGCGTGCAGGCGGGGCGCGGCCTCGTCCCAGCCCTCCATGAGGGTGCGGGTGGTCAGCTCCCGCTCACCGAGGGCGGTGCGCAGGTCGAGGGCGCGGCCGTCCGGAGTGACGAGGGCGGGAAACGGGACCCCGTCGGGGGCGGACAAGGTGCCGAGGGCAAAGGGTCCGGCGAAAGGGACGGACGTGGCTGCGGGTTTCACGAACGTGTCCTCCTGATTGCGATGGGACTAATCTGGCCGCAGCCCTTGGGATAGGGGAAATCGATTATTTGGATGCCGGTCATCCGCCCGACTTATCGTGTCGACGCCTTCGCACGCTGGAGTGCCCGCCGTGAACCTGGCAAGCCTTGATCTCAATCTGGTCGTCGCCCTGCGCGCCCTGCTGGAGGAGCGCAACGTCACCAGGGCCGGCCGGCGCGTCGGTCTGAGCCAGCCCGCGATGAGCGGCGCGCTCGCCCGGCTGCGCCGGCACTTCGACGACGACCTGCTCGACCGCGTCGGCGGCCACTACGAACTGACCGCCCTCGGGAAAGTCCTGCTCGACCGGACCTCCACCGTCTGCGACCAGCTGGAACGCCTCTTCACCAGCCAGGCCGACTTCGATCCGGCGACGGAGTCCCGCGAATTCACCCTCGGCGTCAGCGACTACTCGGTGGCCGTCTTCGGGGCCGAGTTCACCCGGATCCTCGACCGTGAGGCGCCCGGCATCCGCGTGCGCTTCGTCCAGATCCCGGCCGGCATCACCGAGATGGCCGGTGCCGTGCTGAGCACGCTGGACGGCGTGGTCATGCCGCACGGCATCATCAGCGACTTCCCCGCCACGGAGCTGTACGAGGACGGCTGGGTCTTCCTCGTCGCCGAGGACAACCCCGAGGTGGGCGACCGTCTCTCCCGTGACGACCTGGCTCGGCTGCCGTGGGTGACGTACCTGCGCGCCTACGACTCCCCGGCCGTCCACCAGCTCGGCATGCTCGGCATCGAACCGCGGGTGAGCGTCTCCGTCGACAGCTTCACGGTGCTGCCCTTCCTGGTCGCCGGCACCCACCGGATCGCCCTCGTCCCGGCACTCCTCGCCGAACGCCTGCGGGGCACCGCACCGGTACGGATGATGACGCCGCCCTACGAGACGGTCCCCCTGCGGGAGGCGCTGTGGTGGCACCCCGTCCACACCCACGACGCCGGGCACATCTGGCTGCGGGACACGGCGGCCCGCGTGGCGTCGGCCGTGCAGGCACGCCCCATCCGCGGCACGGATGGCGAGGATCCGGCAGTGCGATCACGTGAGGGGTAGGCGCGCGGAGCGGCCTGGCTCATAGTCGGGGCAGTCCCCGACGCCCGCCGTCCCGGGCGCGCTCCCTCGGGTGCGCCGGCGCCCCGCTGCGTGGCCAAACCGCAGCGGTTCGGCGCCGCACCCCTGCCACCACACATGGAGTTCGGCATGTCCAGACCCGCATCCCCGCCCGCGCCCGCCGAAGGTCTCCGCCCGAGTACCGAGAGCGCGGGGCGGCTGCGCGCCGTGCTCCTGATGGCGGGCAGTTGTCTGCCGGTGCTGGGCGCCGTCCTGATCGCGCCGGTCCTGCCGAAGATGCAGGAACACTTCGCGGCCGTGCCCGGCGCGAAGACCCTCGTCCCGGTCGTCCTGACCATCCCCGCGCTCGCGCTCGCGCTGCTGGCCCCCTTCGCGGGCGTCGTCGTGGACCGCCTCGGCCGGGTACGGCTGCTGGTCTGGGGGACGGTGCTGTACGCGCTGCTCGGTACCGCCCCGCTGTGGCTGGACTCGCTGGGCGCCATCGTGATCAGCCGGGTGGTGGTCGGCATCGCCGAGGCGGCCATCATGACCTGCTGCACCACGTTGATCGGCGACTACTACAGCGGTCGGACGCGCGAACGCTATCTGGCCCTGCAGACCATGTGTGCCTCCGTCTCCGCCACCGCGTTCTTCGTGGTCGGCGGCGCCGTCGGCTCGGCCGGCTGGCGCGCGCCCTTCTGGATCTACGCCGTGGGCCTGCTGCTGGCCCCCGCCATGGCGCTCACCCTGTCCAAGCCCCGGCCGACGGGCGGCGCGGCACCCGAAGAACCCGCGGGCGAGAAGACGTCGTTCCCCGTGCGCCGGCTGGCGGGCATCTGCGCACTCACCGTGTTCGGCGCGATGGTCTTCTACACCGTGCCCGTCGAGATGTCCTACCTGCTCGACGACCTGGGCGTGAAGTCCACCGGCGTCATCGGCCTGGCCACCGCGATCGCCAGCGCCGCCACCGTGGTCGGTTCCATCGCCTTCACCAGACTGTCCGGCAGCACGGCCGGCAGACTGCCCGTCGTTTTCGCCCTGTGCGCGGCCGGTTTCGTGGTGATCGCCCTGGCGAACAGCCCGGTGGTCGTGATCGTCGGCGCGGTGCTCAACTGCCTCGGCACCGGTGTGCTGTTGCCCTCGCTGCTGACCATCGCGATGTCCAGGCTGGACTTCGCCGAGCGGGGCCGCGGTACCGGACTGTGGACGGCCGCCTTCTTCGCGGGCGAGTTCATCTGCCCGCTCGTCCTGATCGGCCTGGAATCGGCCACCGGCAGCATGGCCCACGCCGTCGGCCTCCTCGGTCTCGCCTCGGCCCTGACGGCAGGCGGGCTGCTGCTCGTCCGTCGCCGGCCGGCGCCCCGGCTCAGGAGCGCGGTTTAAGGGCCTGTCCGGCGGATCATGCCGCACACGCGGGGGCGCAGTGACACTGACCTGACCACGTCCAGCCGACCTGCTGGTGGCGCTGCTCCGCGGTCAGCCGCCCGGGGAAGTCCACGATGAGGCCGAGTGCCCCGAGGTCGACGGGCTCGCCGGACCGGTGGCGGGCGCGCCCGGCGCCTTGAGCAGACGACCGGTCGAGGCACAGCCCACGAGGGCGTCAGCCGTTCCCGGCCTCGACCACCACCGCGGATGCCCCGAGGCCGGACTCGGCTTCACCTGACCGCCCGGGCGGGCCTGTCCCCCACTACCAGGAGGCCAGTGAGCCGTCCGTGTTGCGCCAGACCGGGTTGCGCCAGCGATGGCCGCGTTCGGCGGCGGCCCGGACCGCGTCCTCGTCGATGGTGATGCCGAGACCGGGCGCGGTCGGGCGGTCGATGTAGCCGTCGCGGAACGTGAAGGGCGTGGTGTCGGCGAGGTAGTCCAGCAGTCCGCTGCTGTCGCCGTAGCCGATGCCGAGCGCCTGTTCCTGGATGAGGAAGTTGGGGATCGCGAAGTCGAGTTGCAGACTGGCCGCGAGGGCGATCGGGCCGAGCGGGCAGTGCGGGGCCACCAGGACGTCGTACGTCTCGGCCATCGCGGCGATCCGGCGGGACTCGGAGATTCCGCCGGCGTGGCTGATGTCGGGCTGGGCCACGGCGATGCCGTCGGAGAGCACCGAGCGGAAGTCCCAGCGGGAGTAGAGCCGTTCGCCGGTGGCGATGGGGATGGAGGTGGAGCGCACCACGGCGCCGAGGTCCTGGGAGAACTCCGGCAGCACGGGCTCTTCGACGAAGAGCGGCAGGAGCGGCTCCAGGAAGGGCAGGACGCGGCGGGACATCGCCCCGCTGAACCGGCCGTGGAAGTCCAGCGCCAGGTCGCGGTCCGGCCCGATGGCCTCGCGGACCGCGGTCACCCCGTCCACGATGGCGTTGATCGCGGCGGGCGTGGCGAGCGGCTCCAGCTGGCCGCAGGGGTTCAGCTTGACCGCCGTCATGCCCTTGGCGACCTGCGCGGCCGCCGACTCGGCCAGTTCCTCGGGGGTTTCGCCGCCGACCCAGCCGTAGACGCGCACCCGGTCGCGCACGTGGCCACCGAGGAGCTGGTGGACCGGGACGCCGTGGGTCTTGCCCGCGATGTCCCACAGCGCCTGGTCGATGCCGGCCAGAGCGCTGTTCAGGACGACGCCGCCGCGGTAGAAGCCGCTCTTGGCGAGCACCTGCCAGTGCTCCTCGATCCGCGCCGGGTCCTGGCCGACCAGGTAGTCGAACATCTCCTCGACACAGCGGGCGACGGTCTGGGCCTTGCCCTCGACTATGGGCTCGCCCCAGCCGGAGATGCCCTCGTCGGTGTCGACGCGCAGGAAGAGCCAGCGCGGTTCGACGAGGAAGAGCTCGTATCCAGTGATCTTCATGGGGTGGACCTCCGGGTCCTGTGCTGTGTACGGCCGGGCGGGGCTGAGCGAGGCAGCGGGCGGGTGAGTCGGTGTGGTGGGGGGCGGGTGCGAGTGACGGCCCGCTCCGGGAGGGAGGGGCGAGTTGTGAGGAAGGGGCTGCTGTGTGGGACGCGCGGGCGCGGCTCCACCGGGATGCGGAGGCATGGACGTGCCTGGAGCGGGCAGGAGTCCCGCCCAGAACTGGCGAGGGTGGCCTACTCCTGGGAGCTGATGCTGCGGCCACCGTCCACGAGCAGGTTCTGGCCGGTGATGAAGGAGGCGTCCTCGGAGGCGAAGAAGGCCACCGCGGCGGCGATGTCCTCGGCGACTCCGAGCCGGCCGACGGGGGTGCGTGCGATGGTCTGCGCCTTGTATTCCGAGGGGACCTCGGCCCACAGGGCCGTGACCACGGCTCCGGGCAGAACGGAGTTGAACCTGATCTGCCCGCCGTACTCGACGGCCAGCTGGCGTACGAGGGCGTCGATCCCGCCCTTGGCGGCCGCGTATGCGGGGAAGCCTTTGAAGCCGATGACCGCGTGCACGGACGAGGTGATCACCACCGCGCCCTTGGCCGTCCTGAGCAGGGGCACCGTGGCCCGGACACCGTAGAAGACGGAGTCCAGGCAGAGCCGCAGCTGGTCGTGCCAGGCGGCGTCGTCCAGTTCGTGTGCCGCCCCGGGCAGGTTCTCGCCGGCGTTGAGATGGAGTACGTCGAGGCGCCCGGTCCACGACTCGACTTCGGCTACGGCCGCGTCCCACTCACTCGGTGAGGTGACGTCGAGGTGCTGGTCCTGCGCCCGCCCTCCTGCGGCGCGGATCTCCTCGGCGACGCGATGGGCGCCCTTGGCGTCCACGTCGGTGACGAGGACCGACGCTCCCTCCGCCGCCAGCCGGCGGGCGGTGGCCGCCCCGATGCCGGAGGCGGCCGCGGTGAGCAGGGCCGTACGGCCGGTGAAGCGCGCCGGTGCGGCGGCGACGGTCATGGCGTTCCTCCTGGTCCTACCGGTCTGGCCGTTGAGTCGCGCAGCACCAGCCGCGGCTCGGTCGGTACGACGACATCTCCTGGTGGTGTGCCCTGGACGGCGGCCACGAGGGCGTCCACGGCGGCCGTCCCCAGCTGGTACAGGGGCATGGCGACGGTCGTCAGCGGGGGGTGAAGGTGGGCGGCGACGGGCAGGTCGTCATTGCCGATCACCGAGACGTCCTCGGGGACGCGCAGCCCGAGGCTACGGATCGCGGCCATCGTACCCATCGCCTGCGCGAGCGAGCTGGTGTAGAGCGCGGTGACCGGCGGACGGCCGTCGCCGTCCACGGGCCGCAGCAGTTCCAGCGCCGCCTGCCGGCCGCCGTCCTCGGTGAAGTCCCCGGACGCGACCGGGGCGGCCGCCAGCCCCAGTTCCCCGGCGTGCCGCAGGAAGGCCTCCTTGCGGGTGTCGCTGGGGGTGATGCCGGGCGGGCCCGCGATGTGGCCGACCGCGCGGTGGCCGAGGCCGTGCAGGTGGTCGAGCGCGGTGACGCTGGAGCGGGCCACGTCCATGGTGACGTTCCGGCCGGAGCCCTCGACCGACCGGTTGAGGAAGACATGCGGGACCGGGTTGCCGCGGAGCGCTTCCAGCAGAGGGTGACCGGGGCGGGCGGAGGCGATGAGCAGCCCGTCGACCCTGCCTTCCTGCACCAGGTCGTTGAAGGACTCGTCGGCCTCCTGCCCGTCGAAGTCCTCGGCCAGCAGGGAGAGATAGCCCAGTTCACGGGCGCGCTGGTAGGCGCCGCGGGCGATGGTGACGTACGTGGGGTTGTCCAGGGCGGGGACCAGCAGCGCCAGGGCGTGGGTGCTCGCTCCCGCCAGCGCCCGGGCCCCGGAGTGGGGGCGGTAGCCCAGCGCTTCGGCGGCCTCGTGGACGCGTCGGCGCGTCTCCGGCCGCACGTTCAGGTCCTGCCGGCCGTTGAGCACCTTGGACACGGTGGCCTTGGAGACTCCGGCCCTGTCCGCCACGTCCACCAGCCTCGCCCGGACTGGCTGTTCCGGCACGTGGGCCCCTCTCCCTTGTGCGCCAAGGCCCGCTCGGCGTGTGCGGCGGTGGCGCTTTCTGAACTCTTGTCGACCTCTTGACACCTTCTGGCGCTGGAACCTAACGTTCGCCGAAGTTCGAGTCAACCGGTTTCCCCAGACGGAAATGGACGATACGTCTGGGCAGAGCCGTAGAAACCGGTTCATGTGAACGCAGCAGTATCAACGTCGGATACCGGCCATGGACGGGTGCGCTACGAGGCGCCCCCGTGCTGCGCCGCGGACGCGACCACCGTCGCAGTCGCGGTCGGACGATGCGGTGCCGACACATGTGCACGACAGCCGTGTGCGCGCCGGGTTCCGGGACCCCTCGCGCCAGGGCTGAGAGCCCGGCGCTCACCATCCGATCCCCGTCCCCGCCCATGCCCCTTTGCCGCGCCTCCCCCGCGGCGACTCCGCATTCGCCATACGTCCCGCACGAAAGGGTGTCCAGTTATGTCCGTCCCGACCACAGGGTCCCTCGACAGACGT